>DBTW01000068.1:0-9175 GCA_002307245.1 Spirochaetaceae bacterium UBA1306 | reverse complement strand
CGGCTTCTTTTTTACCAACGAATCCAGAGCTCTATAGGCTTGCTTAGCGCCAGAAGATCGAGGATGGGAATCGCGGCGGTGATGGTCGAGCCCGATAGCTTGCCCCCGCCGGAGGCCAGGACCGCGCCCGGCGCCTCTATGCTCAGCTTAATCGAGGCGGCTTCCATCGCAGCCATGGCCCTTTCTCCGAGCACTCCCTTCAGCATGGTTCTGTACTCGTCGATCGTGAGCGGATCATCTTCGAGGGCAGGCGGAGAGAGGGCTTCGAGAAGCGTGGGATCGAGGCCTGGGAAGAGCGCCACTACATTCTTGGCTCCGCCCCGATCGAGGGTAATCCGGAATTCGGTCCAGCCCGCTCCGCGGGAAACCGAGATGAGGCGGGCCGTTTTGATGTCGGCCGAGGCGGCGAGCTCTTCGACGCTTCGGGCCTTTGCCTCGACGCGTATCGAATCGAGGCTCGGCTGCGTTACCGTAACGCGGGAGATGCCTGGCCTGGCGGCGATGGTTTTTCGGATGGCTTCGACGTCGAAGAATCCCGCGGCCGAGGCTTGGGCGCCGCTTGCTTGGCCGCCTGCCCGGGCGAGCTTGCGAAATTTATCGGCTATCGCTGCCGGAAGCTCGGCGTCAACTGAGATGCGCGCGTCCCCTCCCGCTCCGATCGCGGCTCCTATTCTCGCCGAGCACGAGGATATGAGTAGGGTGAAGGCCACGAAGGCGGTGGCGAGACAGAGGGATCCCGCCGCGACTAAGAGAAGGGTTCGCTTGCCTTGGCTTTCGTCCGAGAGGAGTCTCGTGGGTTTTTTCATGCTTCTCATAACTTAGTAACACTTCCAGGCTTCGGCAAGTTACCGCCAGCGGGATCTTTCCGCGGAGTCCCTGAAAAAACCGGCATTCTATTGCAACTAGGCCTGGAATTTCGCATGATGGACACATCGGAGGCTGGGATGAAGACGACGCGCGAGCTGCCATGGGACTTCCTCGACCAATACCGCGGGACGGCCTTCGCCGGCCAATGGCCGACCTTGCCCGAGCTGCTCGCGCTATCGGCGCTCCGATATCCCGATAACGCGTGCTTCACGGTCTTCGAGCCGAATCGGCGCAGTCTCAGCTACCGCGAGGCCTTGGCCAAGGTCGAGGGCGCCGCGCGCAAGCTCCGTGCCCTAGGCTTGGGCCGCGGGGATAAGGTCGCCGTGGCCGGCAAGAACAGCCCCGAATGGGCGGTCGCCTACTTCGCCGTCCTCACCGCGGGAGCGGTCGTCGTGCCTCTCGACTATCAGCTGAGCGTGCCGGAGCTGGCCAACCTCGTGAAGGCGGGCGATGTCGTCGCCCTCTTCGTCGACGAAGAGAAGGAATCCGACCTGAAGGCCGTCTGTCCGGGCCTCAAGGCCAGCTTCTCCCTGGCGTCCGGCAGGAAGGGCAACGTCCTCGACCTGGACTCAAGTGGGGCACCTGCCTTCGACAAGCCCGCCGAGGGCGAGCTAGCGGCCATCCTATTCACCAGCGGAACGATGGGCACGCCCAAGGGCGTCATGCTCAGCCACCGGAACCTGGTGGCCGATTGCTTCATGGCTCAGGGCAACATGACGATATACAGCACGGACGTGTTCTACGCCCTGCTGCCCATCCACCACGCCTATACGATGCTCGCCGTATTCATAGAGTCCGTCTCGGTCGGAGCGGAGCTCGTCTTCGGGAAGCGCATGGTGATCAAGCAGGTCTTCAAGGACCTCAAGGAAGCCAAGGTCACCATGTTCCTCGGCGTGCCGTTGCTCTTCAACAAGGTCCTGGCCGGGATCCTGAAGGGCGTGAAGGAGAAGGGCCCGATCGTCAACGCGGCCATCTATGTCCTCATGGCCCTCTCCCTGACGATCAAGAAGCTCACGAAGAGGAACCCTGGGAAGACGCTCTTCCACTCGGTCCTGGACAAGGCTAGCCTCGCGAGCATCCGCATCTGCATCTCGGGGGGCGGGCCGCTCGCCCCCAAGGTCTTCCGCCGCTACCAGGAGCTCGGCATCGACTTCGTGCAGGGTTACGGCCTGACCGAGACTTCGCCGATCATCACCCTCAACCCGACCGAGGCTTTCATCATTACGAGCGTCGGCAAGCTCCTACCCTTCGTCGAAATGAAAATCCTCGAGCCGGATGCCGAGGGCGTGGGCGAGATCGCGGTTCGGGGCCCGATGGTGATGATGGGCTACTACAAGATGCCCGAGGAGACGGCCAAGGTCCTCTCGCCCGACGGCTGGCTCAAGACGGGGGACCTCGGGCGCATCGACGAGGACGACTACGTCTACCTCGAGGGCCGCGCAAAGAACCTAATCGTCACGGCGGGCGGGAAGAACGTCTATCCCGAGGAGATCGAAAACCGCTTCCAGCTCTTCGACGAGGTGGAGCAGGTCCTGGTCAGCGGCTACATCGAGGACGAGTCGACCCACAGCGAGGGCATCGAGGCGATGCTCTACCCGAACGCCGAGCGCTTCAAGGGGATCGTTCCCTCCGGGGGAGGCGTGGCCGAGAGCGGTGGCGTCGACTGGGAGAGCGCCGAGGAAAGGTTGCGGGAGATCGTCGATGAGGTCAACCTGAAGCTCCTGCCCTACCAGAAGATATCCAAGGTCACCGTGCTTCGGGAGCGCCTCGCCGAGACGACGAAGAAGACGGTCAAGCGTTTCGCGGTCGCGAAGAAATAGTCTGTAAGTAGTACTTCACGCCTCGCCGATCTCGTCCACGGCCGGAGCGTCGATATGCCGGTATTCGTTTTCCCTGATAAATGAGCCTTAACCAGCTTCGGGAGACTGTATATTACTTCGTCCCGTACACCGGTACGGGCTGCGTGCTGTTGCGCAGCAGCACCTCGCCGATGCGCACGAGCCGGGCCTGGCTCTCCAGCTCGAGCTGCCGGAAGACCGATTGCGACAGCAGCATCTCCTGCTTGAATTCCCGGCACAGGGAATCGAGCCGAGCGGCCACCGAGACGGCCTCGCCGAAGACGCCGAGGCGCCGGGCGCCAACCGGCCCGAGGTCGCCGGCCACGATGTTGCCGCAATGGAGGCCGATGCTGACCTCGGCGGGGGCTGGCAGGGAGGCGGACTGCATGTCGTCGCGGAGGCCCGGCAACTCGGCGGCGAAGTCGCGTGCGCAGGCGAGGGCTTGCTCGGCCGCGTCCTTCTCCCCGAGGAGGCCGAAGACGAGGAGGACCGAATCGCCGGTCGTGCCGGCGATTCGGCCGCCATGGCGGTCGGCGGCGACCGACCATAGGGAATAATAGCGGTTGAGCATGGCTACCGAGCGCTCGGGGCCGAGCTTGTCGGCGAGGCTCGTGAAGTCGCGTATGTCCGAGGAGATGACGGTGACCGTGGCCGCCTGGTTCATCGCCGGCTCGGGCTGGACCGCCTTGTCGTTGACGCGGGCCTCGCCGAAGAGCCCCGCGATGCGGGAGCGGAGGCCCAGTACCGTCACCTTGCTGGCTAGCAGCATGACGCCGAAGGTGGCCAGGCCGAAGGCGAGAAAGCCGTTCTGCGGGGTCTTCAGGAATTGGGCAAACGAGCGGCCGAAGCTCTTGAAGCCGAGGGCCTTGGCGTATTGGGCCTGGCTGAACTCCCCGGAAGACAGGCGCTTGGCTAGGCCGAGCCTGAGGTCCAGGTAGAAATAGAAGAACATGAAGACGAAGACGGCGCCGATGGCGAGGAAGGTTTCGGCGGCCCGCCTGGTCCAGGCGCCCTTGGGCGAAAGGGCCAGGGCCTGGAAGAGGCCGACGTACAGGGCCGCCCCCCAGATGAAGACGGTGGCCATGTCGAAGGGTATGGGGTCGCCGCCCAGGGTCCTGACCATCGTGTAGGCGGCTGGCGTGATGAACGAGAAGAGGAACCTGAGTATCGGCTTCTGGCCCTGCCCGACTAGGAGGGCGATCTGGATAATGAGGAAGAGGACCACGATGACCAGGGCCGCCGGCCTGAGCGCGTCGGTCGCCGGCGTGATGAGCAGCATAAGTATGAAGAAAACGAAGAATTGGCTCGAGTAAAGGATGAACTCGTCGAAGAAGCGCCGTATGTCGAAACGCATTTTCCCTCCCGATCCTTTCAGCGCCAAGGCCTAGATAATAGCCGTAGTTCCTCTGGTTGCAAAGCCCAAGCTACATAGCGTTGGCAAATACTCCCGGATATATTCCCGGACATACGACTGGAGAAGGCTATATGGATTGACACTTTCGCCCTTGAAACTATAATGGCGATACAGTATTCCGGTTCCAAAAATGGAGGCCAAATGAAGCGATTTGCGGTTGCGATCCTCATGTCCGCCCTCGTGCTCGCCGGCGGCGCATTGTTCGCCCAGGGCACCCTCGTGTACGGCACGACCGAAAAGGTCACCGACATGGATACGGCGAACGCCTATGATTTCCACACCTGGGAGATATTCCAGAACATCAACCAGGGTCTCCTAACCTATAAACCTGGCACCACCGAAGTAATTCCCGGCCTCGCCGAGAGCTATTTGGTCAATGACAAGGGCGACGAGTTCACTTTCAAGCTTCGCAAGGGCCTGAAGTTCACCTCCGGCACGGCCTTTACGGCCGACGCCGTCAAGTGGACCATCGATCGCTGCATCAAGCTCGCTGGCGACCCCTCCTGGCTCATCACCGACTTCGTAAAGGATGTCCAGGTCGTCGATCCCCTCACCGTCAAGTTCATCCTCAAGGGCCCCACCGCCTTTTTCCCGACCATGGTCGCGGGCTGCCCTCCCTACTTCCCCCTCGATCCGACCGTCTATCCCGTCGACAAGGTTGTGAAGGATCCCTCCGAGCTCAAGGACGGCGCCCTCGTCGGCCTCGGCCCATATAAGGCCACGTCCTTCAAGCGCGACGAGGAAGTCGTGCTCCAGGCCAACCCCGGCTACTACGGCGCGAAGCCCAAGATCGCCAAGATCATCATCCGCTACTTCGCCGACGCCACGACGATGCGCCTCGCCCTCGAGAAGGGCGAGATCGACCTCGCCTACAAGTCGATGAACCCCTCGGACATCAATGACCTCTCGAAGAACGCGAAGATCACCACCTTCAAGCTCCCCGGGCCCTTCATCCGCTACCTGGCCTTCAATTGCGACGTCTCGGCCTTCAAGGACAAGGTGCTCCGCCAGGCCCTCTCCGCCCTGGTCGACAGGCCCGACTTCAATCAGAAGGTCTATCTCGGCCAGAACGCGCCCCTCTACTCGATGGTGCCTCAGGGCATGATCTACGCCACCGAGGACTTCAAGAAGGCCCTCGGCGACGGTAATGTCGCCCTCGCCGAGAAGCTCCTAAAGTCCGCCGGCTACAGCAAGGACAAGCCCTTTGCCTTCGACCTCTGGTATACGCCGAGCCACTACGGCGACACCGAGGTCAACCTCGCCGAGGTCATCAAGGCCCAGTTCGAGAAGACCCCCCTCGTCAAGGTCACGATCAAGAGCGCCGAGTGGGCTACCTACAAGCAGCAGTGGCGCGACAAGCAGATGGGTGTCTACTTCCTCGGCTGGTACCCTGACTACATCGACCCGGATAACTACACCGCCGCCTTCGCGGGCACCAACGGCTCGATCGGCAACGGCGTCTTCTTCTCCAACCCGGACTGGGACGCCCTCTTCGCCAAGGAGCAGCAGAGCTCCGATTCCAAGGTCCGCAAGGCCCTCTTCGAGAAGGTGCAGAAGGACTGGACCGTCGAGGTTCCGACCGCGCCGCTGTTCCAGGGCAACCTCTACGTCTTCACGAAGAAGAACGTGGCTGGCGTCAAGATCGGCCCGACCCTGATCTTCAACTACAACGAGCTTTCCTTCACGAAGTGAAGCGAGCCTCGTGACCCTAGACCGCTATAGCCGAGCCCCCGCCGGGGGCTCGGTATTTTTCAGGATCCCCAGATGAGACGCATCTTACGCTACGTGGGCGGGAGGCTCCTCCTCACCGTCCCGATGGTCTTCGTCCTCCTCACGATGGTTTTCGTGGTTCTCCGGGTCATGCCGGGCGACCCCGTCTCGGCCATGCTCGGCGGGCATGCGCCCCAGGCGGTGATCGACAAGAAGAAGGCGGAGCTAGGTCTGGACAAGCCGATCCTCGCGCAATACGTCGATTACCTCGGCCAGCTCGCCCGAGGCGACCTCGGCGACTCGATGATCCTCAAGGAGAAGGTCTCCAAGCCCATCTCCGACAAGCTGCCGGCCACCATCGAGCTCACGCTCTGCGGCCTCGTCGTCTGCCTGGGCCTCGGCGTGCCGCTCGGCGTGCGCGCCGCGCGCAAGCGCAGGACCGGCCACGACTTCGGCATCAGGCTCTACGCGAACGTCGTCTACTGCATCCCCGTGTTCTGGATGGGCCTGATGCTGCAGATGATCTTCGGGGTCTTCCTCGACGCCTTCCCCATCGCGGGAAGGGTGGGCAGCCGCGTCGTCTCCGGCGAGTTCGACAGGACGGGCTTCTATATCATCGACACCCTCTTCTCTGGGAACTTCGAGGCCCTGGGCGACGTGCTCTACCACCTCGTCCTGCCGGCCTTCACCCTGGGGATTACCTTGTCGGGCGTGTTCGTGCGCTTGACGCGGGCCAATATGCTCGACGTGCTCAAGTCCGACTACGTGCTCGCGAGCCGCGCCCGCGGCGTGCCCGAGCGCGCCGTCGTCTACGGGCACGCCCTCAAGAACGCCCTCATCCCCATCATCACGATGCTGGGGCTCCAGTTCAGCGCGCTCCTGGCGGGGGCCATCCTGACCGAGACGACCTTCTCCTGGCCGGGCATGGGCCGCCTGCTGCTCGAGCGCATCTATCTTCGCGACTACCCCACGATCCAGGGCATCATCGTCGTGTACGCCCTCTTCGTGAGCTTTGTGTCGCTCATCGTGGACGTCGTGTACGCGATCATCGATCCGCGGGTTAGGCTTTAGGAGCATGGCGATGGACGAAACGAAGCATGGCGCCTGGATGTCGCCCTCGGCGGGCCTCGCCTCCCTCCTCGGCAAATTCTCCGACGCGGCCAGGAAGTACCGGGTCGAGTGGTGGATCCTCGTGGCGGGGGCCGCGATCATCCTCGCCGTGGCCCTGATGACCCTGGTTCCCAGCCTCTTCACGAGCTACGACCCCGTAGCCCAGGGCGTGGGGCCGCAGATGGCCGCCCCCAGCGCCCAGCACATCATGGGCACGGACAACCTCGGCCGCGACGTCAATGCGCGCATGGTCTACGGCGCGCGCACGATCCTCGGCGTGGCCATCGCGGCCTCGCTGCTTTCGGCCCTG
This sequence comes from Spirochaetaceae bacterium UBA1306, assembly GCA_002307245.1. Taxonomy (GTDB): domain Bacteria; phylum Spirochaetota; class Spirochaetia; order Treponematales; family Rectinemataceae; genus UBA1306. Next base: position 1,926 of record DBTW01000068.1, on the reverse strand, counting down.
ATCGGAATCCCCCTCGGCCTGATCTCGGGCTTCGCGGGCAATTGGCTCGACAAGGTCCTCTCCCTCGTCATGGACTCGGTCTACTCCTTCCCGGGCCTCATCTTGGCCATAGCCTTCGCCGCGATGCTCGGTCCCGGCGTGATCAACATCACCGTCGCCGTGTCGGTGGTGTACATACCGACCTATTTCCGCCTGGTGCGGGGCCAAACCCTCCAGATCAAGGAAGAGCTCTACGTCGAGGCCGCGCGCGCGATCGGCGCCAGGAAGTCCGTGATCCTGGCCAAGTACATCTTCCCCAACGTGATAGCGACCGTCGTGGTCGTGTTCAGCCTCAACGTGGCGGACGCCATCATGACGGAGGCCGCGCTCTCCTACATCGGCCTCGGGCTCCCCGCTGGAATTCCCGATTGGGGCATGGACCTCTCGATGGGCAAGAAATTCCTGCCCTCGGGCGTGTGGTGGATGATCACCTATCCGGGGCTCATGATCATGACCCTTGCGCTCGGCTTCACGATGCTCGGAGAGGGGCTCTCCGAGATCCTCAACCCGCGGCTGCAGGAGTACTGACGATGGCCGAAACAGAGCGCGAGGCCATCCTGGAGATCCGGGACCTCTCGATAGCGTATCCGATATCCATAGGCACCGTTCGCGCGGTCGAGGGCGTGACGCTCTCGGTCCGGAAGGGAGAGGTGCTCGGCATCGTGGGCGAGTCGGGCTGCGGCAAGTCGACGCTCGGCCTCGCGGTGCTCAAGCTCCTCAAGGCGCCCGGCCGCGTGACCTCGGGCAGCATCCTGTACCGCGGACGGGATGGCGCCGAGGCAGCGGACATCCTCGCGATGGACGACAAGTCCCTCCTCGACCTTCGGGGCCGCAAGATCGCGATGATCTTCCAGAACCCCCTGACCTCGCTGGACCCCCTGGTCTCGGTGGAGGACCACTTCATCGAGGCGATCAAGGTCCACGAGCCCTCGGTCCCCAGGAAGGAATGCCTGGCGCGGGCCGAGGCCATTCTCGCCGACCTCGGCATCGAGGCGCGACGGCTGTCCGAGTACCCCTACCAGCTGTCGGGCGGCATGCGGCAACGGATAATGATCGGCCTCGCCCTCATCCTGCACCCGGATCTCCTGCTCGCCGACGAGCCGACCACCGCCCTCGACGTGATCGTCGAGGCGGGGTTCACCGAGCTCCTCATGAAGCTGAAACGCCAGTACGACCTCACGGTCGTGCTGGTTTCGCACAACTTGGGGCTCGTGGCCGAGATGGCCGACCGCATCGCGGTGATGTACGGGGGGCGCATCGCCGAGCTCGCCTCGGCGAACGACATCTTCGAGGCCCCCATGCACCCCTACACGAGGGGCCTCATGGACTGCGTGCCCAATATCCTGCTGGACCAGAAGGAGCTCGTCGCGATGCCGGGCAGCCCGCCCGACCTCGTCAACGAGACCCCGTCCTGCCCCTTCGCGCCGCGCTGCCCGAAGGCCATGGATATCTGCCGCTCGAGCGTGCCGGCCCTGAAGGACTACGGCGGGCGGCAGGCGGCCTGTTGGCTCTACGAAAGGAAGGCCTGAAGATGGCCCCCATCATGCGCGTCGAGCGCCTCGTCAAGGAATTTCCGGTAAAGGGCGGCCTGGGCAGAGGCTTGGGCCGCGGACGGCGCGTCGTGCACGCCGTGGACGACGTCAGCTTCGAGATCGAGGAGGGCGAGGTCCTGGGCCTCGCCGGCGAGTCGGGCTCCGGCAAGTCGACGACCGGGCGCCTCCTGATCCGCCTCGTGGAGCCCAGCTCGGGCCGGATCGAGTACCGGGGCAAGGACATCACCGCCTATTCGAGGCGCGAGCTCGAGGCCCTGCGCTCGAAGGTCCAGATGATCTTCCAGGACCCCGTGAGCTCCCTGTCCCCGCGCATGAGCGTGGGGGAGGCCATCGG
>DBTW01000037.1:11090-14251 GCA_002307245.1 Spirochaetaceae bacterium UBA1306 | reverse complement strand
GGTCACTTCATATCAGCAGGCTGTTAAATAGCATCGATTTTTTCAACAGCCAAGGAAAACTTCAAAACATTCTACGCTCGATCTATTTTTCTCAACGATCCATAAGTGTTTCGAGGAAGCAATTCGCGTTTTGTATATCGAAATAGTCTTTCAAATATTGCAGTTTCTCTCTTGCCAGTCGGCTTTTCAATGTTATAATTCTCTCTAGGGTAACAATGTACCACAGAGTAGGGCTACGGGGTCTGAGAAATTGCTAAGCCAATTTCCCAAGTAACAGCCTTTGAAAGTGGCTTATTAAAGTGCGTACGCTTGTGGTGCTTTGATCACTAATCCGGGATCGGCGAGAACAGGGGCTTGGGGTATTGCTTTTTATCCAAACATGATGACAAATAGTGATAAAGTGTGCAACTTCATGGTGCCGATAGTCGTCTATCCCGTCGAGGGCGAGGTCGAGGCCCTAGCCAATACCGGAACGCAGATCCGCCAGGTGTAAGGTATATCCGCTGGAATGCCTCTGGATGTGATTATGGGTGAAGGAGATAATTGCCGTGAAGACAATTGCGGAACTGATCGACACAGCCCGTAGCTCGGGGCGAAAACGCATTGCGGTAGCGGCTGCCCAGGATGGATCAGCCCTCGAGGCAATAGTGGACGCTGCCAGGCACGGCCTCGCGGAGCCCATCCTGGTGGGTGATATCGCCGCCACCGAGACTTTGGGGACAGAGCTCGGGCTCGACTTGAAGCGCTTCGAAAAGGTCCAGGCCAGGAGTCCGGCGGAAGCGGCGGCCACGGCTGTGCGCCTCGTCCGCGAAGGCGACGCCGATGTGCTCATGAAGGGACTCGTCGAGACTTCGGTCATCCTGAAGGCGGCCCTCAACAAGGAAACGGGCATAAACGCCGGGGCCCTGGTGAGCCATGTCGCCGTTTTCGAGATCGCGAGCTATCGCAAGCTGCTCTTCGTCTCCGACGCGGCGATCAATATCGCCCCCGACATCGCGGCCAAGCTCGATATCATCGCCAACGCCGTCCGGGCGGCCCGCGCCCTCGGCGTGAGCCTCCCCAAGGTGGCCCTCCTGGCCGCGGTAGAGAAGGTCAATTACGACAAGATGCCCTGCACGGTTGAGGCCGCGATCATCGCGCAGATGAGTCGCCGCGGCCAGGTGCCCGGCTGCGTCGTCGATGGGCCCTTGGCCCTGGACAACGCCATCAGTGCCGAGAGCGCCTTGATCAAGAAGATAGTCTCGGACGTGGCGGGAGACGCGGACATCCTCGTCGCCCCCGATATCGAGGCGGGGAACATCCTATACAAGTGTCTCCTCGCCCTGGGCGGGGCCAAGGGCGCGGGCATCGTAATGGGGGCGGCCGCCCCCATCGTGCTCGCCAGCAGGGCGGACGGCTCGGAGACCAAGCTGGCCTCCATCGCATTCGCCGCCCTGGCTTCGCGATAGTTTTTCCGTAGAAAGGAGTCGGCATGGCTAACAAGGGTAAGCCGGTCATCGACAGGGAACGCTGCAAGGGCTGCCTACTCTGCGTCAGATCCTGTCCTTTCAAGGTCCTCGGCCCCGACGATACGGCCAACTCCTGGGGATACTACCCCTCGAGGCCGATCGCCGAGGAGAAGTGCGTCGCCTGCGGTAATTGCTACCAGGTCTGCCCGGACGCCGCGATCACCGTGTACAAGCTGTAGGAGGCCGGCGATGGCTGAAGACATGCGCCTCATGAAAGGCAACGAGGCGATCGGCGAGGCCGCGATACGCGCGGGCTGCGACGCCTATTTCGGGTATCCGATCACTCCCCAGAACGAGCTCACGGCCTACATGGCCAAGAACATGCTCGACAGGGGCAGGGTCTTCATCCAGGCGGAGGCCGAGGTCTCCGCGATGAGCATGGTCTACGGGGCTGCGGCCGCGGGGGGGCGCGCGATGACGAGCTCCTCGAGCCCGGGCATCTCGCTCAAGCAGGAGGGCATCTCCTACGCCTGCGGGGCGGACATCCCCTGCGTGATCGTGAACGTGGCGCGCGCCGGCCCGGGGCTGGGGGGCATCTCGCCGGCCCAGGGCGATTACTTCCAGGCCACTCGCGGAGGCGGCCACGGCGATTACTACCACTTGGTCCTCGCGCCCAAGAGCGTGCAGGAAGCCGCCGACCTCAGCTACGAGGCTTTCGAGCTCGCCGAGAAATGGCGGATGCCGGTGATGATCCTCGCGGATGGCCTTATCGGGCAGATGATGGAGGGCGTCGTGCTGCCGCCTGAGCGCGACGCGTCCCGGCGGCCGGACCGGCCCTGGGCCGCCGGCGGCAAGGCCACGCGCGGGGGGAGCCCCGGGGCGCCCAAGCCCAACAATCACCTCTGCTCCATGATCCTCGATCCCCCGGCCCTCGAGGCCTCCATCAAGGCGCGCTACGAGCGCTACGAGCTCATCAAGGCCGAGTGCGCGCGCTTCGAGGCAGTCGACACCGAGCGGGCCGAGCTCGTGCTGGTGGCCTACGGGACTTCGGCCCGCGTCTGCCTGGGCGCGATGCAGAAGGCCAGGGAGCGCGGGATCAAGCTGGGCCTCTTCAGGCCGATCAGCCTCTGGCCCTTCCCGAGCGCGGAGATACGCCGGCTAGCCGATGCGGGCAAGCGCTTCCTCGCGGTCGAGATGAGCATGGGCCAGATGGTCGAAGACGTCAGGCTCGCCGCGAACGGCGCGGGATCGGTGGATTTCTTCGGGCGCTGCGGGGGCATCGTGCCGAGCGAGGAAGAAGTGCTCGCGTTCGCTTGTAAGCTGCTGGGGAGGGCATGATGGAAATGCTGTACGGCAGGCCCACGAGCCTGGTGGACGTCCAATCGAAGTACTGCCCGGGCTGCGGCCATGGCGTGGCGCACCGACTCGTCGCGGAAGCCATCGACGAGCTCGGGCTGCGGGACCGGACGATCCTGATGAACCCCGTCGGCTGCGCCATCTGGGCCGATCTTTACTTCGACTGCGATTCGGTGCAGGTCCCGCACGGCAGGACGCCGGCCGGGGCCACGGGCGTGAAGCGCATGCGGCCCGACCACCTGGTGATCTGCTACCAGGGCGACGGCGACCTCGCCGCCATCGGCACGGCCGAGATCGTGCACGCGGCGAACCGCGGCGAGAAGTTCACGACGATCTTCGTGAACAACGCGATCTACG
>DBTW01000037.1:0-10820 GCA_002307245.1 Spirochaetaceae bacterium UBA1306 | reverse complement strand
GGCATGACCGGCGGCCAGATGGCGCCGACCACCCTGGTGGGCCAGAAGGCGACTACTGCGCCGCACGGCCGTGATCCCATCGTCGCCGGCATGGGCTATCCCATCCGGGTGTGCGAGATGCTCGCGACGCTGGGCGGCACCAAGTACTTGGCCCGCGGCTCGGTGGACACGGCCGTGAACGTTCGCAAGACGAAGCAATACATCAAGCGGGCCTTCGAGGCGCAGATGCGCGGCGAGGGCTTCACGATGGTGGAGATCCTCTCGCCTTGCCCCACCAACTGGCAGATGTCCCCGATTCAAGCCCAGGAGTGGCTGGCGAGCGAGATGATCCCCTATTACAGGCTCGGCGAGATCAAGAACGAGCTCTCGCCGGCGACGGCTTCTTCGCCCGCGATGACCGGGGGCACTGCATGACGGAGCGAACCTTCATGGCGGGCTTCGGCGGCCAGGGCATCATCTCCCTGGGCCAGCTCTGGGTCTACTGCGGGATGAAGGAGGGGCTCGAGGTCACGTTCTTCCCCTTCTACGGCGCGGAGAAGCGCGGGGGCATCGCCCGGGCCTCCGTCGTGGTCTCGAGCGAGGAGATCGCGAGCCCCCTCGTGACCTCGCCCGATTCCTGCGTGGTGATGAGCGAGGATTCCCTGCCCATCTGCGAGGGCATGGCAAGGCCCGGCGCCCTCATACTGATCAACTCGAGCCTCGTGAAGGGCCGCCCGGCGAGGAAGGACTTCCGCGTGGTCGAAGTGCCCTGCGTCGAGCTGGCCGAGGGGATAGGCGACGCCAAAATCGCCAACGTGGTGATGATGGGCGCCCTCTCCGAGGCGACGGGGGCGGTCAAGCTGGACCACCTGGAGGACGTGCTCAAGAGCTTCTTCCCCGAGGCCAAGCACCGCTACATCCCCCTCAATATCCGGGCGATCGAGGCGGGCGCCCGCGCGCTACGCTGATCCCCGCATCTCCCGGGCCCGCGCCTCTAGCTTCTCCTTCAGTCGCGCCTCGTCCTTCTCGAAGGTGAAGACCGTGAGGAGGAGCAGGAGTCCGCAAAGGAGCCAGAAGAGGTTGGCGATATTGAAAGCCCGTACTCTCCCGAAGCTCAGAATCAGGGCGCTGATGATCACGGGGCCGAAGCCCTTTCCGAGGGCGTCCACCAGGTTGAAGATCGAGAAGATCGAGCCCCTGGTCTCGGGTAGGTTGACGTTGAGCACCATGGCGTAGATGTTCGGTCCCGTGACCGAGATGAGCAGGCCCGAGAGCATGGCTATGAGGAAAAGCGGCAGGAGGGCCACGGGCTGGGCGGGGTAATTCAGCATCAGCGCTGTGGGGATCACGCCGAGCGAGGTAGTCAGGGCGCAGAGGAGGGCGAGGCGCCGCGGCCTCTTTTTATAAAGATAGTTCCCGATGAAGCCGCCTCCGAGATTGCCGACCAGGGTGGCGGCCCCCGCGGCCATGACTACCAGGGTCGCCATCTCGACGGACATGCCCTTGTCCTGGGCGAAGTAGTCGTTCAGGAAGATCATGAAGACGCCCCAAGGCACGCAGCCCGGGATGCCCTGGAGGAAGGCGAGGACGTTGGTCTTGATGCCGAAGATCTCGCGGTAGAGGCTGAAGTCGATTTTCCCCGTATACGCCCGGCCGCTCTCGATGAGTTCCTTGAGACTGTCCTCCGTGGCCCCGCGCCGCGGCTCGCGGACCGTGAGGAAGAAGACGGCGACGAAGGCGAAATTGGGCGCGGCCACGAGCATGAAGGGCAGGCGCCAGCCGAGCTCGGGGCCGACGAAGCCAGCGATCATCTGGCCGACGACGATGCCGAGTCCCTGGGCCACCGACACCGAGGCCACGGCTACGGGGCGGCTGCCGGGCTTGAAATAGTCGCCGATGAGGGAGTAGGTGAGGGGAATCACCCCTCCGATGCCGATGCCGGTCAGGGCCCGCAGCCAGAAGAGCTGGGCATAGTTCCTCGCGAAGCCGGTGAGGAAGCAGGGCAGGGCCCCGATCAGCACGACCAAGGTGAAGAGCTTCTTGCGCGAGAGGCGATCGGTGAGGTAGCCGATGACGAGGGTGACCGCGCCGCCCAGGACGAAGAAGACCAGGGAGATGTCGCCGCCTAGCTTGACGTCCCGCTCCAAGTCGCTCAAGCCAAGATCCCGCGCGATCTGGGTGAGGTTAGGGGCCATCAGGTTCTGGTCCGCGAAGAGCAGGAGGTTGATGAGCGCCAGGAGGACGATGCCCCAGACTTCCCTGCCCGCTACCGCGCTCGTCTTTGCCATGCTCGTCTCCTTCATTGATGCATCGGAAGCCGAAGGCCCATGGTAATTTCCTCGAAGTCGTCCACGCCGCTCCAGAATCCCCCGGCCTTGCGCGCCAGCTCGATGAAGCCGCATTTGCGATAGAAGTCGAGGGCCTTCTGGTTGTGATTGGATGTCTCCAGGTAGACGCAGCCGTGCCCCTCCTCCCTGAGCTTGGCCGTGAAGGCGGCCATGAGGCCGGATCCCAAGCCTCGGCGCTGGTAGCCGGGGAGGATGTTGATGTGGAGGAGGGCCCGGTAGCCCGGGGGCGGGCATCCGTCCCCTTGATGCCGCCGCCAGCGCAGGACTTCGCGGAAGGCCTCGGGGTGGCGCCAGCTGGTATAGGCGAAGAGGCGGAGCGCGATGCGCGGCAGCATGCGCCGATCTATGTCGGCCGCGCAGGTTCCGGCGCGACCTGAGCCGATGATATAGCCGACGACCTTCCCGTCTTGCTCGGCAACGAAGCAGCTCTCGATCTCGTACCGGACGTAGTACAGGCAGAAGATGAGCGCGAAGAGCTTCCGATCCCCGAAACGGCCCGAACCCGCAAGGTCCTCGCCCATGAAGCCCGTCCTGTAGCAGATTTCTTCGATCGCTGCGGCGTCACCCTCCCTCGCGGGGCGGATCATAGCTCGACCACGCGATGCTCGGTCCTGGCCCTGTCGGCGGCGAAGGCCAGGAGATGGCTCGCCAGGGCCTCCGAGGGATCGGCAGCCCGACCGTTCAGGACTTCAACGAATCGGTCCATGATACCTGAGTCCCCCTCCGCGTGGCCGAAGACCTGGCTCTTGACCTTGAACCTGCGATGACCGCCGCTCTCCTTGTCGAGCAGCTCGAGGGCGCCGTGCGAGCCGAAGGAGCCGCGCAAGGTCGCCTTGCTGCCCTCGATTCGGAGGCTCCTGCCCTCGTCATACGAATGACCTTGCATCCGCAAGGTCGCGGTGAGGCCTCCCTCGAACTCGATGATGGTCTCCTGGTGATCGACCTGGTCGTTATCGCAGCGGTAGACGCATCGGCCGTAAGGCCCCTCGCGAAGGGCTTTCAGGATGCCCTCGGGGCTCAAGTTCTCGGCGATCGCGGTCGTAGGCCATTCCTTCCAGACATCGTGGCGGCCGAGCCCCGGCAGGCGGGCCGCGAGGCGGGGAAGGGCAAGCATGGCCCTCGCCGCGAGGGCGAGTGGGAGGTCATTGCTCCGGCCGATCGCCCTCTTCATATGAAGCCCGTGCAGGTAGGTGCCGGTCGCCTCGTAGATGCAGCTAGCGGCGGCCGGGCAGCCGTCGGTGCAGCGCGCCGGCGCGCCCTTGGGGGCCTGGTCGGGGCGGAAGCGGCCTAAGTTCCCGAAGGAGGCGATTCTTTGGGCGCTGTTCCCCGCGAACCATTGGATGAGATCAAGGTCGTGACAGCATTTGGCGAGGATCATCGGTGAGGACGCGGCACTGTTCCCCCAGTTGCCGCGGACATAGGAATGGGCCATATGGTGGTAGGAGACGTTCTCGGCGTGGAAGATCGAATAGAGCTCCCCGAGCGTGCCGGAATCGATCAGGCCTTTGACGGTCTTGAAGAAGTCCGTATAGCGCAGGACGTGGCAGACGCTCAGGCTGCCGCCCGTCTCGCGCGCGAGGGCGACGAGGGCGAGGCAGTCGGCCTCGCTCGTGGCCATGGGTTTCTCCAGGAGGACCTGGTAGCCGGACTTGAGGGCGGCGAGGGCCGGCTGGACGTGGAATTGGTCCTGCGTGGCAACGATCGCCCCCTCGGCCAGGAGGGGCTTTCCCAGGAGCTCCGCCCAATCTTCGAAGACCTGCCCGGGACCGAGGCCATGCTTGCGGGCGAAGGCTTCGCGCCTATCGGGCCTGGGCTCGGCCACCGCCGCGATTTTGAGCCTGTCGGGATGCTCCAGGGCGTAGTCGGCGTACCTGTTGCCGCGATCGCCCGCCCCTATGAGGACACACGATTTTGTCATTTCTTCGGCCTCCGCGTCCGGAGCATGATAGACCCGCGGGAGGGGATTTGACAAATATTTTAGCGTAAGGGGGCTATCCCTCGTGGGACGGGCTCCGTGCCCGATGAAATGCAAAAAAATCGCCCTCGCCGCAGGGGCGAAGGCGATGCCGTTCGTTCAGGGGCGAGGGCGGCGCGTTGCGCGCCCGCTCTCGCCCTCCGTAATTACGCCTTCTTCTTCTTCATGCTGATGTCCGCCCAGACGGCGAGGATCAGCACGAGACCCTTGATCATGTACTGCAGGTTCGAGTTTACGTTCATCATCTGCAGGCCGTTGGAGAGCGACTGCATGATGAGCGCGCCGACGATGGCCCCGAAGACCGTGCCCTCGCCGCCCAGGGTGGAGGTGCCGCCGAGGATGCAGCTCGCGATGACGTCGAGCTCGTAGCCGCCGCCGGCGCCCGTCGTGCCGGAGCCGACGTAGGCGGCCAACGCGACGCCGGAGATGCCCATGAGGGCGCCCATCGTGACGTAGATGCTGAAGATGGATTTTTTGATGTTGATGCCCGAGAGGCGGGCGGCCTCGCGATTGCCGCCGATCGCGTAGGCGTAGCGGCCGTAGCGGGTGTTGGTGGAGACGTAGTTCATCACGAGGGCGATGACCGCGAGGAGGACGACGAGGAAGGGCACGCCCTGGACGCTCGGCTCGGGAGAGGCCTCGAAGACGCGGTTGACGATGAGCACGTAGCCCCAGAGGAGCACGGCGAAGATGGCCGTGCGCGAGATTTCCCAGGCCAGGGACTTGAGCTGGATGCCGTACTTCTGCTTCCTCGCGCGGCTTTGGAAGAGCATGAGAAACATGATTACCGTGACGATGACGGCGATCACGTAGCCCACGAAGGGAGGGAGCAGGCCCTGGGCGATGAACTTGTAGGTGTCGTTCTTCGAGATGAAGAGGGACTTGCCCTGGGTTACGAGGAGGACGCCGGACTTCCAGATGAACATCCCGCCCAGGGTGGTGATGAAGGGCGGGACGGCGAGGATGGCGATGACGGAGCCCTGGAACACGCCGATCAGGATGCTCACCCCGACGCTGATGATGACGACCACAATCGCCGTCACCACCTCGAGGGTCATTCCGGACATGCCCATGGCGGCGAGTGGGTTCTCGATCTTCTGGTAGTAGAGCAGGGCCGCGGCTACTACGGAGATGAAGCCGGCGCCGTAGCCGCAGGAGAGGTCGATGCCCCCCGTGACGATGACGAAGACCATGCCGCAGGCCATGATGGCGATGATGGCCATCTGGGTGAAGATGTTCTGGATATGGTCGGCCGAGAGGTAGGCCGGCTGAGCGATGCCGAAGCCCATCCAGATGACGACCAGGGCTATGATGAGGATGTAGGACCTGATGTTTTTCTTGAAGGTTCCGAGCAATTGATTAAGCATTGCGGCCGCCCCTTAAGCGATTTCTATGCCCGTCGCGCGGGCCATGACTTTTTCCTGGGTCGCTTGCGCGATGTCCAGCGTGCCGTTAGAGCGGCCCTCCCACATGACCATGACCCGGTCGGCCATCCCGAGGACCTCCTCGAGCTCCGAGCTGATCATGATGATCGAGTAGCCGGCCTCGGCCAGCTGGTTGATCAGCTTGTAGATCTCGAACTTCGCGCCGACGTCGATGCCTCGCGTCGGGTCGTCGAGGATGAGGATCCTCGGCTCCGACATGAGCCATTTCGAGATGACCACTTTCTGCTGGTTGCCGCCCGAGAGGGACTCGGCGGCGACGTGGACGGAGGGCGCCTTGATCGAGAGGCTCTTCGAGAATTTCTCGGCTTCCGCGATCTCGGCCGAGCCGTTGATCCGCATGAAGCCCGAGAAACGGTCGAGGTTGGGCAGGGAGATGTTCTGGAGGATGGTCTGGATGAGGACGAGCCCCTGGCGCTTGCGGTCCTCGGGCACGAGGCTGATGCCGTGGGACATCGCCTCCCTCGCCGAGCCGATCTTGATCTCCTGTCCGTCGAGGGTGATCTTCCCGCCCGTGAGAATGCCGTACTCGCCGAAGATGGTGGTGACGAGCTCCGTGCGGCCTGAGCCCATGAGGCCGGCGATGCCGAGGATCTCGCCCTTGCGCAGCTCGAAGCTGGCTCCCTTGACGATCTCTCGCGAGGGGTCGTTCGGGTCGAGCGCGCGCAGGCCCTCGACCGTGAAGAAGACCTCGCCGGGCTTGCGGTTGCCCTTGGGAAAGCGTTCCTTCATCTCGCGGCCGACCATGAGCTGCACGAGCTTCTCGAGGGAAGTGTCCTTGGTGGGCAGGGTCGTGACTACCTTGCCGTCGCGGAGGACGCTGACCGTGTCGGTGATGCGGAAGAACTCCTCGAGCTTGTGCGAGATGTAGATGCAGGTGACGCCGAGGGACTTCAGCGTCGCGAGGATCTCCATGAGCTTGTCGACCTCGGCCTCCGAGAGGGCCGAGGTGGGCTCGTCGAGGATGAGGACGTCGGCCTTCTCGGAGAGGGCCTTGGCGATCTCGGTCATCTGCATCTGGCCCACGCCGAGATTCTTCACGACCTCGTGCGGGGAGACGGGAAGCTTGTACCGCTTCAGGAGTTCGTCCGTGTCCGAGTAGAGCTTGTTCCAGTCGATGCCGACGCCGGTGCGCGGCTCCTTGCCGAGGAAGATGTTCTCGCCGACCGTCATGAGGGGGATCAGGGTGAGCTCCTGATAGACGATGGCGATGCCCTCCTCTATGGCCTGATGGATGGAGCCCGCGCCGAGGCGAAGGACCTTCCCGTTGTAGATGATGTCGCCGGAATAGCTGCCGTGCGGGTATACTCCGCAGAGGATCTTCATGAGGGTGGACTTGCCCGCCCCGTTCTCCCCGCATAGTCCGTGTATCTCGCCCCGCTTGATCTTGATCGAGACGTCGCTGAGCGCGGTGACGCCGGGGAACTCCTTCGTCACGTTCTTAACTTCGAGGAGAACGTCCTGTTCCACTTATACTCTCCATCGGGCGCGGGGGCCCGCGGCCGAATGGGCCGCCTTGAAAAAACCCGGCCCCGTACGGGGCCGGGTTTCGCACGAGCGGCCCCGCGGATCGCTCCGCGGGGCCTATGCGCACTTACTTGGCAGGAGCGTTCTTGACGTCCTTGTAGACGCCATCGTAGCTCTGGAAGCCGGAGTCGACTACGAGCTGCTTGAGGTTGTCCTTGGTGACCTGGAAGACCTCGAGGAACTTGCAGGGAACCTCGCCGGTCTTGGCGGCGTCGCCGGTGAGGGTGGCGAGCTTGTAGCTGGTGAGGCCGGGGATCGCTTCCTTCTTCGCGAGCTTGACCGCGAGGTCGCAGGCGAGCGGGGTGAGGTTGCGGGTATCCTTGAGGATGGTGACCGTGAGCTCGCCGCGGGCGATGGAATTGCAGCCCGCCTCGGTGGCGTCCTGGCCCGATATGGGAACCTTGCCCGCCATGCCCTTGGTCCTCATGGCCTCGAGGGCGCCGAGGGCGGTGCCGTCGTTGGAGGCTACGACCGCGTCGAACTTGCCCTTGGTGGCGGTGAGGATGTTCTCCATGGTCTTCTTGGCGTTGGCGGCGTCCCAGTTCTCGACCCACTGGTCAGCGACGACCTTGATGTCGCCCTTGTCGATGAGCGGCTGGAGGACTTCCATCTGGCCGGCGCGGAAGAGGTGGGCGTTGTTGTCGGTGGGGCTTCCGCCGAGGAGGACGAAGTTGCCCTTCGCCTTGACGGCGAGGACGCCCTTGGCCTGGTTGCGGCCGACGTCGACGTTGTCGAAGGACACGTAGGCGGCGATGTTCGCCGACTTGATGAGGCGGTCGTAGGCGAGGACCTTCACGCCCTTCTTCGCGACCTCGTCCACGGCGGTGGCGAGGGAATCGCCATCCTCGGCGACGGCGATGATGACCTTGGCGCCCTGGGTGACCATGTTCTTGATCTGGTCGTTCTGGAGCTTGGCATCATGGTTGGCTTCCTGGACGAGGACGTCGTAGCCGGCGGCCTTGAGGAGCTTGGTCATCTCGTCGCGCTCGCGCGGCCAGCGCTCCGTCGCGAAATCGGAGAAAGAAAGGCCGATCTTCGCCTTCTTGGCGGGGCCGCAGGAAATGATCAGGCTGGCGAGGGCCATGATCGTCACGGCGACATACAATGTCTTTTTCAAAAGAGACCTCCTGAGATGAGATACTAACTCTCCGCAAGTAGCATGCCATCGTTAGTCGAAACCGAATTTTTTAGTTTATTCCCCGAAATAATGAAAAGGACGGCATATTTCGCATAATCTCCACAGCCTGGTGTCTCTCGGGGAGCCCTGGAATCTTTTTTGCGTGTTGTCGGCCTGAATACTGGTGGAAAAGCACCAGGCTCTTGGTTCTTTTTAGTCGGCTCGAGCACCACCGCCAGAAGGATTGGCTTCGATGCCGTACTTGCGCAGCCTGTAGCGTAGGGTGTTCCTCGTGATGCCAAGGATGCGGGCTGTCGCCGAGATGTTGCCCTCGCAGCTCGAGAGGGCGCCTTCGATGAGGGCGCGCTCGGCTTCCTCGAGGGGGCGGCCCCCCCCTGGCTGGGCCAAGGACCGTTCGCCATGCCCGGAGCTGGAGGCGCGATCCCTGGCTTCCCTTTGGGATATCGGGCCGTTTTCTCCACCGTCCGGGCGGCGCAGCTCGCGGGGGAGGTCGTCGGTGCCTATCTGCGTGCCGGAGCAGAGAATGACGGCCCGTTCGATCACGTTCTTGAGCTCCCGTACGTTCCCGGGCCAGGAGTAGGAGGCCAGGCGGCTGGAGGCCTCGGGGCTGAAGGCCACGACGTTCTTCCTCGCCTCGAAGGCGTAGCGCCTGAGGAAGAAGCCCGCCAGGGGCTCTATGTCCTCGTGCCGATCGCGCAGGGGGGGCAGCTCGATCGTGAAGGTGTTGATCCTATAGTAGAGGTCCTCGCGGAAGCGGCCCTCGCCCACGAGCTGTCGGAGGTCCTTGTTCGTGGCGCAGATAATCCTGATGTCTACGTTCTTGGTCTTGCCGGAGCCGAGGGGCTCGAAGGTGCGGTTCTCGAGGAGCCTGAGGAGCTTGGGCTGGATCGAGGCGGGTAGGTCGCCTATCTCGTCGAAGAAGAGGCTGCCGCCGTCGGCCTGCTCGACCTTGCCCTTGAAGTCCGAGTCCGCCCCGGTGAAGGCGCCCTTGCGATAGCCGAAGAGCTCGCTTTCGAGGAGGCTCTCGGGCACGGCGGGGCAGTTGACCGAGACGAAGGGTCTCGCGTCGAAGTCGCCGCCCGAGTAGGAGCGGTGGATCGCGCGGGCCAGGACTTCCTTGCCCGTGCCGCTTTCGCCGAAGAGGAGGACGGGAGCGGAGGCGGGCCCGACGCGCTCGAGGAGGCGTCCGATCTCGGCCATCGCGGGGGAGCGGTATACGAGGCCCTCTGCCTCGGCGGCGGTCACGGCGAGGTCCTTGCGCCAATGCTCGTCGCCGTGCTCGATTGCCCGGGCGAGGATGGCGAGCAGGGCCTCTTTGGCGAAGGGCTTCGTGACGACGTCCACGGCGCCGAGCTTCATGGCCTCGACGGCCTTCTCGATGGTACCGTAGGCCGTGATGAGGACGAAGGGCAGGCCGAGGCCCCGCTCGCGCATGGTCTTGAGGAGGCTCATGCCGTCCATGCGGTTCATCTTGAGGTCCGAGACCACGGCCGAGAATCCGCCCTCGGCCGTGCCAAGGGTCTCCAGGGCCTCGAGGCCGTCGGAGACGCAGGCCGTGTCGTAGCCTTCCCCGTCGAAGAGGAGCTTGAGCACGACCTGCATGTTCTTCTCGTCGTCGACGACCAATATCCGCTTCTTCGCCATGTCTACCTCTAGTTGTCGGGCAATGCGATCGTGATCGTGGTCCCGACCCCAACCCCGGCCTCGGACCGCACCTCCACGGCGCCCCCGTGCTCCTCCACGATCCGGTGGACGATGGAGAGGCCGAGGCCCGTGCCCTCGCTCTTGGTCGTGAAGAATGGGTGGAAGAGCTGAGAGCGCACTTCCTCGCTCATGCCCTCGCCTCGGTCCTCCACGGAGATGCGGAAGAAGGACCCGCCCTCTGCCGCCTTGCCCGAGCGCTCGGCCCGCATGAGCACGGTCGCGCCGGGGGGGGAGGCCGCGAGGGCGTTCTCGAGGAGGTTGCAGACGGCCTGCTCCATGAGCTTGCGGTCGAAGACGGCCTTCTCGGCGCCTGGCCCCACCTCGCAGCGCAGCGAGCGGCCGGGGAACTGGGCCATCGGGACGAGCGAGGCCGCCCTCGCGAGGAAGTCGCCGACGCCGACCTGCTCGGCCTTGACCTTCAGGGGCTTCGAGAAGTCGAGGAACTTGGAGACGACGACCCCGAGGGAATCTATCTCGCTCACGATCATCTCGGCGAGGGGCCGGATGTCGATCTCCTGCCTGGCGGCCGCTTTCTGCCCGGCCTTGGCGCCGGCGGCCTTCGCCGGCTTCGGCGCGGGCGAGGGGCCCACCGACGAGTCGCGGATCATCTCCGCCGAGACCTTCATGATGGCGAGGGGATTGCGGATCTGGTGCGCGACTCCGGCCACCATCTCGCCGACGGCGGCCATGCGCGAGGATATCTGCAG
>DBTW01000165.1:4187-4974 GCA_002307245.1 Spirochaetaceae bacterium UBA1306 | reverse complement strand
CTCTCCATCGTCGAGCGCATCGTCTCGGAGCACGGCGGCTCCATCCGCTTCGAGTCCGAGGAAGGCTCTGGGACGACGTTCTTCATCGACCTTCCGCTGGATCGCTGAGAGGAAAACATACTGGGGGCACGCGCGCAATGGCGACGATTCTCGTGATCGACGACGAACCCGGCATCCGGTCGACGGTGCGGGACATCCTCGAGGACGAGGGCCACGAGGTCCTCGTGGCCGAGGACGCCGTCGTCGGGCTCGAGGCGATGGACGCCGGCAGGCCCGACCTGGCGGTGCTCGACGTGTGGCTGCCGCGCATGGGCGGCCTCGACGCCCTCGCCGAGATGAAGCGGCGCAGGCCCGAGATGGAGGTCCTGGTCGTCTCGGGCCATGGCACCATCGACATGGCCGTGCGCGCCCTCAAGCTCGGCGCTTTCGACTTCATCGAGAAACCCCTATCCATGGACCGCCTCCTCACCGCCGCGCGCAACGCCCTCGAGATCGGCGAGCTGCGCCGCGAAAACCGCGACTTGAAGCGCGCAGCGGCCGCCGCCTTCGAGGCCGAGCCCATCGTCGGCTGCTCGGCCGCCCTCTCCGACGTACGCGCCCTCATCGAGCAGGCCGCACCGAGCGACGCGCGCATCCTCATCACGGGCGAGAACGGCACCGGCAAGGAGCTCGTGGCCCGCTCGATCCACGCCGGGGGCAAGCGCGCCGGCAAACCCTTCGTGGAGGTCAACTGCGCCGCGATCCCCGACACCCTCCTCGAGAGCGAGCTCTTCGGCCACGAGAAGGG
>DBTW01000165.1:3533-3900 GCA_002307245.1 Spirochaetaceae bacterium UBA1306 | reverse complement strand
CCTTCACCGACGCCGTCTCGCGGCGGGCGGGGCGATTCGAGGCCGCCGACGGCGGCACCCTGTTCCTCGACGAGGTCGCCGACCTGTCCCTGCCGGCCCAGGCCAAGGTCCTCCGCGTCCTCCAGGAGATGCGCTTCGAGCGCCTGGGCGGCGAGAAGACGATCAGCGTCGACGTCCGGGTGATCGCCGCGACGAACAAGGACATCCGCGCGGAGATAGCCGCCGGGCGCTTCCGCGAGGACCTCTACTTCCGCCTGGCCGTGGTGCCCATCCGCATGCCCGCTCTCCGCGAGCGGCGCGATGATATCCCCGAGCTCTGCCGCCACTTCCTCGCCAAGGCCGCCCTCGCGGGGGCGCCCGAGCGCGT
>DBTW01000165.1:0-3176 GCA_002307245.1 Spirochaetaceae bacterium UBA1306 | reverse complement strand
GTGATGAGCGACGAGCGGCTCGTGTCGGCCGAGACGGTCGCGCGCGTCCTCGGCGAGGGGCAGCAGTCCAAGCCCGAGCCACTCGTGCCCCACCGCTACGGCTCCGTGCCCCTCGCGGACGCGAAAGAGCTCTTCGAGCGGGACTACCTTGTGCAAAAACTCAGGGAGTGCGACTATAATGTTGCTAAGGCGGCCGACGCCTCGGGCATCCATCCGAGCGGCCTCCACGCTAAAATCAAGAAATTCGGGATAGAGCAGGAAAGATGAAGACGCTTACAGCCCGCCAGAAGGAAGTACTCGACTTCATCTCGTCATTCCTCGACGATCATGGGTACCCTCCGACGATCCGCGAGATCGCCGAGAGCTTCGCGATATCGGTCAAGGGCGCCTACGACCACGTCAAGGCCCTCGAGAAGAAGGGCTACATACGACTCGGGGAGAACCGCTCGCGTGCCCTCGAACTGTTGCGCAGGGAAAAGCCCCAGCGCGCCGCCGTCGAGATCCCCCTCCTCGGCTCGGTGGCCGCGGGCAAGCCGATCAGCGCCGACGAGAACTATTCCGGCTCCATCCACGTCCCGTCCGACATGGTCCGAACCTCCCCCTGCTTCGCCCTCTCCGTCCGCGGCGACAGCATGAAGGACGCGGGCATCTTCCACGGTGACATTGCGGTGATCGAGCAGCGCCAGACCGCCGACAACGGCGAGATCGTGGTCGCCATGATCGACGACGCGGTCACCCTCAAGCGCTTCTACCGCGAGAACAGCCGGGTGAAGCTCATGGCCGAGAACCCCGCCTACGCCCCGATCTACACGCAGGACGTGAAGATCCTCGGCCGACTCCGCGGCATCATCCGCAAGTACTAGGCCCATCGCCCCATGAAGATCGAGAGCGCCTACCTCCTAGCCGGGCCCGAGGCCGGCAAGCGCGCGGCCTTCGTCGCCGAGCTTCGCGCCGCGATCGCCCAGGCCGACGGAGCACCGCCCGAGGCCCACCGCGCCTACGCCACGGAGACGGGCATAGGCGAGCTCCTCGGAATCCTGCGGAACGGGTCCCTCTTCGCGTCGCGCCGGCTCGTGGAATACCGGGGCGCCGAGCTCATCAAGGGCAAGGAGGACCTGGGGTCCATGGCGGCCTACCTCGCCTCGCCCGCCCCCGAAGCCGTCCTCCTCCTCGTGACCGACTCCTTCTACGTCGAGAAAGCCCTCGAAGAGGCGGTCGGCAAGGACCGCAAGCGCAGCTTCTTCGAGATGTTCGAGAACGAGAAGCCGAGGTGGATAGAGTCCAAGCTGCGCGAGCTCGGGCTCGGCATAGACGAGAGCGGCATCGAGGCCCTGCTCGAGCTGGTCGAAAACGAGTCGGGCGCCCTCGAGGCCGCTTGCTCGAGGCTCGCCGTGGTCTTCCCGCCCGGCGCCACCCTGGCCGAGGGCGACGTGGAGGCCGCGATCGCCCGAAACCGGCAGGAGGACGCCTTCAGCCTCTTCGAGCGCGTCACTTCGGGCGGCCTCGAAGAGGCGCTCGAGACCCTCGAGGCGGTCCTCGCCGACCGCAGGGGCGACGCTGTTCAGATAATCTCGGCCATCATCTGGGGCTTCCGCAGGCTCTGCAAGCTTCACGCCCTCGTGGACGCCGGTGAGGGCCTCGAGTCGGCCTGCATGAAGCTTCAGATCCGCTCCAAGGCCCTGCAGCGGCAGAGCGCCCAGGCTATCCGTCGCTATCCCCGCCGCGCCTGCGAGCGCATAGTGCTCTTGGCCTCGACCTTCGACGCCAAGGCCCGCTCGACGGGCTCGGCCTACGAGCGCACCCTGCTCCAGCTCCTCCTCTACGGGATCATGGTCAAGAACGGGGAGCTCGAGCTCTCGAACGCCGCCGGCGCCTAATCCAGGATATCGGCTATCACGACCTCGCCGGGCCCGAGCTCGAAGGCCCCCGCGGCGATCTCCGCCCGGCCGCCCAGGGAGCCCGCGTCCCTCGCGCTTCCCAGGAGCAAACGGGCGCCGCGCTCGAGAGCGAAGCGCCGCCCCTTCGTCGCGAAGTTCAGCAGCACGAGTATGCCCGCACCGGTCCCGCCCTTGCGCTCGTAGGCGAGGACGTCGGGAGCCAGGTCGAGGAAGCGTATGCTCCCCGAGCGCAG
This sequence comes from Spirochaetaceae bacterium UBA1306, assembly GCA_002307245.1. Classification (GTDB taxonomy): domain Bacteria; phylum Spirochaetota; class Spirochaetia; order Treponematales; family Rectinemataceae; genus UBA1306. Next base: position 1,045 of record DBTW01000165.1, on the reverse strand, counting down.
CTCGTCGCGCGCTCGACGCAGCGCGATGAGGGCTTTATACCAGGCCAGCATGGAATCCGAGGCGCGTTCCTGGATAGCCACGTTGCGCGACCGGTAGTCTGAGTTGACCGGCAGCCAAGGTCGGCCGGATCCGAAGCCGGCATTCGGGCCCTCGTCCCACTGCATGGGCGTGCGCTCGGGGTCCCGGCCCATCGAGCGCAGCGGCCAGGTCGCGATGCCCAGGGGGTCGCGGAGGGCCTTGCGCGGGAGCCGCTCGCAGCCCATGCCGATCTCCTCGCCGTAATATATGAAGGGCGTGCCCCGTAGCGTGAGCAGCATGGCCGCCGCCACGCGGGCGCGCGCCTCGCCTACCGCGGCCGAGCGGGCTCCTCGCCCGCGATAGCGCCAGATCGCCCGCGGCTGGTCGTGGTTGGACAGGGTGAAGTTGGGCCAGGCGCCCTCGGGCAGGAGGGCGTACCAGGCCTCAGCCGACTCGCGGAATTCTCGGGCGTTCCATTTCCGGTAGAGGAAGTCGAAGTTGAAGGCCATGTTTAGCTCGTCGCCCCGCTCGCCGTGACAGGAGGCGGCGAGGACCGGGTCCTGCCCGTGGGTCTCGCCTATAAGGACCCGTTCGCCGGCCGCTTCGGCGACGGCGCGCATCTCCTTGAAGACCTCGTGGAACTCGGGCCGGTTCCGGTCGTAGACGTGCCATTGGAAGAAGTCGGGGTTCGCCTTGAGTCGGAAGGGGTTCGAGCGGAGCTCGGCGTCCTTGAAATAGCCTGTGGCCACGTCGAGGCGGAAGCCGTCGACGCCGAGCTCGTACCAATATCGCATAACGTCGTACATGGCTTCCCTAAGCTCGGGATTGCGCCAGTCGAATTCCGGCTGGTACCGCGTAAAGGTGCCGAGATAGCGCTCGCCCGTGGCCGGATTCCGGTGCCAGGCCGTACCCAGCTCGAAGATGGCCTTCCAGTTGTTGGGCGGCTTGCCGGCATCGGGGACCCAGAGGTACCAGCCGTGCTTGGGGTTGTCCTTGGACGAGCGGGCCTCGACGAACCAGGGATGC
>DBTW01000214.1:28325-39428 GCA_002307245.1 Spirochaetaceae bacterium UBA1306 | reverse complement strand
AGGAGCGGCCTCGAGCCGTCGGCGGCCCTGGCGGCCGCGGTCTCGGGCGCGACATGCAGCCAGACCGTCAGGCAGCGTTCGCGGAGCGCGGACGTCACCGCCGCCGAACCCAAGGCCCCTCCGCCCGTGGACAGGACAGCCGGCCCGGGCGTCGACGTTATGCGATCGATTACCCTGGCCTCCCGCGCGCGGAAGGAGGCCTCGCCCTCGAGCTCGAAGATCCTCGACACGCTCATTCCCGCCTCGGCCTCGATCTCCTTATCCGCGTCCACGAAGGGCAGGCGCGCCAGGCGGGCGAGGGCCTTGCCGACGGAGCTCTTGCCCGCGCCCATGAGCCCGACGAGGGCTATCTTGCGCGCGCCTACGCCGCCGGCATAGTCGGCTCCGTCCCGGCCGGGTACCGAGAGGACCGAGGCCAGACGGCCGAAAAGCCCGGGCTCGGCCCCGGCGATGTCCCCGCCCATGAAGAGGCCGTAGGCCGGTATGGCCTGCCCCACGAGCCAATCGGCGCCGGAGGCCGCTGGCAAGCCCCGCTCCGCGGCGATGCGCCACAGGAGCCCGCTCTTGTAGTCGGCGTCGAGGACCGCGGCCCGGCAATCGGGGCCGAACCAACCCGCGGGATCGGGCAAGGATTCAGAGGCTAGGGTCGAGACGATGAGCTCGGCCCCGCGGGCCAGCTCGGGCAGGGACTCGAGCCCGGCCGAGGAACAGTCGAAGCGCGCGGCGAGCTCGTCGGCCCTCGCGCGCGTGCGGTTGGCGACGACCACCCGTCCACCCGCCGACGCGATAGCCTGGACCGCCGCCCTCGCCGCCCCGCCCGCCCCGATCACCAGGCAGCGCCGGCCCGCGACCTCGATGCCCTTGGACGCGAGGCCGCCCAGCACTCCCTCGGGATCGGTATTGCAGCCGCGGACGCCGCCGGCCGGCCCCGCGCCGGCCCGAGCGAGGCAGTTGACGGCTCCCAGGGAACGGGCCTCGGGCGAGAGCTCGCCTGAGGGGTCGGCGGCGAGGGCGGAGGCGGCCGCTTCCTTGAAGGGGGCCGTCAGGTTCATGCCCCGCATCCCGAGCGCGCGGAACAGGCCGAGAGCCTCCTCGGCGCAGCCGGCCGCCACGCGGACGTAGGCAGCCTTCGCGCGCGTTAGGCGAAACATCTCCCTGAACAGGAGGGGGCTGCGGGAATGCAGCACGGGCCGACCCGCGACCCCGAGTATATCGACGCTCTCGCTCATCCTACGCAACAGTACAACGCGGGTGCGGCCTGGGTCAACGAAGCGCCCTGGCGCCGCCCTATTCTTCCGGCGTCTCCAGGATGAGCTCGTCGATGGGCCTGCCGGAGGGCACCATGGGCAGGACTTTCTCGTCGATGTCGAGCAGGCACTCGAGGAGGGCCGGGCTCCTCTCGGAGAGGGCCGACTCGAGGGCGGCGAGGAACTCCGCCTCGTTCCTGGCGCGGAAGCCCCTGATGCCGTAGGCTTCGGCGAGCTTCACGAAGTCGGGCGGCCGGTCCAGGGTCGTCTGCGAGTAGCGGCCCTTGTAGAAGAGGGTCTGCCACTGCCTCACCATGCCCAGGGTGCCGTTGTTCATCACGACTATCAGGATGGGCAGGCCGTAGTGGGAGATCGTGGCGAGCTCGTTGCAGTTCATCCGGAAGGAGCCGTCGCCCGCGATGTGCACGACCTGGGCGTCGGGCTTCGCGACCTGGGCCCCCATGGCCGCGCCGGTGCCATAGCCCATCGTTCCGAGCCCGCCGGAGCTCAGAAAGGTCCTCGGCTTCGCGAAGGGGTAGAACTGGGCGGTCCACATCTGATGCTGGCCGACCTCGGTCGTCACGATGGCGTCGTCGCCGACGCGATCGTGGATCGCCTCCAGCACGAAGCGGGGATGGAGCTCCGTCTCTCGGCCGTGGGAAGAGGGGACCTCGGCTTTCCATGCGTCGATATCCCCGTTCCAACCGGACTTCTCGCGCGGCTTCAACCGCTCGAGGAGCCGGCCCAGGACATCCTTCACGTCCCCGACCAGGGACCGGTAGCTCGCGACGTTCTTGTTGATCTCCGCCGGGTCGATGTCGATATGGAGGATCCTCGCCTTGGTGGCGAAGCGCGAGGCGTCGCTCACGACGCGATCCGAGAACCGCGCGCCCACGGCGATGAGGAGATCGGCCCTGCTCGCGGCCATGTTGGAGGCCTTGGTGCCGTGCATGCCTATCATGCCCGTGAAGAGCCGGTGGCCGGCGGGGAAGGCGCCGTGGCCCATGAGGCTCAAGGCGACGGGGGCCTGGAGGCGTTCCACGAGGGCCCGCAGCTCCTCCGAGGCCTCGCTCGCGATCACGCCGCCGCCGGCGTAGATGAAGGGGCACTTCGAGCTCGCGATGAGCGCGGCCGCCTCCTCGATATCGAAGTCGGAGACTCGCGGCGTGGCCTTGGCGCGGAAGCGGGGATCGCAGATCCCGCCCTCCGGGCAGGTTCCCCGCGGCGACCATTCGGCGACCGCGGCCGTGACGTCCTTGGTGATGTCGACGAGGACCGGGCCCTTGCGGCCCGTGGTCGCTATCTCGAAGGCCTGTCGGATGGTGTCGGCCAACGCGTGAACGTCCTTCACGATGTAGTTGTGCTTGGTGATGGGCATGGTGATCCCGGCGATGTCGACTTCCTGGAAGCTGTCCTTGCCGAGGATCTTGTTGGGCACGTTGCAGGTGATGGCCACCATCGGCACCGAGTCCATGAAGACCGTGGCGATGCCCGTCACGAGGTTGGTAGCCCCGGGCCCGCTCGTGGCGATCACGACGCCGGGCCGGCCCGTCGCGCGCGCGTAGCCGTCGGCGGCGTGGGCCGCTCCCTGCTCGTGCGCGGTCAGGACGTGCCTGATCCGGTCGGAGCACTTGAAGAGCTCGTCGTAGACGTTGAGGATCGTGCCGCCGGGATAGCCGAACAGGACATCGACCCCCTGCTCGATCAGGGTTTCTACGACTATGCGCGCGCCGTTCATTTCCATGTGCGACTCCTCGGGGATCCCGGGCCTAGCTTCGGCCGGGCGCGGGCGCCGCGAGCGGCGACAGCACCGCACCGCTCGCGGCCGACGAGACCATGGCCGCGTAGCGGGCGAGCCAGCCCGACTTCACGTTGGGCTCCCGCGGCTTCCAGGCGGCCCGGCGCTCGGCCAGCTCGGCGTCGGACACCTCGAGCTCCAGCAGCCCTGAGTCGATGTCGATCGAGACGATGTCGCCCTCGCGCACCAGGGCTATAGGCCCGCCCGCCGCGGCCTCGGGGGAGACATGGCCTATGGCCGCGCCCCGGGTCGCGCCCGAGAAGCGGCCGTCCGTGATCAGGGCCACGTCCGCGTCGTGCCCCATCCCGGCCAGGGCGCTGGTGGCCTCGAGCATCTCGCGCATGCCGGGACCTCCGCGCGGCCCCTCGTAGCGGATGACCACGACGTCGCCGGACCGGATCTTGCCGCTCAGCACGGCCACGTTGGCGGCGTCCTCGGAGTCGAAGACCCGCGCGGGGCCCTTGTGCTTGAGCATCCCCGGCAGGACGGCCGCGCGCTTCACGACGGCGCGGTCGGGGGCGAGGTTGCCGCCGAGCACCGCGATGCCGCCGCGCTCGGAATAGGGATCCTCGATCCTGCGGATCACGACGCCGTCCGCCTCGGGGGCGAGGGCTGCTATTTCGCCTATCGTCTTTCCCGTGACCGTCGGCGCGCCCGCGTCCATCAGGCCCTTCTTCAGGAGCTGCCTAACGATCGCGAAGACGCCGCCGGCCTCGTGGAGCTGATTCACGTGGTGCGGTCCGGAGGGAGCGAGGTGGCAGAGGTTCGGCGTACGGGCCGCTATCTCGTTCGCGAGGGAGAGGTCGAGCTCGATGCCGGCCTCGTGGGCTATCGCCGGGAGGTGGAGCATGGAGTTGGTGCTGCAGCCCAGGGCCATGTCGAGCGCCAGGGCGTTGCGGAACTGCCGCTCCGTGAGGAGGTCCCTCGGCTTGATATCCTTCTCGAGCGCGCGCATCACGGCCGCGCCGGCGGCCTTGGCGAGGCGGATGCGCTCGGCGTAGACCGCCGGGATCGTCCCGTTGCCCGGCAGGCCAAGGCCTAGGATCTCGGCGAGGCAGTTCATGCTGTTCGCGGTGAACATGCCCGAGCATGAGCCGCAGCCCGGACAGGCGAGGTCCTCGCAGCGGCCGAGCTCGGCCTCGCTCATCGCGCCGGAATGGACCTTGCCCACGGCCTCGAAGAGGGTGTTGAGGTCGGCGTCGTGGCCGTCGATCCGGCCGGGGAGCATGGGCCCGCCCGACACGAGGACGGTCGGGACGTTGACGCGGGCCGCCCCCATGATCATGCCGGGGACTATCTTGTCGCAGTTGGGCACGAGAACCAGGGCGTCGAAGCAGTGGGCCTGGGCCATGGTCTCGATGGAATCGGCGATGAGCTCGCGCGAGGCGAGGGAGAACTTCATGCCCTCGTGCCCCATCGCTATGCCGTCGCAGACCCCGATGGAGGGGAACTCGATGGGCGTGCCGCCGGCGCTCCGGATGCCCGCCTTGACCGCGTCCGTGATCGTGCCCAGGTGGATATGGCCGGGGATGATCTCGTTCTTGGCGTTGCAGACTCCGACCAGGGGCCGCTCGAGCTCTTCGTCGGTATAGCCGATGGCCTTGAGGAGGGAGCGGTGCGGGGCCCTCTCGATGCCCTTCTTGATCCGATCGCTTTTCATTCGAGCCTTCCTTCGACCGCCGCGAGGACGGCCTCGCCCATGGCCTTGGTGCCGACCAGCTTCTCTCCCGGCGACTTGCTGGCGATGTCCCCGCAGCGGTAGCCTGAGTCGAGGGCGGCCGACACCGCGGCCTCGACGGCCTTGGCCTCGGCCTCGCGCTTCAGGGAATAGCGCAGGAGCATGGCCGCCGAGAGCACCGTCGCGAGGGGGTTGGCCTTGTCCTGGCCCGCGATGTCGGGGGCCGAGCCGTGTATGGGCTCGAACAGGCCAGGACCGCTGTCTCCGATGCTCGCGCTTGCGAGCATGCCGATCGAGCCGGTGATCTGGCTCGCCTCGTCGGAGAGGATGTCGCCGAACATGTTGCTCGTCGCGATGACGTCGAACTGCCTGGGGTTCTTGACGAGCTGCATCGCGGCGTTGTCCACGTACAGGAAGGAGAGCTCGACCTCCGGCCACTTCGGCGCCATGGCCTGGGCGGTCTCGCGCCAGAGCCTCGAGGACTCGAGGACGTTGGCCTTGTCGACCACGCAGAGCCTCTTCGCCCGACCCATCGCCGCCTCGAAGCCCACCTTGAGGATGCGCTCGATCTCCATCCTCGAATAGCGCTCCGTGTCCCAGGCCGACTGCCCGTCGGCGCTGCGCCCGCGCTCGCCGAAGTAGATGCCTCCCGTGAGTTCGCGCACGATGAGGATGTCCAGGCCACCGGCGACGAGGTCGGGCCGCAGGGGGCAGGCCCCCGCGAGCTGCGGGAACATGAGGGCGGGCCGCAGGTTCGCGTACACGCCGAGGGCCTTGCGGATGCCGAGAAGCCCCGCCTCGGGGCGCTTGTCGCCGGCGAGGCCGTCCCACTTCGGGCCGCCCATGGCGCCCAGGAGGACCGCGTCGCTCCCCTTGCAGGTCTCCTCGGAGGCCTGCGGAAGGGGCGTGCCGAAGCGGTCGATCGCGACGCCGCCCATCGGCGCCTCGGTAAAGGAGAGCTCGAAGCCCGACTTCCCCGCGACGGCCTCGAGGACCTTCACGGCGATGGCGACGACGTCCGGCCCGATGCCGTCGCCGGGGATGGTGGCGATACGGTACTTCATTTCGCCCCCCCGCTCGCGATGCGGGCCTTCACGTACTCGATGAGGCCGCCGGCCTTCATGATCCCCTGCATGAAGGGGGGGAAGCCCTTGCCCTGCGCCTTCGCGCCGCTCGTCAGGTTCTCGACGGCCCCAGTGGCGAGGTCCACGCGAATCTCGTCGCCCTTCTTGGCGAGCTTCTCCGCGCCGGCCAGCTCGAGGATGGGCAGGCCGATGTTGATGGCGTTGCGGTAGAAGATACGCGCGAAGCTCGAGGCGACGACGCAAGACACCCCGGAGGCCTTGATGGCGATGGGCGCGTGCTCGCGGCTCGAGCCGCAGCCGAAGTTGCGGCCGGCGACGATCACGTCGCCCTTCCGCACGGACTTCGCGAAGGAGGCGTCGATGTCCTCCATGCAATGGGAGGCGAGCTCCGCTGGGTCGGTCGTGTTGAGGTAGCGCGCGGGGATAATCACATCGGTATCGACGTTGTCGCCGTAGGTGAAGGCGGTTCCTTTTGCTTCCATGATCTTTCGTCCTTTAGCGAGCGATGTCGGCGCGCGACGGCGCGGCCATGATCTCGGCGGGGTCGGTGATGCAGCCCGTGATCGCGGAGGCCGCGGCGACGGCCGGGCTCGCGAGGTAGACCTCGGACTCGGGGTGGCCCATGCGGCCCACGAAATTGCGGTTGGTGGTAGCGAGGGCCTTCTCGCCCTTGGCGAGGATGCCCATGTGGCCCCCCAGGCAGGGCCCGCAGGTCGGCGTGGAGACCGCCGCGCCCGCTTCGACCAGGGCCTCGACGAGGCCCTCGCGGAGAGCCTGGAGGTAAATGGCCTGCGTCGCGGGGAAGACGAGGCAGCGCATGCCCTTCGCCACCTTGCGGCCGCGCAGGATCCTCGCGGCGACGCGCAGGTCCTCGATGCGGCCGTTGGTGCAGGAACCGATGACGACCTGGTCCATCTTCACGCCGGCGGCCTTCGATACGGGCTTCGCGTTCGAAGGCAGGTGGGGGAAGGAGACCGTAGGCTCGAGGGCCGAGAGCTCGATCGGGACGGTCCTGGAGTAGCGCGCGCCCGGGTCGGCCGCGTATTCCGTATAACGCCTGTCCGCGGAGGGGCAGCGGGCGGCGACCGCCTCGGCCCATTCCCGCGTGCGGGCATCCACGGGAAAGATGCCGTTCTTGGCCCCGGCCTCGATGGCCATGTTGGCGATCGTGAAACGCTCGTCCATCGTGAGCCCGGCCACTCCCTTCCCGTCGAACTCCATCGACTGATAGAGGGCCCCGTCGACCCCGATGAGGCCGATGATATGGAGGATGAGGTCCTTGCCCGAGGCCCAGCCGCGAAGCTCGCCCGAGAGCTCGAAGCGGATCGCCTCGGGGACCTTGAACCAGGCCGTGCCCATGGCCATGCCCGCGGCCATGTCCGTGGAGCCGACGCCGGTCGAGAAGGCCCCGACCGCGCCGTAGGTGCAGGTGTGGCTGTCGGCGCCGATCACGAGGTCGCCCGGCAGCACGAGGCCCTTCTCCGGGATGAGAGCGTGCTCGATGCCCATCTCGCCCACTTCGAAATAGTTCACGATGCCCTTGGCGAGGGCGAACTCGCGCATGACCTTGCACTGCTCGGCCGCCTTGATGTCCTTATTCGGCGCGAAATGGTCGGGGACGAGGGCGACCTTCGACTTGTCGAAGACGCCCTCCGCGCCGATCTTCGCGAATTCCTTGATCGCGACGGGGGCCGTGATATCGTTGCCGAGCACCAGGTCGAGCCTCGCCTCGATGAGCTGTCCCGCCTCGACCTCCTTTAGGCCCGCATGGGCCGCGAGTATCTTCTGCGTCATCGTCATTGCCATTGATTACTCCTATAGATAGGGCTTGTAGCGCCGTTCTATGTCGCCTATGAGCTTATATTCGATTGAATCCACCAGGGCGATCCAGCTCGCTTCGATGATGTCGGTGGAGACGCCCACCGTGGTCCAGGCGCTGTCGCCGTCGGTGCTCTCGATGAGCACTCGCACCGTCGCGGCCGAGGCGTCGTGCGAATCGAGGACGCGCACCTTGAAGTCGGTGAGGCGCATCGCCCCGAGCGAGGGATAGAACTTCTCCAGGGCCTTGCGCAGGGCCACGTCGAGGGCGTGCACCGGGCCGTCGCCCTCGGCCCCGCTGATCGATTCCTCGCCTTCCACGCGGATCTTGACGAGGGCCTGCGACGAGAGCTTCCCTTCGGTCGGTTGTTCGCCGAGGATGCGGTAGTGGCCGAGCTCGAAGAAGGGCTTGTACTTGCCGGCCGCCTTGCGCATGAGCAGTTCGAGGCTCGCGTCGGCGCCCTCGAACTGGTAGCCCAGTCTCTCCATCTCCTTGAGGCGCTTCACGACCTGGGCGACGACCGGGGACTCTTTGGTGGCCGACGGGTCGATGCGCTTCATGCGCTCCAGGACCACGGAGCGGCCGCCCACCTCGCTCGCGAGGATGCGGCGCGAATTCCCGACCGACTCGGGGCTGACGTGCTCGAAGGACTGCGTGACCTTGAGGACCGCGTCGACGTGCATTCCCGCCTTGTGCGCGAAGGCCTTGAGGCCCAGGTAGGGCATGCTCTCGTCGAAGTTCACGTTGGCGATCTCGGCCACCAAGCGCGTTATGCGCGATAACTTTGGCAGGGAGTCGGGCTGGAGGCAGTCCCGGCCCATCTTGAACGAGATGTTGGCGGCCAGCGTGGACAGGTTGGCGTTGCCGCAGCGCTCGCCGAAGCCGACGAGGGTCCCCTGCACGTGCGTCGCGCCAGCGCGGACGGCTGTGAGCGAGTTGGCCACGGCTAGCCCTGAGTCGTTGTGCGCATGGATGCCCACGGGCAGGCCGAATTCCTTGAGCGCGCGGGCCGTGAGCTCGCCCACCCGTTCCGGGAGGCTGCCGCCGTTCGTGTCGCAGAGCACGAGGCACTCAGCCCCGGCCGAGGCGGCCGCGCGCAGGCTCGCGAAGGCGTACTCGCCGTCGGCGGCATAGCCGTCGAAAAAGTGCTCGGCGTCGTAGATCACGCGCCGCCCCGCGGCCTTGAGGAAGGCCACCGTGTCGCGGATCATGGCGAGGTTCTCGTCGAGGCTGACCTTCAACACCTGCTTCACGTGCAGGTCCCAGCTCTTGCCGAAGATGACCACGACCGGGGTGCTCGCGCCGAGGAGGCTGCGCAGGCCCTCGTCGTCCTCGCAGGCGATGTCGCGGCGCCGGGTCGAGCCGAAGGCCGCGAGAGTCGCGTGCCGGAGCTCGAGGGCGCTGGCCTCGCGGAAGAAGTCGAGGTCCTTGGGGTTGGAGCCGGGGTTGCCCGCCTCGATGAGGTCGACGCCGAGCTCGTCGAGGGCCCGGACGATGTTCAGCTTGTCCGTCACGGAGAAGCTTATTCCCTCGCCCTGGGCTCCGTCGCGCAGGGTCGAGTCAAGAACCGCAATCCGGCTCACGCGCGTCCTCCGTTTCCATTACCATGACGTTGATGGCCGCGACATAGGCCCTGATGCTCGCCTCGACCACGTCGGTGGAGAGCCCCCGGCCGTTGTAGCGCTTGGCCCCGAACTGGATGCGAACCCTCGCCTCGCCCTGGGCGTCCTTGCCCTCGGTCACGGCGTTGAGCGAGAAGTCCTCGAGCGTGGGGTGCCTGCCCACGATCTTGTCGATCGCCTTGAAGCTCGCGTCGATCGGACCGTCGCCGAGGGAGACGCGCTCCAGGAGCGAGGCCCGCTCCGGGTTGCCGGCATCCCGGCTGGAGAGGCGCACGGTGCTGGTGGCGGCGATGGTGCTCCCCGAATTGATCACGAAGCGGTCGAGTCGATAGGTCTCGGGCACCTTCGCGGAGACGCCGAGGACGAGGGCCTCGAGATCCCGGTCGCTCACCGCCTTCTTCTTGTCGGCCAGGTCCTTGAAGCCCGCGAAGAGCTCGGGCATGGTGTCCGGCCTCGGATGGAAGCCGAGGAAGTCCAGGCGCTCTTCGAAGGCGGCGCGGCCTGAGTGCTTGCCCAGCACCATCCTGCTCGTGGGGAGGCCCACGGACTCGGGCGTCATGATCTCGTAGGTGGCCTTGTTCGCCTGGAGCCCGGCCTGGTGGCCGCCGGACTCGTGGGCGAAGGCGTTGTCCCCCACGATGGCCTTGTTGGGCTGGGCGCGCACGCCGGTGACGGCCTGCACGAGCTTCGAGCTCGCGTAGATCTGCGTCGTGTCGACCGCCGTGTAGGCGTGCAGGGCGTCGGAGCGGGTGGCGAGGGCCATCACGACTTCCTCGAGGGCCGCGTTACCCGCCCTCTCGCCAAGGCCGTTGAGCGTCAGCTCGACCTGCTGCGCGCCGGCGCCGATAGCGGCCAGGGTATTCGCGACCGCCAGACCCAGGTCGTCGTGGCAGTGCGCCGAGAGCGTGGCCTTGTCGATGTCGGGCACGCCGGCGCGGAGGCGGCGGAAGAGCTCGGCGTACTCCTCGGGAACCGAGTAGCCGACCGTATCGGGCACGTTCACGACGGTCGCGCCGGCGACGATGACCGCCTGCAGGACCCGCGCGAGGAACTCGGGATCGGAGCGCGTCGCGTCCTCCGCCGAGAACTCCACGTCGGGACAGTAGGACCTCGCCCGCCGGACCGAGGCGGCCGCCAGCTCGAGGACGGCGTCGGGTCCCATATGGAGGCGGTGCTCCATGTGGATTGGCGAAGTGGCGAGCACGACGTGGAGGCGCGGGCGCTCGGCGCCCCGCACGGCCTCCCAAGCCGCGTCGATGTCCTTCTCGACGGCCCGCGCCAGGCTCGCGATCACGGGCCCGCGCACGACCCGCGCGATCTCCTTGACCGAGGCGAAGTCGCCGGGGCTCGTGACGGGATAGCCCGCCTCGATGACGTCGACGCCGAGGCGGCTGAGCTGCCGGGCTACCTCGAGCTTCTCGTCGAGGTTCATGCTGAAGCCCGGCGCCTGCTCGCCGTCGCGCAAGGTCGTATCGAGGATCGCGATCCTACGCGGCATACCGCCTCCAATGAAGAGCCATCGGCCGAAAGATCGACACGGAGAGAACGGAGGCCACGGAGAGTGAAATAGAAGGAATAATACCGTTTAGGCTCTCAAGCCTCATCCATCTACTCATAATTCCACTCCGTTATCTCCCTGGTCTCCGTGTCCTCTTTTCGTCGTAAGTCCCTTCCTTATGCCTTTTCCTCGGTGGGCTTGTTCCAGCTCATTAGGCCGCGCAGCTCTGCCCCGACCTTCTCGGAGAGGTGCGCGGCGTTGATCTCGCGCATGCGGTTGAAGTAGGGCCTGTTCGCCTGGTTCTCGAGGATCCAGTTGCGGGCGAAGCTGCCGTCCTGGATCTCGCCCAGGACCTT
>DBTW01000214.1:27610-27988 GCA_002307245.1 Spirochaetaceae bacterium UBA1306 | reverse complement strand
GTAGTCGCCGTACTCGGCGGTGTCGGAGATCGAGTAGCGCATGAAGCCGATGCCCTTCTGGACGACGAGGTCGATGATGAGCTTCATCTCGTGGATGCATTCGAAGTAGGCGCTCTCGGGCTGGTAGCCGGCCTCGACCAGGGTTTCGAAGCCGGCCTTCATCAGGGCGGTGACGCCGCCGCAGAGGACCGCCTGCTCGCCGAAGAGGTCGGTCTCGGTCTCTTCCTTGAACGTGGTCTCGAGGATGCCGGCGCGGCCGCCGCCGATGCCGGAGGAGTAGGCCAGGGCGAGCTTCTTGGCGTCGCCGGTCGCGTCCTGGTGCACCGCGATGAGATTGGGCACGCCCTTGCCCTCGAGATACTGACTGCGGACAGTGTG
>DBTW01000214.1:3242-27332 GCA_002307245.1 Spirochaetaceae bacterium UBA1306 | reverse complement strand
CCCGGGCCCTTGGGCGCGATCATCACGACGTTGACGTTCGCCGGCGGGAGGATCTGCTTGAAATGGATGTTGAAGCCATGGGCGAAGGCGAGGGTCTTACCCTTCGTCAGGCCGGGCTCCACGCTCTCCTTGTAGAGCTTGGCCTGCTTCTCGTCGTTGATGAGGATCATGATGAAGTCGGCGGCGGCGGCCGCGTCCTTGGCCGTCATAACCTTGAAGCCCTTGGACTCGGCTTCCTTCCAGCTCTTCGAACCCTCGTACAGACCGATGATGACCTTGTGCCCCGAGTCCTTGAGGTTGAGGGCGTGCGCGTGACCCTGACTGCCGTAGCCGATGACGGCGATCGTCTTGCCGGCGAGCGCCTTGGGGTCGCAATCCTTGTCGTAATACATGATTGCCATGATGCTATGCCTCCTCCCGCGTCCTTAACCGGGCTACGGGTAGTTCACTGTGGCTCTCTCGCCGCCCATGCGCTCCCTCTTCCAGGGGCGCATGGGCGGTCAAATAAGGGATAGTTGAAGGTTTCCGCGCTCTAGGGCCGCGATGCCCGTGCGGGCGAGTTCCCGGATGCCATAGGGCGCGAGGAGCTCTATGAGGCCGTCCACCTTCTCCTGGTCGCCCGTGACCTCGACGGTCAGGACTTCGGCGGAGACATCGACAATCCTCGCCCGGAATACATTGGCTATTTGAAGGATATCCGAGCGGTTCTCGTGGGAAGCCGAGACTTTGATGAGGGCGAGCTCGCGGTAGACCGCCTTGGCCGGATCGAGACGGCGCACGGCCCCGACCTCGACGAGTTTCTCGAGCTGCTTCTGAATCTGCTCGATTGTCGACTCGTCGCCGCGAACGACGATAGTCATGCGGGAGACGCCCGGCTCTTGGGTCTCGCCGACAGTCAGGCTATCGATGTTATAGCCCCTGCGGCTGAATAGGCCCGATACGCGAGAGAGTACGCCCGCGTGGTTCTGGACTAGGGCCGAAAGGACGTAACGATCCATCGATCTCCCCTGGAGGACTGCAATTTGTTGCGTAAACATATCGCATAGTGAAACGCTTGTAAAGAGGACGAAGCATACTGTTCTGTATTACTGCGGATTATTACACAATGTTTCGATTCTATTAAGACAATGGCGCTTAAAGACAGTTCTATCTTCAATGATTCAGATAGTATCCATCAAGCGGTATTTCAACAAATGAAACAGACACCGCTCAATGACATCAAAAAACTAAAAGGAGCTATCAGGAACAAAAAAAAGGAGCTTGATCGGAAGCCTTAAGGCTTCCGATCAAGCTCCAATGAACAAACTAGGGAAGATCGAGCTTATGGCGCGATCGTGGAATCGAACGAAACTTTCCCATCCTTGATCTTGAGGATGACCGCGGACTTGATGGGGTTATGGTAAGGATCGAAGGATATCCGGCCAGTAACCGACTCGAAGCTGATCTTCTCGAGCGCAGTCTTGACCGCCGTCGTATCGTCCTTTCCAGCGGCCTTGATCCCGGCCAGGAGGAGATTCGTCGCGTCGTAGGCGAGGACGGCGACTCCGTCGGGGACTTTCGGCTTTCCGGTATCGTCCTTGTAGGCGCTCCCGAAGTTCTTGATGAAGTTCTGCACGACCGGACGAGTGTCGCTGGGAGAGTAGTGCGTGGAGAAATAGCCGCCATCGTCGGCCGCCAAATCCAGATCAGGGGAATCCCAGCCGTCGCCGCCGATAAAATTGGTAGTGATGCCCTTTTCCTTGGCCTGCTTGCACACGAGATTCACGATGTTGTAGTAATCGGGCAGGAACACGACATCGGGCTTAGCGATCTTGACCTTTGCGAGTATGGCCGAGAAGTCGGCGTCGATCTTGGTATAGGACTCCTTGCCGACGATCTTGCCGCCGTCCTTGGTGAACTGCGCTTCGAAGGTGGTAGAGAGGCCGATCGTATAGTCGTTGCTCTGATCATAGAGGATGAACGCGGTCTTCGACTTGAGCCGGCTCTTAGCGAACAGGGCCAGGACCTTACCCTGGAAAGGATCGATGAAGCAGGCGCGGAAGATATAGTCCTTGGTCTTTCCGGCCGCGTTCACGGTTACGTTGGCGTTCGTCGAATCCGGAGTCATGACGACGACCTTGGCGGGATTCGCGATCTCGGAAACGGGGATCGTGGCGCTCGAGCAGACTTCCCCGATGATATAGTGCACGCCATCCTGATTGATGACCTTGTTCGCGGCGTTCACCGCGGAATCGGCCGAGCACTGACTGTCCTCAATTATCGGGACGATCGTCCGCCCGAGGACGCCACCCTTGGCATTCACCTCGTTTATGGCCAACAACACGCCTTCCCGCATGGACTGGCCGAAGGACGGGACCGCGCCGGACAGGGGTGCGAGCACCGCGACCTTGAGATCCTCCGCACATAGTGCGAGCGCGCCAAAAATTAGGACGAACGAAACCGAAACAAGCCTCTTCATGCATCCCTCCGAACTGCGAGATGGCTATGAATAGTTTTTTTCAGTTCCGATGTCAACTAATTAAACATTTTTATCAAAATGAAATAACACACAAAGGTAGGTAATTTTTACACATAGTTACAAATATGAAGCTCCTCGAAGCTTGTTGCGGTTTCAATCGGGAGGCAAGCCTGGCTTTGCTTTAGAGCTATGAAGAGCTCCAGATCCCCTTCTGCCCTCCAAAGGCTTGCCGCCTCCATTCTGGATATGCGGCCGCAAAAGGAGAAGCTTTAAACAACATTCTGTCCTACAGGTTCTGGATCCTTGAGGACAAGCCCTTTCTCCAGTCCTTTTTCTCGCCCTCTTTCTCCCATTGGACGCGACGAAGCACCGTGAAGGCGCTCTCGTTCTTGTCCTTGAACGTGACGACCCCGAAGCTTCCCGAGCCGAGATAGACAAGCTTCTCGCCGGCGGCGAGGGTCTCGGAGGCGGTGACGCGCTCGAGCACGCAGTCGAAGTGAGCTGGTTCGGCCTGCTCTCGGCTGGCGGCTATGGCGGTCGAGAGATCGTATACAGGCTTCCCGCAGAGGGGGCAGGCGGGCATATCACGCGCGGCTTCCTGCCGCGAGGCGTCCTGGCGCGAAGAGTCATCCGCCCGGGAATTCTGGCGAAGGTCCTCGCCCGCCGGACGACGGCCGGCATCCCGACCCGCTTCGCGATCTCGGGATGCCTCGGGCTGACGCCCTTCTGGAGCGGAGGGCTGCGCGGCACCCTCGCGACCGCCGTGCCGGCCCCTCATCCCACGATGCCTACCGCCCCGGCGGCCCTGCCCCTCGCGGGGATTGCCATCGCGCGAGCGATCCGGACCGCCCGCTCCGTTCTTGTTTTCAGGTCTATCGTCGGCCATCGAGGCGCTCCTCGTCCCCAAAGCGGGGATGGACACTACAGTAGCATTTTTTCGGAAACCTGCGAAGTATAGAATGGAAGGCCCGGGGGCTTCGGCGCCGACGCGCGCCCGAGGCTTAGCGTAGCGTCAGCCTGGCGGAGAGGACCGTGGCTATCCTAAGAATGGCTCCGTTCATGTAGTCCTCATCGCCGAGCTTGGACTTGAGCTCGGCGAGCCGAGCCGGGTCGTTGCGCCTCGACGAGGCGGCCGAACGGCGCGAGGGCGTTGCCGTCCGCTTGCGGGGGGATGGGAAGAGCGCCGCGGCCGTTCCGCCCGCGGCGCTCGGCCGGGGCGCAGGATGCTTCGCGACGCTGCGGGCGACGGTCATGGCCGCCGGGGGCAGCCTCGTCGGGACCGCCTTCGCTGTCTTCGCACTAGTGTCTCGGCTCGTCATAGCTCTCCCGTAAACGCCGAACGATAGCGCTCGGCGACGACGCCTCCCCGAACGAGGATGACGTCGAATCGAACGCTCCAGTCATTATATTCTCGATGCCGGGAGAGGAAGATTTGAGCCGTTTCGACAATTCTACGACGCTTATCCGCTCCGATGGCCGATTCTAGGCCTTCAGGGCCCGCGCGATCCCAGGATTTGACCTCGACGAAGGCCAGGACGGGGTCGAGGGAAGCCACGATATCGAGCTCCCCTCCCCTCCAGCGGAAATTTCGGGCCACGATGGCCCAGCCCTCGGACTCCAGGAAGGCGGCGGCTATGTCCTCGCCTCGCCTCCCCTTGGCCGAGCTGCTCTCGGACCCCGGGCGGTTCATGCCCCCGCGAGTTCCTTGGGATCCAGGGCGCGGGCGATGAACAGGGTCTTCTCGGCGACGAGATCGACGACGTCGCCATCGTCGCCCTCGTACTTCTTGCCGAACTCGTCGACGATCACCCTGAGCCTCGGGCGCAGGGGGGCGTCGGGGTGGGTCTCCACGACCCGGGCGATGGCCGAATTGTTGAGGAGGACGGTCGAGCCCAGGGGATAGATGCCCATGCTCTTGATGAAGGCCTTGAGGATATCCGGGTCGAAGCGCCTCGAATTGTCGGACAGCAGGGCCTTCATCGCGGCGTAGCCGATCATCGGGTTGCGGTAGGGCTTCTCGCTCACCATGGCCTCAAAGGCGTCGGCGGCGGACACGATCCGGGCCAGGACGTCGATGTCCTCGCCCGTGGTCTTGCGGGGATAGCCCTCGGCGTCCCATCGCTCGTGGTGCTGGAGCCCAACGAGCCCGACATCGTCGGGATACATGAGCTCCTTCGTGATGATCCTGTACGAGAGCAGGGGATGGGCGCGGATCTTCTGGGACTCGTCCTCGGAGAGGACGCCCTTCTTCTTGACGATGGCCTCGGGGATCCTGAGCATGCCGGAGTCGTGGAGCAGGGCCCCGGTGACGAGGTAGGTAAGCCTGTAGGGCGGGAGCTTGAGCGTGATGCCCATCACCGCGGAGAGGATGGCCGTGTTGACGCCCGCCCTGGCGAGGTCCGGGCCGACAGCCTGGGCCCCGAGGATGGCAGATATGGCCGAGTCGCGCTCGTCCCTCACGAGAGCGAGGAGCCCCTGCGCTATCTGGTCGACGGCCTTGGTCTCGACGGCTTCGGCCTTCTTGATCTTGTCGAAGACCTGGGCGAGGCGGTCCACGAGCTCCGTATAGCGGACATAGAGCTCCCTGGAGCCCGAGAAGCCCTGGGGCTTCGGCTTCGCGGCCTGGGCATCCGCGGATGCCGCGGACGGCGCCTCGTCGAGAAGGGAGCCTTCAGTGATCACGAAGGCGACGCCCCAGCGCTTGAGGACATCGAGGTCCTTCTGCTTGACCGCTATGTTGGCGGGCACGAGAAGGTTCTTTTCGTCGATGAACACGTCCTCGGAAAAGCGGGAACCGGGCTTGATCTGGTCCAGGGCGATTCTCTTCTTCATATTTCCTCTATCGACTTCACGAAGGCGAACACCTTCGCGACGATCTCGAAGCACTCCTCGGGCACATAATCCCCGAGCTCCAGCGGAAAGACCGCCTGGGTCAAGGTAGGGTCCGCGACTATGGTCACGCCCGCCTCTTCGGCTATCGCGACGAGGCGGAGCGCGGCCCTTCCCTCGGCCTTGGCCGCCAAGAAAGGGGCTGGAAGCCCCGCCCAATAGCGGAGCGCGACCGCCCTAGGCTTAGGCCTAGGCATCGAGGTCCAAACCCTCGAGGCCCGCATCGAGGGGACTCGTGCCTTGCGCCCCGCGCAGGCGGAGCCGACAGCCGAGCTCGGCCAGGCTGGCTTCAAGGGCCGCGATGCGCGATCGCGCGAGCCCCGCCTTACCCTCGGGAGCGAGGAGGATGAGCGAGGCAGGCCCGCCGCCGCCGAAGCTGGAGAAAAGCGACCATTCCTCCATCGCCGCGCCGGGGATAGAGCCCCGCGAGGCGGTAAAACGGGCCTCGAAGCGGCCCGGCCCGCCGAGGACGTAGGGTAATTGTATCCTAAAGCTTCCTGCGAAAGCAACCTCGTCCAGGGAGAAGCGGAATGGGACGAGGACCCAACTGCCTTCGGGGCCGCGAAGCTGATTGAATACGGCGAGCTTGCCACCGTCCTCGCCGACCCGCAGGGCCATCGCTCGGAATAGGCCGGCGAGTGCCCGCGAAAGATCATCCTCCGGTATCTCGAGCTCCAGATCCCGCTCGAGCCCGAAGCCTGGTTCGAGGGGACCGAGTCTCGGCTCCCCTCGCCCCTCGCGATGCCCGCCGCCAGGAGAGTCCTCGCCCCGCCAGCCGCCCTCCGCGCCGTCTCGCCCGCCGCCCGACAGGGCCTCGGCTATGGCCTCGATGGATTCCGACTCGGCGGGCAGGCCCTTGGCTTCCATCATCGCGGCGAGCTCGGTCTTGCGCCCGCCGCCCTCCCCTTCGAGGAGGGCCGCGCGGCGCACGCGGGACAGGGCGCGGGCTTCGGGGGCCGCCCCCTCGCGGAGGAGGGCGCCGAGGGCGGCCCGCGCCGCCTGGTCGTTCGGCAGGCCTGCGGCAGAGAGAGCGGCCTGGGCTGCCTCGCGAGCCGCGCCGCCGGCGCGATCGGGAGGGAGGATGCGCAGGGATATCGCATCGCCGGAGCGCTCGACCCTCGCCTTGAGCGTCGTTCCGGGCTCCAGGCGGGCCGAGGAGAGGGCAGTGAGGCTGCGAGAGCCGAGGGATATGCGGTAGAGCTCGGTCCCGCCCTCGCTGCCGAGCTTCTCGCGCACGGCCACGAATACGAGAGCGCCGGCTTCGGGGACTTTGCCCCGGCCGGCGCTTGGATCGACGAGTCTGAGAGAAGGATTGACCGGGCCGGGAGTCCTCATCGGAGGCTTGCCGACCCTCGCGACTTAGGAATTGGCTTCCGGGGCGGCTTCTTCCTTCCTATTGGGGAGGAGGACCTTGACCTTGGACTTCTTGCCGACCTTGGTGCGGATATAATAGAGCTTGGCCCTGCGCACCTTGCCGGCGCGGACGACCTCGACCTTCTCGATCCTGGGCGAGTTGACGGGGAACACGCGCTCCACGCCGACACCGTAGGAGATCTTGCGCACCATAAAGGTCGCTCCGATACCGGCGTTCTTCATGGCGATGACGAGGCCCTCGTATATCTGGATGCGCTCGGTCTTGCCCTCGACGATCTTGAAGTGCACTTTTACCGTGTCGCCGACCTTGAAATTGCCCCTATCGGCCATCATTTGCGGCGCCTGGATCTTCTGTATTAGGTTCATCGTTTCCCCCTTCGGTGATTATCTCGCGCAGGAGCTTCCGCACTTCGGACGAAAGCCCCTCGGCCGCGAGTAGCTCCGGACGGTACGCCAGGGTTTTTCTAACGCTTTCCCTGAGGCGCCATCGGACAATGTTCGCGTGGTGCCCCGAAGTCAAGACCTCGGGAACGCGTAGCGTATCATAAAGGGCAGGACGTGTATACTGGGGATATTCCAGCAATGCCGCGGCGCGCGCCCCCCCGGACGCGGCGAAGCTCTCCTCCAGGAGAGATTCGCCCGAGATGACCCCGGGCACCAGGCGATAGACGGCGTCGACGAGGACGAGGGCCGCGATCTCCCCCGAGGAGAGCACATAGTCGCCGATGGACACCTCGTCCGTGACGTAGCGGTCGATCACGCGCTGGTCCACGCCCTCGTAGCGGCCGCAGACTATCACGAGCTCGGCCTCGCGGGAGAACTCGGCGGCCATGGCCTGGTTGAAGAGCCTGCCCGAGGGCGTCACGAAGACCGTCCGCTTGCGGGCCCCCGGCTCGGGCGAGGCCTCGCCCGCCGGCGGGCAGGGGCTCGAACCGGCCGCTTCCAGGGCGCGGCTCAAGGGGCCGGGCAGCATGAGCATGCCGGCGCCACCGCCGAAGACTTCGTCGTCGCATTTCCTGTGCTTATCGATCGCGTAATCGCGGATATTCACGAGCTCGCAGGACATGAGTCCCCGCTCGACGGCCTTGGCCATGATGGAGCTCTCGAAAAAACCCCGGAGGATCTCGGGAAAAAGACTTAAGACGGTAATCTTCATTCGTCGAGCAATTCGGGGGCTAGGAGCTCGATCGTACCCGCATCTACGTCCACCTGGCCGACGAATTCCTTGCGGAAGGGCACGAGGCAGACCCGCTCGGCTGCGCCGGGGCCCGCCGCCGGCAGTACTGCCTCCAGCCAGGGATCGGCCCCGCCCTCGAGGACGGAGCGGACTGTGGCGAGGGCCGCGCCCCCGTGGAGGAGGGAAAGGCCGATGAGGTCGGCGATATACCACTCGCCTTTTTTAAGGGGGGCGGCTTCGGCGCGGGGCACGACGATCTCGAGGCCGGTAAGGGCTCGAGCGGCCTCGGGCGAGGGATAGCCCTCGAAGGCCATAGTGAAGGAGGGGCCCTCGCCCTCTATCCTCGCCACCTTAAGCTTGAGCAGCCGCGGGGCGCCCGAGCTGCCGTCCTCGCCGTGGAGCTCGGCTTCCTTGAGCTTGCGGAAGTGGGTGTATTCTCCGGAATAGGATTGGACTTTAAGGTCGCCCCGGACTCCCTTGGGAGCGCCGAGGCGACCGATAACGAAATGCCCCTTATCCACGAACTTAGTCGAGGATCTCGAGGACGACGCGCCTGTCCGAAGCGCCGGAGGAGGCGGAAAGAATGGTGCGGATAGCTTTGGCTATCCGGCCATGCTTCCCTATGACCTTGCCGATATCCTCGGCGGCCACCCTGAGTTCTAGCACGGTTGACTTATCGCTCTCCACCACGGCCACCGAAACGGCGGCCGGATCGTCCACGAGAGACTTGGCGATGTATTCGACGAGATCGCGTTCCACGATCCCTCCTTGTTACTTGACCTGAATGCCCTTCTTGTTGAGAAGACCGCGGACGGTGTCGGTGGGGAGGGCTCCCTTGGCGAGCCAGTCCTTCACGGCTACCTCATCGATGACGATCTGCTTCTCGGCCTTCTCGATCGGATGATAGAGACCGATCTCGGCGAGGCAGACTCCGTCGCGGGGCACGCGGGAATCCATGACGACGATACGGTAGAAGGGCCGCATCTTGGTGCCGAAGCGCTTTAGTCTGATCTTGACGCTCATAAAACTGTCCTCCGGAAAAGAAATCGAAGATTGGGCCTGCCTTACGACATGAATTTCCCCGGACGGCAGGCCCGGAGCGGGGGTTTAGGAGTTTATACAACGCCGTAAGGCCCATGGTCAACGAGGCGGGGCAGGCATTATGCCCGCCGCGGCTTGGATCGACATCGCGCGGCGGCATATACTGCGAGCCATGGTATCGCCCCTGCCTCCCAAGGCCCTCATCCTCGCGCCGATGGTCGCCCTCTCGCACCGGGCGCTACGCGAGCTCGTCCTTGAATTCGGCGGGCTCGACCTGGCCTATACCGAGATGGCGAGCGCCGGGGCCGCGGTGTCGGGCGCAATATACGAAGACTGCTACCTCGACGCGGGCCCCGATCCAGCCAAGGTCGTCTATCAACTCTATACCACGAAGGCCGAGCGCCTCCCCGAGGCCCTCGCCATGCTGAGCGAGCGACATGCCTCCGGAATGCCCCGCGGCGCCTCGGAAGAGGCGGGTTCGCCCGTCTTCGGCGCGGACATCAACTTCGGCTGCTCGGCGCCGCAGATCACCAGGGCAGGCGGGGGGGCGGCCTGGATGAGGGAGCCCGAGCGGGCCTTCGAGCTCGTCCGCTCGGCCAGGGCCGCCTGGGACAAGTCCCTCTCGGCCAAGATCCGGCTGGGACAGGAAGAAGACTACGAGCGCCTCGCCGATTTCGTCCGGGGCTTGGCCGATGCCGGCATAGATTACGTGACCCTGCACCCCCGCCTCGAAGGACAGAAGTTCAAGCGGCAGGGCCGTTGGGACTTCGTGGCCCGGCTCGCGTCCGAGATGAGCATTCCCATCGTGGGCAATGGCGACATCCGCGGCTGGCTCGATTATCGTCGCCGCGTCGAGGAGACGCGGCCGGCCGGCATCATGATCGGCCGAGAGGCGGCGCGCAGGCCTTGGATCTTCGCCCTTATCCGCGGCAAGGAGAGCTCCGAGGACTTCGCCCTCGAGGTGGACCTCCGGGCGGTCGCCTACCGCATGCTCGAGCTGATCGAAACGCGGCTGGTCCCGGACTTCAGGCTCACGCGGGCGCAGCGATTCTTCTTCTACTATGCCGACAACTTCGCCTATGCCCACTATATTAAATGGAAGCTCGTGAACGCCCCGGACTTGGCCGCGATGCGCCGCGAGCTCGAGGCCTATTTCGAGGAGATGCCAGGCGACAGGATCAAGCTCTGTAATGAATGAAGGGTTACTTGTACAACATTACACATTCCGTTAAAATGTAAAAGTCTTCATTCCCCCTGAGGAGAGAGCCATGGCGAATACCATTCCCCAGATGTTCCTCGAGAGAGTCGCTAGCTACCCCGACCTTACGGTCCAATTCTCGAAGGACGCGAGCGGAGAGTTCAAGCCAACAAGCTTCGAGGAATTGCTCGAGGAGATCAAGGTTTTCGCTGGAGGCCTCCTCGAGCTGGGCCTGGACCGAGGCGGACATGTCGGTCTCATCTCGGATAATCGTAAGGAATGGCTCATCGCCGACCTTTCCATCCTCGGCCTCGGCGCCGCCGACGTGCCGCGGGGCTGCGACGCCACGGAGCAGGAGATCGGGTACATCCTCGGCTTCAGCGAATGCCGCATGGCCGTGCTCGAGAACGAGAAGCAGCTCTCCAAGGTCCTGGCCCGCAAGTCCGAGATGCCCCTCCTCGAGACGGCCATCGTCTTCGATCCCCCCTCCGACGCCGCCAGGGCCCGCGCGAGAGAAGCCGGACTCGCCGTGAAGAGCTACGCCGAGGTCAGGGGCCTGGGCAGCTACCGGGCCGCGGCCCGCCCCGCCGAGTACCTGGACGCGGTCGCCGCCGGCAAGCGCGAGGAGCTCGCGACTATCATCTACACCTCGGGCACGACGGGCGAGCCAAAGGGCGTCATGCTGAGCCACGGCAACTTCCTCCACCAGACCGAATTCCTTCCCACGATATTGCACATCCAGCCGGGCCACGTGTTCCTCTCGGTCCTCCCCGTCTGGCATTCCTTCGAGCGCGCGGTCCAGTACATCATCCTCGCCTGCGGGGCCTGCATCGCCTACTCGAAGCCCATCGGCTCGGTGATGCTCGCGGACATGCAGGCGATCAAGCCGCACTGGATCACCTCGGTGCCCCGCATCTGGGAATCGGTGCAGGACGGGGTCTACCGCGCGCTCAAGAACCAGAGCAAGATCAAGAAGGATCTCTTCGCCTTCTTCGTCGGCATAGGCGAGACCTACGCCTACCTCCGCGACCGCCTGCGCGGCCGCGTGCCCCAGTTCTCGCCCCGTTCCCGGATCCTCGAAGTGCTCTGGTCCTTCCTGCCCTTCATTCTCATCGCGCCGCTGCGCGCCCTTGGGGGCCTCGTCGTATTCAAGACGGTCAGGGCCAAGCTCGGCGGCCGCTTCGTCGCGGGCATATCGGGCGGAGGGGCCCTGCCCCCCGCGGTCGACCGCTTCTTCGGCGCCATCGGCATCCTCATCCTCGAGGGCTACGGCCTCACCGAGACGGCCCCGGTCATCGGCGTGCGCCCCCAGGACAGGCCCATGGTCGGCACGGTCGGCCCCTCGATCCGCGGCACCGAGCTCAAGATAGTCGACGAGCTCGGGGAGAGGCTGTCCTACGGGAACAAGGGCCTCATCATGGTCCGCGGCGGCTCGGTGATGCTGGGCTACTATAAAAGGCCCGAGCTCACGGCCAAGGTGCTGGGCGAGGACGGCTGGCTCGACACGGGGGACCTGGGCATGGTCGCCCGCTCCGGCGAGCTGAAGATCACCGGGAGGGCGAAGGACACGATAGTCCTCAGGGGCGGCGAGAATGTCGAGCCTATGCCCATCGAGCAGAAGCTGGCGGAGAGCCCCTACATCCTGCAGGCCGTGGTCCTGGGCCAGGACCAGAAGTACCTGGCGGCCCTCATAGTACCGAAGCAGGATGCGGTGACATCCTGGGCCGAGGAGAACGCCATTCCCATCGTGGACTACGAGAGCCTCCTCCAGCAGTCCGAGGTACAGGAGCTCATCGACTACGAAGCGGGCGAGCTCGTGAGCGCCAAGAACGGCTTCAAGAGCTTCGAGCGCGTCTTCCGCATCGCCATCCTGCCCAAGCCCTTCGAAGTCGGGCGCGAGCTCTCGGCGAAGCAGGAGATCAAGCGCTACGCGATCGTCGAGCTCTACCACAAGGAAGTGAAGAAGCTCTTCGACTAGCCGGGGGGCCGCCCGCTCCAGCGATTTGCGCGAAGCGGGGCCATGGATTAGGCTTCTTGCATGAAAATAAAGAATCACCGCTTCGGCTTCGCCGCGAAGCTGATCCTCGCCTTCGTCGTCCTCATAGTGGCCCTGTCCCTCGGGATCGAGGCGACCGCAGCCCTGATCCTCGAGCGCAGCTTCACGGCCGAGGCGAAGGCCCAGACGGCCGCCGGCTCTCGGGCCGTCGAATCGGTAGTCGCCGCGACCCTCCGGGGGCTGCGCGACTGCGCGACCGTCCTCGCCGCCCGTCCCGATGCGGCCGCGGCCATGAAAGCCCGGGACGGGGCGGCCCTCAAGGCGATCGCGAAGGAGGCAATGGCCGCCACGGGGACGAGCCTCGTGCTCTTCGCCGACGCCAAGGGCATCGCGCTCGCCCGAGGGCACTCGGACAAGTCCGGCGACGACGTGAGCGGCCAGTGGGTCGTGCGAGAGGCCCTGGCCGGCAGGAAGGCCTCGGCGCCCGAGGAGGGCACGGTCGTCAAGCTCACCCTGCGCGGCGCAGCGCCGATCGCCTCTCCGGGCGGAGCCGTCATCGGCGCCGTGGTCTTGGGCATCGACCTCTCGGGCGACGCGGCCTTCGTCGACGGCATCAAGTCGAGCCTCGGCCTAGAATGCACGCTCTTCTACGGTGACACGAGGGCCTCCACCACCATAGAGACCGAGGGCAAGCGCATCCTGGGCACGAAGCTCGACAATGCGGCCGTGATCGAAACCGTGCTCAAGCGGGGACAGCCGATCGGCCAGCCATTGATCATCGCAAAGCAACGGTACGACGCCTATTATTGGCCGATCAAGACGGGCGAGGGCCGCAGCCTGGGGATGTACCTCCTCGGCAGGAGCCGGGCCTCTACCGAGGCTGCGACGGCGCAGATCGTCGTCGCCATGATGACGGCCACGCTCGTCCTGACCCTCGTCGCCCTCGCCTGCGCATTGATCTTCGCCCGGTCCACCACCAAGCCCCTGATCACGGCCTCCGAGTTCGCGGGCAGGCTCGCCGAGGGCGGCATCGGAGCGCGGCTGGGGATCGCCAGGAAGGACGAGATCGGGGACCTGGCCACCGCCCTCGACGGCATGGCCCTGCGCCTCCGCTCCGTGGTCGAGGGGGTCAAGGCCTCGGCCGATCGGCTCGCCGCGGGCTCCTCCCAGATCAGCTCCGCCTCGGAGCAGATCGCGGAAGGCGCCTCCAAGCAGGCGGCGAGCGCCGAGGAGGTCTCGGCCACCGTCGAGCAGATCGGTCACATGACGAGGCAGAACGCGGATAACGCCCAGGCCACGGAGGCGATGGCGATCGCGACGGCGAGCAAGGCCGAGAGCGGGGAGGCCGCGGTCGCGGGGGCCGCGGCGGTGGTGAAGGAGATCGCGGAGAGGATCATCGTCATCGACGAGATTGCCCGCCAGACCAATCTCCTTGCCCTGAACGCGGCGATCGAGGCAGCCCGGGCCGGCGAGGCGGGATCGGGCTTCGCCGTCGTGGCTGACGAGGTCCGCAAGCTGGCCGAGCGGACGCAAGTGGCCGCGGGCGCGATCGTCCGCCTCTCCATGGACGGCTCGGCCAAGGCCGAGTCGGCGAGCGCTCTCATCGCGAAGATGCTGCCCGACATTCAGCGCACGGCGGAACTGGTCCGGGAGATCAGCGCCGCCTCGCGCGAGCAGAGCTCGGGCCTCGACCAGATCGCCAAGGCGGTGGCGGAGCTCGATCGGGTGATCCAGGGAAACGCCGCGAGCAGCGAGGAGACGGCCGCCGCGTCGAGGGCCCTCGCCGAGGAGGCGCGGGGCCTCGTGGGGGCGATGGGCTACTTCAAGGCCGAGTAGGCCTAGTTCTCGATCTCGATGTCGCCCGACACGGATCGGACGTGGAGCCGCCTGCCGCCCGAGCCGAGCTTGAGCGAGCAGCGCCGCGGCCCCGTCGTGACCGGCTGCTCGGCGCCCGGCGCGTCGAGGCGGCCCGAGAGGGTCTCGGCGCGGAGCTCGAGGTCGGATTCGGAGAGACTCAAGCTCACGTCGCCCGAGGTCGTGCTGATCTCGCCGCCGGCGAAATGCCCCTGGACCTCGAGCTCCACGTCGCCCGTGCCGCCCTCGACCCGGAGCCGGCCCCCGGGCTTGAGCACGGAGATGTCGCCCGAGTCGCTCAAGACGACGACGTTCCCGCCGGAAGTCTCGACGCTGATATCGCCCGACTTGGTCTGTGCGTTGATCGAGTCGGCTATGTCGCGGCAGCGGAAGGCGCCGGAGACGAGCTTAGCGTTCACTTTCTGGGCCTTCTCGATCTCGATGCCGCCGGCCGAGGAGCTGGCCTCGATGGTGACGCCGCCCGAGACCTTGATGTCCCCCGATTCGGTCTTGGCGAGGAGGTCGATCTCCAGCTCGCGGATCTCGATGGACCCGGAGCACGAGTGGGCCTCGATGTCGCGGAAGACCCGCGGGACGAGAACCCGCGCGACGGAGGCCACGACGTCGTCGTAGGGCTCGTCGGCGACGATGAGGAGGCCCTCGCTGCGCCTGATGGAAGGCTTCCAGTCGGGCAGATGGGCCGGATTGCCCCTGAGCTCGAGCTCTAGCTTGATCATGCCGTCGTCGGAGGGCAGGACGGTAAGCTCCCCCTCGGGAAAGCGGAGCACGAGGCGTTCCGCGCGGCCGGGATCGATCGATTCTCTATAGTAACCGGGCTCTATCGGGTGTCCGTCAGTGCTCATGATGCATACCTCTCATGGCCTTGCACGCGAACGGCGCGCGCGATGGCCGGGTAGTATAGCATGATTGTTTCTATGAGGCGAGATGTTTCCAGAATACCATGGGGTTGATCCTTGACCGACTACGGTTTATAATATAAACTTGTTTATAGGAGCTATTATGACGAACGACGAACTGGAAAACTTGAGCCGCGACATCATGGCCCTGAGACGGGCGGTACGAAAGGCCAATCCCTTCCTCAGGTCGGTGGTGGAGATTCGCGATTACGCGGTCATATCCCTGATCCTCGGTTTCCTGGTCATCGCGTTCTGCCTGGCATCCCACTTCCTCATCGCGGCCTACGGCTCCTTCTGGGCGACGCCCGCCTGGTGGAAGCTCTCGAGCTGGATCGCCTTGGCCGTATTCTTCGGCCTCGGCGCGATCGCGAAATGGCTGATAATCGGCAAGCGGGCCGCCGAGACCGAGAAGGGGGCCACCTTCTTCACGGTGATCCAGGCGATGTACGGCGGGGTGTGGGCCAACATGAACCTGCCGATCCTGGTCTGCATAGCCACCGTCGCGGCCTTCGCGATCCGGATCGGCCACCCCTGGTACCTCATCCCCGCCTTCGGCGTCTTCATGGGCCTCGCCTGCAACGCGATCGCCCTCTCTGTCGAGGCGCGGGAGTATTTCCTCATGGGTTGGTATTCCTTGGCCGCGGGGCTCCTCTCCCTCTTCTTCATCGAGGAGGCGCCCTTCGTCTGGACGGCCATCGTGCTTGGCGGGATATTTTTCGTCTACGGCTTCTCGGGCATGGCGCTCTCCCGCCGCGCGCTCCCGCCGGCGGGAGCGGGGAACGGGCGATGAAGGGCCAGGGCCTGTCGAGCCTCGACCTGGACAAGCTGATCCACGAGCGCTCGAGGCTTATGATCCTCACCTACCTCTCCAGCTCCGAGCGGGGCGAGGCCGGATTCACGGAGCTCCGCGACGACCTGGGCCTCAGCGCGGGCAATCTCTCGATCCAGGTCAAGACCCTCGAGGAGGCCAGCTACCTCCGCGTGGAGAAGAGCTTCGTGTCGAACAAGAGCTACACGGGAATCAGCATCACGAGAGAGGGGCAGAAGGCCCTCTCGGCCTACCTGGCCGAGCTCGAGGTGATCGTCGCATCCCTCAAGCGAGGGGCGAGGGCGTCCGAACCTGAGCATGCCGGCGGCGGGGAGAACGGAGGGAAGCATGGCGATCCTGCAATTGGCTAAGGTGTCGCGGAGCTACAGGAAGGGCGAGAGCGAGGTGAAGGCCCTCGACGCCGTCGACCTGTCGATAGACAAGGGCGAGTTCCTCGCGATCGTCGGGCCCTCGGGCTCGGGGAAGACGACGATGCTCAACATCCTCGGCTGCCTCGATTCCCCCACCGAGGGGACGATCGTATACGACGGGACCGAACTGCACGGGCTCGGCGAGGCCGGGCTCTCGGCCTACCGGCGCGATCGCATCAGCTTCGTGTTCCAATCCTACAACCTGATCCCCGTCCTCACGGTACGGGAGAACGTCGAGCTGCCCCTCGTCATCGAGGCGCGCGCCAGGGGCCGCAGAGAGGCCAAGTCGGACAGGGAGATCAAGGCCCTCGCCTTGGAAATGATCGAGGCCGTGGGCCTGGCCGGCAAGGCCGGCCGCTTTCCGCGGGAGCTCTCCGGCGGGCAGGAGCAGCGCGTGGCGATCGCGAGGGCCCTCGTGAAGAAGCCCCTGGTGGTCCTCGCCGACGAACCCACGGCCAACCTCGATTCCCGCACGGCCGGCGAGATCCTCGATCTCATGCGCGAGATCAACGAGGCGATGGGGGCCACCTTCATCTTCTCCACCCACGACAAGCTCGTCATGGAACGGGCCAGGCGCATCGTCGCCCTGCACGACGGGAGGATCGCGTCGGACTCGGGCGCCCCGGCCGGGGCGAGGCCCTGAGATGGACGCACTCTGGAAAATAGCGGTCCGCAACGTGTTCAGGCACAGGCGGAGGACGATCATCACCGGCATCGTCATGATGGTCGGCATCGGGATATTCATCCTGTACGACTCGATCCTCGCAGGATTGGACCGACTCTCGATCGACACGATGGTCTCCTACTCCTCGTCCTTCATGAAGCTCCGGACGCCCGAGTACGTGGCGAACGAGGCCGGGACGCCCCTCGATTACGGTATAGCCGATCCCGAGGCCGCCATGGCGACCCTAGCCAAGGCCGTACCCGCCCTCGAGGCCCTCGCCCCGAGGACCCTCTTCATCGCTCAGGCCTCCAATTACGAGGATGCCGAGCCGGCGCTGTCCGCGGCGGTCGACCCCGAGGCGGACGCCAAGGTCTTCGGCCTGGCCTCGAGCATCGCCGAAGGGGCCTGGCTCAGGAACGGGGCCGGACGCGAGGCCGTGGTGGCGGCCGGACTCGCCAAGGAGCTCGGGCTAAAGCTCGGGGACGGTCTCCTCCTCTCGGCCAGGACCGTCTACGACAACGAGAACGCCGACGAATACCGGATAGTCGGCATCGCCGACGATAGCCTCTCGCTGAACGGCGCGCCCTCGGTCTACTTGAGCTACGCGGACGCCCGGGCCCTCCTGGGCGAGGCCCTGCCGATCACCGAGATCGACGCCTCGGCGCCCCGAGCCTCCTCCCTCGAGACGGCCCTCGCGGCCTCGGCCAAGGCGGCCTCCCTCGCCGGAGCCGCCCTCCCCTCGCTCCGGGCCGATCCCCTGGGCGAATTCGCGAAGGAGTACCTCGCGATCAAGGACAGCAAGCAGAAGGCCTCCTACATGATCGTCTTCATGATCCTCCTCATCGCGGCGGTCGGCATAGTCAACACGATACTCATGAGCGTCTATTCCCGCGTCCGCGAGATCGGTGTCTTGCGCGCCTACGGCATGACGCCGAGGGACATCAGGAGCCTCTTCTCCCGCGAGGGCCTCGTCATCGGGGCAATCGGGAGCCTCGCCGGCCTCGTCTTGGGGGGCGCCCTCGTGCTTTGGTCGAGGCAGGGCATCAGGCTCTCCGCCTTCTTCGGCGGCATCGACCTGGGCGCCTTCCCGATGAACGGTCTCCTCTACGGAGAGGTCCGTCCCGCGACCTACGCCGTCGGCCTCGCCTTCGGGCTACTCGCCTCCTGGTTCGCGGCGCGGATCCCAGCTAGGCGGGCGGGCAGGCTCGATCCGGCCGAAGCCCTGAAGTTCGTATAGGGAGGCGGGCGATGAAGCTCTACGAGATGGCTATCCGCAACCTGGGCCGCAACAAGCGGAGGACCCTGCTCGCGTCCCTCTCGGTCCTCATCGCGATGGCGATGGTCGTATTCCTCGAAGGCCTGGTCGGCGGCTTCATGGGCAATATAATCCGGAACTACACGAAGAACGACGTAGGCCATATCAGCGTGACTACGGCCGAATACCGCAAGCGCGAGCGCTTCCTGCCGGTCTCGGAGTACATCCGCGACTCGCGCGGTGTGGTCGCGGCGATCCGCGATGCCCCCGGCCTCAAGGGCAAGGCGACGGCGATCGCGGAGCGCATTCGCTTCGGCGTCCTCCTCTCCTCGGGACCCAACACGAAATCGGCGGTCGGCATAGCGGGAGATCCGGAGCTCGAGCGGAGCCTCCTCATGCTCGACCGGAGCGTCGTGCGGGGGGCCTACCTCGCCAAGCCCGGCGAGGCCATCATCGGCGCCGGCATAGCCCGGGACCTGGGCTTGAAGCCGGGCGACACTTTAAAGGTCGTCGCCCAGAAGGCCGACTACGGCCTCGGCTTCAAGCGCTTCCGCGTCGCTGGCGTGTTCGAGACGAACGTCAACTCGCTGGACGGGAGCCTCTTCCAGGTCGGACTCGAGGACGCGCGGGAGCTCCTCGGCATGGCGGGCGGCGCCACGCAGGTGATCGCCCTCCTCGACCGCTACGACGCGGCCGAGGGGGACGCCGCCCACGTGGCTGCGAGCCTGAGCGAAACCGGCTTCGAGGGCCTATCGGTGGTCCCCTGGACCAAGTCGGGGAGCTTCGCCACCTTGCTGCGGATGATGGGCGGGCTGTACTCGTGGATCTACGTCATCGTCGCCTGCCTCGGCGCCGTCATCATCGCCAACGTGATGATGATGGTCGTCCTCGAGCGGAAGAAGGAGATCGGCATCCTCAAGGCGATGGGCATGCCCAAGCGCGATTTGCTCGGCCTATTCCTACTCGAGGGCACGATGCTGGGCGTCCTCGGCTCGGCGGGCGGCGTCGCGATCGGGATGTCCATCAATATCCTGTTCCATTACGTCGGCATGGATTTCACCAAGGCCATGGCGAGCTTTTCTTGGCCGATGGACAACGTCATCTACAGCAGCGTCGACCCCCTGGCCGCGCTGGTCCTCTTTCTGCTCGGCGTCGCTGTGTCCGCGGCCATCTCATACCTCCCATCGAGGAGCGCGGCCCGCATGGAGACCGTCGAGGCGATACGCTCGGTATGAGCCCGCGCCCCCGGTCGGCGGGCGAAAGGACATCGGAATGACGCGTTGCGCGAAACTTATCGCCACGGCCCTCGCCGCCTCGCTATCCACGGCGGGAGCCTGGGCCGAAGCCGCCGGGGCGGGAGCGACCGCCGAAGCGATCCTCGAGAGGCTCGACTCGAACGAGTCCTACAAGAGCATCAGCTACTCGGGAAGGATGGAGATCTCCATCGGCGGCGAGACCCGGTACAAGACCATGGACTCCCTGGCCCTCGGGGCCGACAAGGCCTTTGCGGAATTCACGAACGCCGAGGACCGGGGCACACGCTACCTCAAGCTGGGCAAGGAGCTCTGGATCTATTTCCCGAAGGAGCAGGACACGGTTAAGATCTCTGGCCATCTTCTTCAGGAAGGGATGATGGGCTCGGACCTCTCGTACCAGGACGCCCTCGAGTCCCAGGACTTCCTCGCCAAGTACGCGGCCTCGATGAAAGGCCGCGAGTCCCTGGACGGGAGGGAATGTTACGTCGTCGAGCTCCAGGCCAAGGCCGCGAGCGAGCTAAAGGCCGGCGCCTCGCCCGCGGCCTACGAGAGGCGCGTGATCTGGATCGACGCCGAGCGCTTCGTAGGCCTGAGGCAGGAGATGTACGCGAAATCCGGCAAGCTCCTCAAGGAATCGAGGACTCTCGAGGTGTCGAAGGTCGGCGGCCGCTGGTTTCCGACCAAGACCGAGCTCGTCTCGAAGCTCCGGAAGGGCACCAAGACGATATTTTCGATGTCGAGGATCGAGCTCGACGTCCCCGTGGACCAGAGACGATTCTCGATGGCTGCATTGACGAAATGAGGCTCGGGATGAGGAAAACCGCCGTCGCCCTGGCCGTCGCCCTGGCCCTCGCCTGCCTAGCCCCGCTCGCGGCCCAGGAAGCGTCCCGGGAGTCGGCCGCCGCCGACCGGCCCGGTGCTTCCTACACGCTCGGAGGCTCGGTGGAATCGCGGCCCTTCGCGCGCCTCGCGGGCTTAAGCGACTCCGCCGCGGACGACTTCGCCTGGGGCCAGTCCACGAGCCTCGCCCTGGAGCTCGCGTGCTCGGGCTCCCGCGCCCGGGCCGCGGCTTCCATCGAGGCGGCCCTGCTCTCCGGCGCCGCCGCCGACGACGCCTGGGCCGCAGCGGCGGCAGCGCGGCTCGTCGGCCTCGAGACCGGCGGCCTCCTCCTCCTGCCCGCCTACGACGCCTCCGCGAGCGCCGCTCCGGAGACCCTCGTCGAGGCGCGGCTCCGCGCGCTCTACCTCAAGCTCGATTGGGACTTCCTGAGCCTGGAGGCGGGCCGCCAGGTCGTGAACTTCCGCCGGGGAGCCCTCTGGAGCCCCGTGGACGTCTTCACCGAGCTCGACCTGTCGGGGATCTCCCCCGTGCGGAGGGGCAGCGACGCACTCAGGATTGGGCTGCCCATCGGTGCTACGGGAGCCTTCGACCTCGTCGCGGCGCCCGCGAAGAGCCCCCGGGAAGGCCGCTACGCGGCGAGGCTCTCCGGCCTCGTCGCCGGACTGGACGGCGCCGCGATCGCCTATCGCGACGGGAAGGCGGGAACCTGGAACGCGGGCGCCGATTTCCAGGCCGACCTGATCATCGGCCTCAACGCCCAGGCCCTCTATTCGATGCCGGACTCGGGGAAGGGATGGACCAGGGCGGCCGCGGGCATGGACTGGTCCCGGGGCGACCTCGCCTTCGCCGCCGAGTACTACTACAACGGCGGGGGCGCCGCGGCCGACGCGAACGCGCCTGTGTCGCATAACGCCTACGCGGCGCTCTCCTGGAATGCCTCGGATTTCCTGTCGCTCGCCGCCAGCGGGACGATCGGCCTGCCCGACGGCGCCTGGGGCGCCGCGGCGACCGCCGCCCTCGACGCCGCGCAGAACGCCCAGGTCCAGGCTTACGCGAGGCTGGCCCGCGCGCGCCTGGGAGGAGGGCGATGGGCCGCCGAGGCCGGGCTCGAGCTCGCGGTCCAGTTCTAGGGGCTCGGCCTCACTTGGCCACGATCACGTAGCTGGCCATAGCCTCGGCCTTCTCGGCCGAGCCCGAGGCGCTGACCTTGATGCCGCGCGTCATGGCGCCGCGAAGGTCCTTGCCCAGCTCGGCGAAGGCCTGCCCCCCGACGGCCGTCTCGGAGGCCGAGAAGGGCTGGGTCGAGGCCACGATCTTGATGAACTCGGTGCCGAAGGGCGGGACCATATCGAAGGCGAAATTGTCGTCGGGGCCGGGTATCCGCACGACCGCGCCCGGCTCGAGGCGCCTGCCGGAGGTGAAGGCGTTGGGGTAGATGAGCCTCAAAACCCCGGTCGCGTCGATGTGGTAGACCTTGAGCCAGGCCGCCTTGTTCACCGAGGCGAGGACGACCATGCGCTCGCCCTCGCGGTAGACTGCGCCCGCCCCCCGATCGGTGCTTACCGACACCTTGAGCGCGCCCTTGCCTGAATCGGAGGCGAGCTTGCCGATGCTCGAGGCCGTGGCCAGGACCTCGGCCGAGGGATCGATGGTGGCCTCGGGCGGGATCGAGGCGAGGGGCATGCGGAGATCGGCCGTACCGATGAGGACCCCGTCCGAGAAGCCGGTGAGCTCGAGGCGGGCTCGAAGGGCCTGGCCTTCGACGTAGTAACGGCCCGACAGGAGCGCGTCGACGTTGGTGTTGCCCTGGAAGAAGTCGCCGTAGGCCGAGCGGAAGGCGGGATCCATGGCCGCGGCTACTGACTTATTGAAGAGCTTGAGGCGCTTGCTCTTCGGGAACGAAGCCTTGAGGCCGTCCTCGAGGTAGCGCGAGAAGGGGCTCGGCAGGCCCGTGTCGGCGTAGGTGAAGGTGCCGAAGGCGGTGAGGAGGCTGGGCTGCCAGGCGTTAGCCGACATCTTGTCGAGCTCGGAGCCGAGCCCCGCGTCCCAAGACTGGGCGCCTGCCGCCAGGGTGGAGAAAAGGGCGAGAAGGACGGCGCACGCGAGGCTATTCCCGCTGTTTTTCATGGCTCGACTCCCGATGCGATAATAGGCAAGAGTATAGCCCAGGAGGGAAGCATGATCCACAGTTTCGAGGGCGAAAGGCCCGACATCTCGAAGGCGGCCTTCGTCGCCTGGAACGCGGAAATCTCGGGCAGGGTCGATCTCGGACAGGCCTCGTCGGTCTGGTACGGAGCGACCCTCCGCGGCGACATCGCCGCGATACGCGTCGGCGCCATGAGCAACGTGCAGGACGGCGCCGTGCTCCACGTCGAAGAGGGCGTCCCTTGCGTCCTGGGGGACCACGTCACCGTCGGCCACGGGGCCATCGTGCATGCCTGCACGGTGGGGGACCGCTGCCTCGTGGGGATGGGCGCGGTCATCCTCGACAGGGCGGTCATCGGCAGCGACAGCATAGTCGGCGCAGGGGCCCTGGTCACCCAAGGCAAGGCCTTCCCGCCCCGATCGATGATCCTCGGCAGCCCGGCCAAGCTCGTTCGGGAGCTCTCGGACGAGGAAGTGGCGGGCCTGCGCGCACATGCCGAGGGCTATACCGAGCTCGCCAGGCGCACAGCCTCCGGCTGCCGAGAGCTGTAATGCCTAAAGTGCTTCGCGCGCTCTCCGATATATAGAGGGAAGGAGACGCCATGAAGCAATTCGCTATCAGATCGGAGGGTCCGGATCCTTCCCTCCTCGAGCTTATCAAGGAGACCGAGGGCGGCTTCTACGTCCGGATCGTCCACCGCCACGAGGATTGGGATGACGTGAAGGAAGACTTCCTCTCCCGCGATCTCTTCGACACCTGCCTCCGCACGGGCTACATCGCGGAGCTGTCGGCATAACCTAGACGGGCCGACAGGAAGGGACCATCCGCCCGCGGGCGCGGGCGAGAGTGCGGCAGAAGGCCTTCGGCCATGACCGAGGGCCCCAGAAAAAAAGTCAGGAAATGAGGCGGCCGTTCCCAATCGGGAACGGCCGCTTTTTTTGGCTCCTGCCTAGTAAAAGCGGCAGGAAGCCCGGGATATCCGGGGAAGATCGCGCCCTCAGCCTACTGGTTCGTATTGGCGGAAGGAGGGGAGGCGGGCTCGCCGGTGGCGACCGCGATCCGGTTGAGGGCCCTCGCGGCGGCCATCCTCGAGGCTTCGACGCGCCAGGCCATGGCTTCCGTCGAGATGCGCGTGGTCGCGCGTCCGAGGGCGGCCTCCGCCCGCTCGCGATCGATCTCCTCCGGCCACTCGGCCGCGCCGACGTAGAGGTCGACCCGGCCTTCCTTGACCCTGGCGAAGCCCTCGGTCACGGCTGCCTTGCGGAGCTTGCCGCCGACCATGATCTTGAGCTGCCCTATGCGCACGGGCGCCACGAGGCGCTCGTGCCCGGCCAGGACCTGGATCTGGCCGTCATGGGTCACGAAGGTGACGGACTCGGCCTTTCCCGAATAGAAGCGCCTATAGGGCGTCAGTATTTCACAGCTAAAATCCGGCATAAGCACCTCTCAGTTCACCCACGGCGTTTCGCTATGCGCACATCGCCGGAGACGATGACATACAATCTGTTTCCTCGCTGCCAGCGCCCGAAGGGCGCTATAGGTTCTTCGCCTTCTCGTGCACGTCGTCGATCGTACCCACCATGAAGAAGGCCTGCTCGGGGATATCGTCGCAATTGCCGTCGGAGATCTCCTTGAAACCCTTGATGGTGTCGGCCAACGTGACGTACTTGCCCGCCGTACCCGTGAACTGCTCGGCGACGTGGAAGGGCTGGGAGAAGAAACGCTCGATCTTGCGCGCGCGGTAAACCGTCCGCTTGTCTTCCTCGCCGAGCTCCTCCATGCCGA
>DBTW01000214.1:2723-2960 GCA_002307245.1 Spirochaetaceae bacterium UBA1306 | reverse complement strand
CCTGCAGCTCCTGGTAGCGCTGGAGTATCTCCTGGACCTTCGTCGCGACCGCGTAGTGCTCCGCGCCGACGACTCGGGGGTCGAGCATGCGCGAGGACGAGGAGAGGGGGTCGACCGCGGGATAGATGCCCTTCTCCACGATGCGGCGGGAGAGGACCGTCGTGGCGTCGAGGTGGGTGAAGGTCGTGGCCGGGGCGGGGTCGGTGAGGTCGTCGGCGGGGACGTAGACGGCCTGGA
>DBTW01000214.1:2020-2392 GCA_002307245.1 Spirochaetaceae bacterium UBA1306 | reverse complement strand
GGCGAGGGTCGGCTGGTAGCCGACGGCGCTCGGGATGCGACCGAGGAGGGCCGAGACCTCGGAGCCGGCCTGGACGAAGCGGAAGATGTTGTCGATGAAGAGCAGCACATCCTGCCCCAGCACGTCGCGGAAATGCTCGGCCATCGTTAGTCCGGAGAGGGCGACGCGCATGCGGGCCCCGGGCGGCTCGTTCATCTGGCCGAAGACCAGGGCCGTGTTCTTGACGACGCCCGAGTCGTTCATGTCCTTCCAGAGGTCGTTGCCCTCGCGGCTGCGCTCGCCGACGCCGGTGAACACCGAGTAGCCGGAGTGCTCGGCCGCGATGTTGCGGATGAGCTCCTGGATGAGGACCGTCTTGCCGACGCCCGCGCC
>DBTW01000214.1:0-1945 GCA_002307245.1 Spirochaetaceae bacterium UBA1306 | reverse complement strand
GGCGGCTCGTTCATCTGGCCGAATACCAAGGCGGTGTTCTTGACGACGCCCGACTCGTTCATTTCCTTCCAGAGGTCGTTGCCCTCGCGGCTGCGCTCGCCGACGCCGGTGAACACCGAATAGCCGGAATGCTCGGACGCGATGTTGCGGATGAGCTCCTGGATGAGGACCGTCTTGCCTACGCCCGCGCCGCCGAAGAGGCCAATCTTGCCGCCCTTGGCGTAGGGGGCGATGAGGTCGATGACCTTGAGGCCCGTCTCGAGGATCTCGGCGTTCGGGCTCTGGTCCTCGAGGGAGGGAGCCTCGCGGTGGATGGGCGAGCGCTTCGCGACGACGGCGGGGCCGCCGTCGATGGGGCGGCCCGCGAGGTCGAACATGCGGCCGAGCACTTCCTTGCCGACGGGCACGGTGATGGGCCCGCCCGTGCCGCGGGCGGAGAGGCCGCGGGACAGGCCTTCCGTGGCCTCCATGGCGACGCAGCGGGCGATGCCGTCGCCCATGTGCAGGACGCACTCGGCGAGCACCGTGCCGCCGTCCTTCTTGCTTATCTCGATCGCGTCGAGTATCGAAGGCAGGGCCCCGCCCTCGAACCTGAGGTCGAGGATCGGTCCCGCCACGCGTACGACTGTTCCAACGCATTCGCCCATAGATATTCTCCTTAGTCTTCCAAGGCCGAGGCAGCTCGGCGCATTTATAATCCTCTAGCGCCTCGACGCCCGCTAATCCTCTAGCGCTGAGGCGCCGGCCACGATCTCCGTGATCTCGCTGGTGATGGCCGCCTGCCGCGCCCTGTTATATCGCAGGCCGAGCCGTCCCAGCATTTCCTCGGCGTTCTTGGTCGCCGAATCCATGGCCGTCATGCGCGCGGCCTGCTCGCTCGCGAAGGCCGAGACGAGGGCGCCGTATACCACGCCTTTCAAGTATTGGGGAACGAGGGCGTCGAAAAGGCCCGCCTCGCTCGGGAGGTAAACGTAGGGGGACTCGCCGTCCGGCCCGAGCTCGGCGGCGGTCACCTGGCTGGCGCTTTCGCCGGCCTCGACCAAGGCCTTGGCGTCGAGGGGGAGGAGCACCTGAACGACGGGCTCGAGCTTCACGATGGAGTGCATCTTCGTGTAGACGACCTTGAACTCGTCGATCTTGCCGGCCAGGAATTCGCTGACCGCGAAGGCCGCGATCTCCTTGGCCTCGTAGACCGTGGGCTCCTTGGTCGTCATGGCGAAATCCTCGACGAGGACGTAGTCCTTCTCCATGAAATAGCGCTTGCCGACGTTGCCGATGGGCAGGAGGATCGAGCCCTTGGGGCAGGACTCCTCGACGTAGCGGATCACCTGGTGGTTATAGCCGCCCGCCTTGCCCATGTCGGCGGTGATGACGAGGGTCGCCACCTTCCGATCCTTCTTGGCCGCGCGGGGATCGAACCATTTCTGGCCGTGCTCCTCGGAATGGCCGATGATATCGCGCATCGCGTCCTTGATGCCGTTGAAGTAGGGCAGCGTGTCCTCGAGCCTCCTGCGAGCCTTGCGCAGCTTAGAGGTCGAGATCAGCTTCAGCGCGCCGGTGACCTGGAGGGTCTGCCGGACGCTCTTCATCCGGTTGCGGATGTCGCGCATCGTCTCCATGGCTACTCGGCCTTGCTATGGGAACGCAGATCGTCGAGGACCGAGCGGAGCTCGGCTTCGGACTCGGGGCTGACCTCGCCCTTCGCCTGGAGAGTGTCCATGAGGGCCTTGTTCTTGTACTTCAGGGCCTTGAGGGCCTGGTCCAGGAAGGTCCGGACGTCCTCGAGCTTGACCGCGGCAAGGTAGCCGTTGACGGCGGCGAAGAGGACGACGATCTCGTCGGCCAGGGGCATAGGCGCGTACTGGGGTTGCTTGATGACCTCGAGGAGGCGCTTGCCATGGGCCAGCTGGTCCTGGGTGGCCTTGTCCAGGTCCGAGCCGAACTG
>DBTW01000198.1:3248-4895 GCA_002307245.1 Spirochaetaceae bacterium UBA1306 | reverse complement strand
GTCGACGGGTTCTAGGGCTTCTAGGGCGGCCTTAAAGTGGGCATAGCCGGCTGCATAGGGCGCGAAATCGCCAGGCTCGAAACGGCGCCGGATTTTCATGAAGGCGCCGCTGGCCTCCGCCATGCACGAGGATTCGCCAAGGGCGGTCGCGCAGGCTATAGCGTCCCCGGTGAGCTCGCAGTCGCTGATTTCTGGGGCTTCGAGTGGAAGGTCCAGGATATCGGCCTTTAGCGAGCACATGAAGTCGTCGTCGGCTGCGCGACCGCTCACGCGGACGAGCCGTATCGGGATGTCCTGGCCGCGGGCGAGGTCGGCGGAGAGGCGAAGTCCGTAGGCTAGGGACTCGCAAGCAGCGCGGGCGAGGTCGGGACGGCCGTGCAGTTCGGATAGGCCCACGAATGCGGCGCGGCGGGAGGCGTCCCAAAGAGGCGCGCGCTCGCCGGAGAGGTAGGGCAGGAAGGCGAGGCCGGAGGCTCCAGGGCTCGAGAGCTCGGCCTCGGCGTGAAGGGCGGCGATGCCGGGCGCGGACTGGCGGCTCCCCTCGCCAGAAGCGTAGCCGAGGGTCCGCACGAGCCATTCAAGGGCGGCCCCCGCGGTCGAGACGCCTCCCGAGAGATTCCAGAGTCCGGCGATGGGATGGGGTAAGGATAGGAGTTCCCGAGTAGGGAAGGGCCGGTCGGCGCAAAGGTTAAGGGCTTCAGAGGTGCCCGTGCGGTCGCAGGCTATTCCCGCCGCGATCGAGCCCGATCCGACGATGGCCGCGAGGAAATCGGGGAAGCCGACAATGACGGGGGCTCCCTCGGGAAGACCCAGCCCCTCGGCGACGCGAGGCAGGAGGCGTCCAGCGATCGTCGCCGGCGCGGCAAAGGGAGGGAAGCGATCGGCCGGCAAGCCTAGGGCCGCTACCATCGCCTCGTTCCATATGTACGGCTCATATCCGGGGGCGGGAAGACAGGTAAGGGCCTCACCGCAGAGCGCATAGAGCAGGTACTCAGGGCAAGCGAAGAATCGGCGTATCCTTGATCGCGTCCCCTCGTCAGCCGAGCGCCATATCCATAAGGCCTTAGGCAGGTAGAAGCTCGGGTCTATGGGTTTGCCGGCGAGCGCCGAGACTTCGGAAGCCTCCATGATGGCGCGTCTATCCAGCCAGGAAAGGGCAGGGCCGATAGGCTTGCCTGATGCGTCCGCGGCCAAGAGGGTAGGGCCGTTCCCGCTTACCGCGACGGCACGGACCTCGAGGCGGGAGGCCGTGCGCTTAGCCTCGGCCACGGCGTGTGAGCCTGCGGAGAGAGCCGCCTCGACCCAGGTGAGGGGATCGGATTCATGCTGGCCGCCTGGGCCATGCCTGAGGGACACCGGTTCCCGGGCCGAAGAGACCAAGCGGCCGTCCTCGGAGAGGATAGCCGCCTTGAGCTGTGAGCTACCGATGTCGAAGCAGAGGTAAGCCACTCTACTCGTCCTTTACCAGGAGGCGCATATCGCACTTCTCGGCGTAGGGACAGGCGGAGCACGATGCGCCTGGGCATTGGAAGAAATCGCCCCTGCGCTCGAGCTGCTCGATATGCCATCCGAGATCGGCTATATAGTCGTCGAGGGAGGCGCGCCGGCGCTCGGCATCCTCGAGCTTCTCACGGTACTTCTCGGCTA
>DBTW01000198.1:0-2929 GCA_002307245.1 Spirochaetaceae bacterium UBA1306 | reverse complement strand
TCCGCAAGTGAAAGGCCGTAGTCCTTGAGCTGCTGGATGCGCTTGAGGTAGATGGCGTTGCGTTCGGAATACTTACGGTGAGCGCCGTCCTGACGGCGCGCCGCCTCGAGGAGCCCGAGCTCCTCATAGTAGCGAATGGTCCTGCCCGTGACGCCGAAGAGGTCGGCAAGCTCGCCTATCCTATATGTCTTCCCCTCGTCGTCGCTGTCCATCGTGGGAATCGCACCTTTCACGTCAAGTTGGCCGCGCGTCATATTCGCGGGCCTCGAAGCGCTTGGCTCGGCTCACTATACTGCCCATCGAAGCAAGTTGAAAAGTGAGGTCCAAGCGATGAGGAAGGCATTGGTCTGCTCGGTGGGCATGGCGATCGCGGCGCTTTGCGCCTTCGCCGCGCCGCCTCGGGCCCCGAAGGTATGCGTATTCGTCCCCGGCGTCGAGTCGGGTAGCCCGGGATACGAGCAGATGGCGGCCGGAGCGAGGAAGGCGGCAGCCGAAATCCCCGGCGCCTCCGTAAAGGTCGTGGAGGCGGGCTACAATCAATCCGAGTGGCTGGGCAAGCTCTCCGCCATCGCGGCTAGCGGCGAGTTCGACCTCATCGTATCGTCCAATCCCGCGCTGCCGGAGCTTTGCGCCCAGGCCGCCGACTCCTTCCCGAAACAGCGTTTTTTCGTGTCGGATGCCTGGCTTCCCGGCAACCCTGCCATCCATACCGTGCTCTACAATCAGCTCGAACAGGGCTATATGGTTGGGTACCTGGCCGGCCTCGCGAGTTCAGGAAAGCTGGGCGGGGCGGCCAGCCATAAGGCGGGGATAATCGTGGCCCAGCGCTATCCATCCTTCGATAAGCTCATCGAGCCCGGCTTCCTGAAGGGCCTTAAGGCTGCCGATCCCGCGGCCGGCCTCGAGACGCGGGTGCTCGGCAACTGGTACGACGCCACTAAGGCGGCCGAACTCGCGAATGGGCTCTTCGACGCCGGCGCCGCGGTCATCCTACCGATCGCGGGAGGGGCCGGGCAGGGCGTCGTAAGCGCGGCCAAGGCGAAGGGCCGCCGCGCTCTCTGGTTCGACGACGACTCGGGCTATCGCCTTTCCCCGGGCACGGTGATAGGCTGTGCGGTCATGCGCCAAGACAGGCTCGTCTACGAGCGAGTGAGGGCCCTGCTCCAGGCGGGCAGCGGTTCGCCCCTGTACGGTAAGGCCGAGGTCGTCGGGGCGAAGGACGGATACGTGGACTTCGCGGGTAAGGATCCTGCCTACGCCGCGCTTCCGGCCCCGGCTCGCGCAGCCCTCGAGGCCGAGATAGCCCGCCTGAAATCGGGGGCGCTCGCTTTTCCCGTGTCGGGCCTGTAATCCGCGATGGAGCTCCTCGCGGCGCGCGGGATCATGAAGTACTTCAGCGAGACGGGGACGAAGGCCAACGACGGCATCGGCTTCAGCCTCGCCGAGGGAGAGACGCGCGCGGTTATCGGGGAAAACGGGGCGGGCAAAAGCACCTTGGCACGCGTCGTAGCCGGGCTCGTGAGACCCGACTCGGGCAGCATCCGCGTACGGGGAACCGAGCTCAGGCTCGGGAGCGTGGCTGCTGCCGAGGCCGCTGGCATAGGCCTCGTACCGCAGGTATCGCTCCTGGCGCCCGATCTCACGGTGGCGGAGAACCTCGTCCTGGGACGGGAACCACGGTCCCTGGGTCTCTTCCTATCGAGGCGCAAGGCCTACGTCGAGGCGGCCCTGCTCATCGAGCGCTACGGTTTCAGGCTGGACCCGGAGGCTCGCGTGGGCGAGCTGCCCGCCGCCCTGCGGCGGCAGGCCGAGATAGCACGGGCCCTCGCCCGGGGCGGGGAGATCCTCATCCTCGACGAGCCCAGTTCGATACTATCCGAAAGCGAGACCGACGGCCTCTTCGCGCTCATGGCGCGGCTCGCCGACGCAGGCAAGGCGGTGCTTCTCATCACTCACAGAAAATCCGAGGTGCTCAAGGTTGCCGATACGATTACCGTGCTCCGCGAGGGCAGGGTGGCGGCCGAAGGGCCGGTCTCGGATTTCGATGAGGCGCGTCTGTCCGGTCTCATGGCGAGACCCGGCAGGCCGATCGGCGAGAGCGAGGCGCGATCGAAGGTCGATGCCCCGATCGCCTGGGTGGAGCGCGAAGGCCGGGCTGAAGCGCCGGCCCTGGAGCTTCGCGGAGTCGTGCTCGCGCGTGGACAGTCGCCCATTAGTTTCTCGCTGCGGGCGGGAGAGATCCTCGGCGTCGCCGCCCTCGCCGGAAACGGCCTTGGCTGTCTTGAGGATCTAGCCTCGGGAATGGCCCGGCCCACGCGTGGGGAGGTCCTCGTTCGGGGAAGGGATATCAGGACTATCCCGAGGGACGAGCTGCGCTCGAGGGAATTATCCTACGTCCCGTCCGACCGAGAGTCCCGCGGGCTTTGCCTTCAAGCCGCCCTGCGCGACAGCGTCCTCGCGCTCCGGCGCGGCGAGTTCGGGGCTTGGGCATGGGTAGCGCGCGGCAAGCGGGATCGGGAGGTGCGCGCGATGCTTCTACCCTTGGGGCTGCGATCCGATCCCGGCGCCCTCGTCTCGTCGCTCTCGGGGGGAACGAGGCAGCGCATGGTCTTGGCGAGGGAGCTCTACGGCGGGAAGCCGCTACTCGTGCTGGCCGAGCCTCTCCAGGGCCTGGACCTCGCGTCGCAGGGCGAGGTCTCGCGGACGATCCGAGTGCTGGCGGCGCGGGGTTCGGCGGTGCTCCTCATCTCGTCGCGGGTCGAGGAGATCGCAGGCCTGGCCGATAGGGCCATCGCGATCTACCGGGGCGAGATCGCCTACGAGGGCCAAAACGAGGGCGAGGAGACTGGGCGAAAGCTGCTCGCGGCGATGACCGGCGGGT
The DNA here is from genome assembly GCA_002307245.1 of Spirochaetaceae bacterium UBA1306. GTDB lineage: Bacteria > Spirochaetota > Spirochaetia > Treponematales > Rectinemataceae > UBA1306. The sequence continues at coordinate 48 of DBTW01000198.1, read as the reverse complement.
CGGGGCCGGCTGCATGACGGCCAGACGCGCTCGATCGAGGATCATCGC
>DBTW01000182.1:10451-10941 GCA_002307245.1 Spirochaetaceae bacterium UBA1306 | reverse complement strand
GAGCGCGAGCCCAGGGAATCCGAGTGGGAGGACATGATCTTCGGCTGGGCGGTCGAGACGGGGATCACGAGCAACTCGGTGATCTACGTCAAGGACGGCTGCACCGTCGGCATCGGCACGGGCGAGCAGGACCGGGTGGGCGTGGCCGAGATCGCCCGCGACAAGGCCTATCGCAAGCTCGAGGACCGCCTGCTCTTCGAGCGCACGGGAAAGGGCTGGTACGAGTCGGGGGACGGGGCCGCGAAGGCGGCCGTCCGCGAGGAGGTGGCCGCCCGTCACGCCGACCTGGGCGGCTCGGTCATGGTCTCGGACGCGTTCTTCCCCTTCCGGGACGGCATCGAGGTGGGGCTGCGCGAGGGCGTAACCGCGGTCGTGCAGCCCGGCGGCGCGCTGCACGAGGACCAGTCGATCGAGGCATGCAACGAATACGGCGCCGCGATGAAATTCACCGGGCAACGCTGCTTCAAGCATTGATCGCTCCGCTTTACCA
>DBTW01000182.1:0-10355 GCA_002307245.1 Spirochaetaceae bacterium UBA1306 | reverse complement strand
ATGAGCGACAATTATCCCATGGATCCGAGCGACCTGCGTCAGAAGGGCACCAAGGGCGTCATGTCCGCCGTCGGGGGCGTGGGACTCATGGTAGTGAGCGGCCTCGTGGCCTCTCCCATCCTGGCCGGGATCATCGGCGGCGGCCTCGCCCTCCTGGGCTTGGGCGGGGTCTTCAGCAAGAAGCGCTCCGACCGCACGACCGGCGGCCTCGTCCTGGCGGTCGGCGGCATCGCCATTGCCTCCGCCTTCCTGCACGGCCCCTTGAGCGGCCTCCTCGGGCTCGGAGGCCTCGCCCTCCTCGTCTACGGCGGCATCAATATCTACAAGTTCGTGAAGGGGCTCCGCGATCGCGCCTGATCGCGCGACGCAGTTGCCCTCGGCGGCCGCTCCCAATCGATGACCTATCTTCTCGAGACCTACGGCTGCCAGATGAACAAGGCGGAGTCCTCCGCCTTGGAGATTATCTTCCGCGAGCGGGGCTGGGCCCCCGCGTCATCGGACGCGTCGGCCGACCTCGTCGTCATCAACACCTGCTCCGTGCGCCAGACCGCCGAGAATCGCGCCTGGGGCCGCATCGACCTCTATGCCGCCCTCAAGCGGGACCGGGCCGCGGCGGGCCTCCGCGGCCCCGCCCTCGTGGTCACCGGCTGCATGGCCGAGCGCCTGAAGCGCTCCATCAAGGAAAGGCAGCCGGCGGTCGACTATGTCGTCGGCACCTTCCAGAAGCAGGCCTTCGGCCTCGTGCTCGACTCGGTCGAGCGGGTCACAGCGGGCGGCGACGCCGCGATAGGCGACATCGACGAGAGCCCCGCCTTCGTCTTCGCCCGGTCCTATTACGAGCCCGGCGCCTTCCGCTCCTTCGTGCCCATCATGCACGGCTGCGACAACTTCTGCTCCTATTGCATCGTGCCCCACATCCGGGGCCGCGAAGTCTCCCGCGCGCCGAGCGCCGTCCTGTCCGAGCTGGCCTTTCTCGAGGACTCGGGCGTGCGCGAGCTCACCCTCCTCGGCCAGAACGTCAACTCGTATCGCTGGAAGGGGCTGGGAGGCGCCGGGGGCCCCGACGCCCTCGACCTGGATTTCCCCGCCCTGCTGCGCCTCGTCTCGTCCAGCCTGCGGGAGCGGGGGAGGGGGGGCATCCGCTGGATCCGCTTCCTTTCGAGTCACCCCAAGGACCTCTCCGAAGGGCTCATACGAGTCCTCGCCGAGGACCCCCTATACTGCAAGCATGTCCACCTCTGCGCGCAGTCGGGCTCCGACGCGGTGCTCGGGGCCATGAACCGTCGCTATACCCGCGACGACTACCTCGCCCTCGCCGACCGGATGAAGGCTGCCATACCCGGCCTCTCCCTCTCCACCGACATCCTCGTAGGCTTCCCCGGCGAGACCGAGGGGGACCTCGATCTCACCCTCGACCTCATGCGGCGCGTGGGCTACTCTTATTCCTACATGTACCACTACAATCCCCGCGAGGGCACGCCCGCCGCCTCCATGCCGGGGCGGGTCCCCGACAAGGTCAAGCGCGAGCGCCTCTCCAGGGTCATCGAGCTTCAGAAGGAGATCACGAAGTCCCAAATGGAATCGAGGCTCGGCCGCGTCGAGGAAGTCCTGGTCGAAGGCCCTTCGAAGCGGCGCAAGAGCGAGCTCCTCGCCCGCACCCAGCGCGACGAGATGGTCGTCTTCGCCGCCCCGGCCTCGAGCGCGGGCGGCTTCGCCTCGGTCCGGCTTCTCGAGCTCTCGGGCAATACCTTCAGGGCCGAGCTGGTCGCCCCATGACCCGCGCCATCCCCCTCGCCCTCTCCGCCGTACTCCTGGCCCTCGCCGCCGGGGTCTCCCTGTCCGCCGCACCCCTTCCGCCCGCGCCCAAGTCGGGCTCGGGCTCGGCCTCCAGCTTGGCCGAAGCCGAAGCCCAGGTCGCCGCGACTCCCTCCCCCGAGGCCGCGGCGGCCCTGCTGGACTCGCTCTCGGCCTCTCTGCCTCCTTCCGACGCCGCCGTCCTCCTCGGCGAGGATAGGCCCGCCCTCGCGCCCGAGCTCCGCTCGCGCTTTCTCGTCCGCTCGGGCGACCTCGACCTCCTCCTCGGGCTCTTCGGCGAAGCCCAGGCGCGCTACGAGGCGGCCTCCGCCCTCGCCGCCGGCGGGCGGGACCCGAAGCTCCTGCTCCGGGCCGCGCGATGCGCCCTTGCCGCCGGCAACGCCGAGCGAGCGCAGGCCCTCTCGGCCGAGCTCCTCAACGCTTCCGTCGATCAGGGCGTAGCGGCCGGCGCGCGGAACCTGGGCGCCTGGGCCCTCCTCTTCCAGGATCGAGCCGCCGAGGCTCGCGCCGTCGCTTCGGCCGTCGCCGCGTCGTCCGCAATCGCCCCGGAGCAGCGGCGCGAGGCGCGCTTCATCCTCTGGCTCTGCGCCGAAGATGCCGATCGCGGTCCCGCCGCCGCCGCCCTGGCCTCGGAATTCCCGGGCAGTCCCGAAGCCCTCATAGCCGCGGGATCGGCCTCGGCGCCGCCCCTGCCGCATTGGTATCTTGGCCTCGGCAAGGGCAGGCCCGCCGTAGGCGACGCGAAGCCTGGCGTTGCTGACGCGAAGCCTGGCGCCGTCCTCGCGAAAGGGAAGCGCCTGCAAGTGGGGTATTTCTCGGTCGAGGATAATGCGCGCGTCCTCAGGGACGAGCTTTCTTCAAAGGGCTTCGAGGCCGCCGTGGAAGAGCGCAGCAGGCAGGCCAAGCCGGGCAAGGAGCCCGAGAGGCGTTGGATCGTGATCGTCGACCCGGGCAAGGACCTCTCGAAGACGCTGCAGGCTTTGAAGGACAAGGGCTACGAGGCCTACATCATAGAGGGCTGATGGCTCGACGACGCTAGTTGCCCTTCACTCTCTGCTCGAGGTTCAGGTCGTCCTCCTGGAGCAGCTCGAGGCCGCCGATGGAGGCCTTGGCGGGCGACAGCACGATCCTGCGCAGGAGGTCCTTGCCGACCTTTGTTTCCGAGTATTTTAGCTTGTAGGTTTTCCTCGCGCTCAGGCCGTCCGGCTTCAGAGCCACGAGGTCGAGCACCGTGTCCGACCCGAGGGAGTAGAGCTCGAAGCTGCCCGATTCGGCCGGGGCCGAGGGCGCCTTGAGGCTGTAGCGGGGCTGGGCGAAGCTCAGTTCCGAGCCGTCCTGCGAGCGATAGGGGCCCTCGACCTTGAGCTTGGGCTTGGCGAGCCCGGTCGAGCCGTCCCTGGAGACCGCGTCGCCCGGGGCCTTCGACGAGTCGCCTGCCGCCTTGGGCAAGTCCCGCGGCATCTTGCGGAAGCTGCCGTCCCACCGGTCCTCGGGATCCATCTTCATCTGCAGGTCCTCGAACACGCGGATCGCCACGATGTCCGATCCGGTGAGCTCTATGTCCATGAGCCGGACCAGGTTGTCGACCGAATCGTTCTGGCAGCGCACGTAGAGGCCGTAGCGGGTCGGGTGCGACTCGGTCCAGCGATAGACTTCCTGGGCCTCGGGGCGGTAGAAGGAGATGCTGTCCGAGTCCTTGTCGAAGAGGATGAGCTTCGCCGCGGGATCGAGGGGCGACATGTCCGACTCGTACCAGACCCCTTGGAGGAAAGTCTCGAAGTCCTTCTCCGATCCTGTCAGGACCTTCGCGACGGTCTCCCTCTCCACCTGGGCGCCGGGGATGCGCTCGCTACCGGTCTTGGCGTATCGCCCGGCCTTCGGGTCCCAGGCGTAGCGCTCCTTGACCTGGTCGAGGAGGTTGGCCGAGTCCTTGTCGCGCATGTATGCGTACACGGGCCAGCTGTCGCCCTTGGACTGGCCCAGCTGGTAGGCCTCCGACCTCTCGGCCTCGCCGATCTGTATCGAGTCGGCGGCGAGGGAGAGCACTTCCTCGAAGGAGCAGGTACCCTCGGGGTCGACCGAGGCCTTCTCCCTGAAGGCGACTAACGTCTGCTCGTTCTCGTCGTCCATGCCCATGCAGATGATGGTAATGCCATGGTCGCCGACGAGGTCCTTGGCCTGTATCGAGAAGGTCGTGAGCTTCGTGGAGAGGGTGTCGCCCGCCCAGGCCCGGACCCAGGACTTCCTCTGCTGGACGTAGTCCGCCACCACGATCGAGAGCCTGCCGTCGGCCTGGTCGGTCCTGCGCAGGGTGAGGACCTGCTCGTCATCATCGTCCTGGTCGACGTTGAGCGAGGTCGCGTTGAGCATGAGCTCGTTCGGGAGGGCCGGCACGCGGTTGACGGGTGAGCCGGCGGCGGCGTCGGCCGCTCCCCCCTGGTCGTTCGCGGAGCCGGGCGATGGGGCGACGATCTGCCGCGTCGCGACGGGCCTCGACGCGGCCGCCGCGCCCGAGCGGCCCTCGACGAGGTAGTAGACCGCGAAGCCGAGGGCGAGGGCGCTCATGAGGAGGAATATGGCTTGGACGATTCTCTTCATTCGATGTGCCGGCGCCCGGGCGGCCGCATTAGGATCGCATCGCCAGGGCAATGCTTTGTAGCACGTCGTCCTTGGAGCGCGCAAGGGGAGAGGCGCAGGTGAAGCCCGAGGCCGTCTTGTGGCCGCCTCCCCCGAAGGCTTGCGCTATGCGGGCGACGTTGACCGCGCCCTTCGACCTGAGGCTGCAGCGGAGCTTGCCCTCGAGGTTCTCCTTGAACAGGACGGAGACCTCGACGCGCTTGTCTTGGAGGGGGATGTTGACGAGGTCCTCGGCGTCCTCGTAGGCCGCCCCCGAGGCGGCGAGCTCGTCCCTGCCCAGGGACTGTATGGCGACCTTCCCGCCCAGGCCCATCTCGAGGCTCGAGATGACGGCCTTCTGCAGGAACAGGATGCCGTCGGAAGCGGACTCGTACATCCTCTTGTGGAGCTCGTAGGGCCTCACGCCTAGCCTGACGAGCTCGAGGGCGCACTCGAAGGTCCGCTCGCTGGTCTTCGGGTAGGAGAAGGATCCCGTGTCGTAGACTATGCCGGCGTAGAGGGCCTCGGCCGCGTCGATCGGGAGCTCCGCGCCGAGGCTCTTCACGATGAGGAAGGCCAGCTCGCAACAGCTCGATGAGCTTGCGTCGATGAGCTCGAGCTCTCCGGGCTCGCCGCGTGGCTCGTGGTGGTCTATCACGAGGCAGCGGCCGGCCCTCGTCACGAGCTCGGCGCAGCGCTCGCTCAGGTAGCCGAGGTCGTGGGTGTCGACGATTATCGGGATGAGCCCGTCGGCGGGGGCCGAGCCGTCCCCGGCCGCGACGGGCTTGAAGAGCCCCCGCTGGTCGATGAAGCGGAATTTCGGGGGGATCTCGCCCGCGATGAGGGCAAGGACCCTTTTGCCCAGGGCGCCGAGGACGAGGGCCAGGGCGTAGCCCGCCCCGAGCCCGTCGGCGTCGGGGCCGTCGTGCGACACGATGGCGAAGCCGTCATGGTCCCTGAGGAATTCCGCCATGCCGTCGATGGTCATCGCGTGCCCTCCTCTCAGGAGTCGGAGGCTGGCTCGGCGCCTTTTTGCTTTTCCTTCCTTTTCGATATCAGCAGGACGATCCCCAGGCCCGCGAGCGCCGCCAGGAGGAGGATAGCTGCTCCGTAGAGGAGCCAGGCCGGGAGGGCCCTTTCGGCCGCCGTCACGCCGCCGGGCGCCGTCCCCGTCTTGGCCCCGGTCGCGGTTTTTACCCCGGCCGAGCCCGCCTTGGCGCCCCCTGCCACCTGGGAACCAGCGGCGAAGGCCGCGTCGTCGCGAAGGGGCGGCGACTCGAGGAGCTGCATGAGGGCCGGGGCCGTCGCGTCGACCTTCTCGGCCACTTGCAGCCCGACGGTGATCGCGCGGAATTTGCCCAGGTCCATCCGTTTGGTGTACTGCAGCAGGGGATGCTTGAGCTTGAAATCGCGTGCCTGGTAGGGGCTGCCCTTGGGCGCCTCTTGCCGCTCGTCCGTGAGGAGGAGGACGTATTTGGGCCTTCCGGGCTGACCCAGCTCGTCCAAATCCCGCTTGGCCGCGTCCAGGGCGGCGCCGAGATCGGTGAAGCGGCCGTCGGCCTTGAGGCCGCGTATGGCCCGTATGGCCTTGGCGATGTCCTCGTCCGAGCCTATGGTCGCCGTGACCAGGCGATCCACCTTGCCGTAGACGGCCTCGACGATGAGCCTATCCCCCGGGACGAGGACGGGACTGATCACCTTGGACGCCGCGTAGGCCTTGACCGCCTCAATGCAGCTGGCCATGGAAAGGGATTTGTCGAGGAGCAGGACGACGTCGAGGCTGCCCGCCCTGAGCTCCTTCCCCGGCTGGGGGGAGGAAGCCGTGTCGCCTTGGGCCGCGAGGGATTGGGAAATCGCCAGGAAAAAGACTGCGAGGAGAGCGAGGCGTTCGGATCGTTTCACGACAGCCACCTTTCCATGCCGCTTTCCGGGGGCCTAGAGGCCCCTAAAAGCCGCATTGTGTGATTTTCTACCATATTAGGGCGCCGCGGCCCTCACTTTTTTATATGCCGTACTTTACAACTCAGCCCGTACCCCGCTACTATAACCCAAGAATCAGCAATCGCGTAAAGGAGATCATATGGGCGCGATAGATCTTCCCAAAAGTCCTAACGTATTTCATCCCGAGAAGCCATCTGCCGTCGGCTCCCGCAACTCCCTCGCGCAGGAAGGGCGCGATCAGCAGCATGAGGTGAATCAGCTGCTAGAGGAAGAGACCAACAAGGTCCTTCACCACATAAATGCCAGACTCCCCAAGGAAGTTCTCGACCGCATCGATATCATGGGCGGGTTGAAGGAAAAGCTCTACAACTACTTCAACCAGAACTACCAGAACATGTTCAACCGCTTCATGGTCACCACTGAAGACGAGATGGTGAAGAAGGTCCGCAACTTCATCGACAAGGAAGAGATGAAGTCCCTGGCCCGCTACACCCCGAAGGAGATCTCCGAGCTCCTCGACCAGATCGGCGGCGCTGACAAGTTCAACACCGGCGAAGTCGAGAAGTCGATGGTCAACATGTTCGGCCACTTGCAGGGCCATATCCAGCGCGGCGTCAACGACCTGGAAAACCTGACCAACGCCCTGCTGCGTCAGAAGACCGACGTCGGCGCCTTCATCCGCGGCGAGAACGCCTATTCGGTCGTCAAGTGCTCCTTCAAGGACGACAACTACAAGCCCAAGACGGTCACCAACGTCAAGCTCTCGGTCAACATCCTCGACTCGGAGCTCATCTCCCCGATCTTCCATTACCAGGTCACGGTCGAGTATCTCATCAAGGACCTGATCTCCAAGCACCTTATCGACCAGATCGACAAGGAGATCGAGCGCCTCAAGGACCGGCTCATCGACGCCGGCAAGGAAGAGCTCTCCGATACCGAGATCATCTTCGAGCGCATGAACCGGATCAGGGACTACACCGACGACGACGCCGACAACCCGAAGTCCAAGCGCTACAGCATAATCGGCAAGGAGCTCATGGAGCGCATCTCCAATCTCCGCGCCGAGATCGATCCCGCCACCTTCGACCAGCTCAACATCCGCGAGAACCTCAAGAAGATCATCGACATCGAGAATATCCGCAACCGCGGCTACAACACCGCCGTCAACTCGATCACCTCGATCCTCGACGTCTCCAAGATGGGCTACCAGTACATCGAGAACCTCAAGAACGCGCGCATGCTCATCCTGCGCGAGTACGAGGATACCGACGTCGCCCACCTGCCGGACGAGCGCTACAAGCTCCGCCTCCAGTACTACGACAACGCCCAGCTCATCGAGGAGCGCAAGGCCTACGACGTGCAGGCCAAGAGCTTCGAGACCGAGGTCGCGCATCTTTGGGATGTCCTGGCCGTCAAGTACGAGGACACCAAGTTCCTCAAGCGCATCACCGATTTCGACGACCTCGCCAAGATCTATCGCCGCAAGATCCGCACGCGGATCAAGGCCAAGACGGGCGAGCCGGTCTACGAGGATATCGCGAAGGTCTGGGACGAGATCTCCTTCGTGAGGCCCGCCGAGACCGAGGTCGAGAAGATGAACCGGACCTACCTCTACGAGAAGGACAAGGTGAAGTCCCGACTCATCATCATGCGCGACAAGCTCAAGGACATGTACTCCTACCAGTACCCGATCGAGCGCCGCGTCATGGAAGAGCGCCTCTCTTTCCTTCAGAAGGAATTCGACCGCTTCGACTACATGATCAACCCCTACCACATCCAGCCCGGCCTGCTCCTCGACGTGGACATCTGCTCCATCAAGAGGAAGAAGGCGACCCTGGACGGTATGGCCAACGTCCTCAACGAGTTCCTCCATGGCGTGTCCAAGGGCTTCCAGGACGCGGCCTTCGCCTCCTTCTCCCGCCGCCGCTCCACGGTGCGCGAGGATATCGCCCAGTCCTTCTCTCCCGGCGAGGAGATGCCCGAGGAAGGCGGCGCCCCCGGCGCCGATTACCTCGCGATGCTCAACGCGGGCGACTCGGCCCCGGCTATCGCCGAGCCCGCGGCTCCCAGCCCGGTCAGCCTCAAGGCCCCCGGCAAGCGCGGCCCGAAGCCGAAGGGCGTGGTCGATTCCGGAAAGAAGACGGCGAGCAAGCCCGCCGGTAAGCGCGGCAGGCCCAGCAAGAACGACGACGGCGGCCTTAGGCAGCTCTAGGACACATGGCTATAGCCCCGGTTTCTCGGGTATTCGCGGTTGCCGCCCGCTCCAAGCGGACGGCAACCGGCCGATAAGTTCAGTTACGCCCCAGGGGCCGTCCTTCCGCTGCGGTAGGGCGGCCCCTAGTTCGTAGGAGGAGTTCAAATCTATGAAGAGCCTCGTCAGTCAATTCGAAGGCCTGGCGGAGCGCGAAGGCTTCAACGCTTCCGTCCGCCATATCAAGACCGTCGTATCGATAGTCGATCGCGTAGCCGACAAGGAAAACCTCGCCGACGTGGTGGGGGAGCTTATCGGCGATAAATCGCTCGATAAGGACGATGTGCGTCCCGTGGCCTCGATGGTCCTCGGGCAGAAGTTCGGCTACGCGTCGCTCTCGTCCAACCTTATGGCGACGGCGTCCGACATCGGCGCCATTGCAGACGAGACTTCGAAATGGAACGGCGTCGACCTCGTCGTTATCTATCACCACCCCGACCTGGGCGCCCTGGTCGTCAACCCGAAGAGCCGGGCCGCCCTCGCCCAGATCGACCGCCTCAACCGCTCGGAGCTCCTCGTCGTCTACGCCGGCCGCTTCGCGAAGGAAGGAGAGCCAAAGCTCCTCAAGTCCGCCTGCGAGGCCGTCGTGGAGCTTTTCTCGGGCGGAAGGCCCAAGCTCCGTCCTGAGCTCCTCAAGGGCGATTGCGCATACAAAGAGCCGAAGACCGCGAAGGAAGAGGTCAAGGCGCCCAAGGTCGCCAAGGCCAAGGCGCCCAAGGCCCCGGCCGCCGCCAAGCGCGGCAGGCCTTCGAAGGACGCTCCCGTGGCCGTCGCCGCGCCGGCGGCTGTTCCCGCCGCCCCCGAGCCGCCCAAGGCGGCCGTCGCCGCCGCCCAGGCCGTGAAGCCGGGCGCCAGGATGACCCCCATGTACAACGTGCTCGTGACCAACGAGCTCTTCCATAACGGCAACGTCGAGGCCTGGAAGAAGATCATCACGAGCTATACCACCAAGCACCCGGGTCTGCAGGTTCTCGTCTACTATGATGGCGAGCGCATCACCGACCTGAACGCCCTCTTCAAGTGGGGCAAGGTCAAGCATGGCTCCAACATCAAGTTCGCCATCACAGGAGAGGACATCTGCGACGTGGCGAAGCTGCAGCGCTATCTCGCGCAGGGCGCGAGCCACCTTTACGAGGCCTTCCTCAAGGGTCCCGTCAACAGCGTCATGGCGCTTTTCTGATAAGCGCGAGCAATAAGGAAAGGTGAAGGCCATGAAAGATAACATCCATTTCTTCAGCCAGAGGGAAACGGTCAAGAAGGGCGTAGACCTCGACAAGCTCGGCATGCGGGGCCGCCAGGCAAATGAGTTCGCCGAGCTCGCGCTGCCCATCCTGCCCGGCTTCGTGATCGATTGCGACGTCGCCTCCAGCCTCGCCGACGAGAAGGTGGCGGACGCCATCCGGCCATCCATAAAGAAGGTCGAGGACGTCTCGGGCAAGGGCCTCGGCAACGCCAAGAATCCCCTGCTCTTCAAGATCGTCGTGTCGCCCAACCTCGCTGTGTCCAACTACCCGACCCTGCACGACTTCGGCCTCGCCCGCGACACCGTCGCCGGCTTCGCTTCCTGGGTTGGCGACAACTTCGCCGCCCATGAGGTACTCTTCCTCGTGCGTGGCATGCTCGCCGTCGAGGAGAAGGTCGCCGAGCTCGAGGGCCGCGATAAGGACCAAGCCGCCGCGGCGGCCGCTTCCGAGCGCTGCACCAAGGCCCTCAAGTCCGAGAAGGCGGCCAA
>DBTW01000078.1 GCA_002307245.1 Spirochaetaceae bacterium UBA1306 | reverse complement strand
TGGGTATTCCGCTCAATTCTGCCGGCCGTTCCGGAGTTATCCTGCCACCTGTTTACATCATGCTGACTGCTGAACGGGAGTCTACTCAGGTGGCAGGAATGGCGCAAGCGGCAGATTGCTCGCGCTGGCCCTGTATCGCCCGCATGGACATTCCAGAGAGCGGAATCCTGATCGCCTGAGGCACGATGCGGTCACAGACGGCGTCGGCGATGGTCGGGTCGCCGATTACGTCGAACCATTGGGCGACAGGGATCTGCGTCGAGATTATGGAGGCGTGGTGGCCGAGCCGATCCTCGACGATCTCGAGGAGGGCCAGGCGGTCCTGGGCGTCGAGGGGCACGAGCCCGAAATCATCGAGGATGAGCAACGGGGTCCGGGCAATGCGGCCGATGAATCGCTGGTATCCTCCCGTCGACCGCTTCTCCTTGAGAGTCTGGAAGAGCTTCGAGCAGTTGAAGTAGGCCGTACGGTACCCGAGCCCGCAGGCCTGGGAGCCGAGGGCCTGGGAGAGGTAGCTTTTCCCGACGCCCGTGGGTCCGGAGATCACGACGTTTTTCCCCGCGGCGATCCACGAGCAATCCGACAAGCGCATGAAGGCGTTGCGGTCGAGTCCGCGCTCGATTGCGAAGTCGACCTCGGGAAAGGCTGCGCGGGTCCTGAAGCCGGCGGCCTTCGTGAGCCGGCGCGTCTTGCGGTTGTGGCGGTCATCCCATTCCGCGTCGGTGACGTGTGCGACGAGCTCGTCGGCGCCGAAGACGCGGTCCTGCGACGACTCGAGGATGCCCCTGAAAGCCCGTTCCATGCCATAGAGCTTGAGAGCCTTGAGCTTCTCGAGTGTGGCGGCGTTGTTCATCGAAGACTCCTTCCTGGTACTATTTGTACGCGGCCTGGCCGCGGATGTTCTCGTGGAATGGCAGGAGCTTCTGGTTCTCGTCGTCCTTGGCGTTGATGAGGTCGCGGCCTTTCTCGAGGATGTTCTTTACGGCGCGGTATCCGTGGGCTCCTTCGGCGATGGCCATTCGGCAGGCTGTGTCGAGACGCTCGAGCGGGTACTTCTTCGAGAGGTTGATGATGCCGACGCAGCTGCGGTAGGACTGGTCGGGATAGGCCGCCCGCTCCAGGATCTCCTTCACGAGGGATCGCGTGTGGACACTCGTTTCCCCGGCCCAGGAAATGATCCGCTCCGGCGTCCACTCGAGGTAGAAGCGATGATGGGCGGGCCGATGCTCGGGCGAGGTCGAGTAGCCGGGCGCCGACACCCGCTTGTGGAAGGCTATGCGTCGGTTGTCGTGGTAGATCTCGACGGTGCGGAGCGTGAAGGCGACGTCGACCTGCTTGCGCGCGTAGGCGTAGGGAACCGAGTAGAAGTGCCGGTCTTCCCGGATCTCGATGTGGTAGTTGAAGCCGACCGTGGCGGTCTTGAAGCTGGTGTACTCGTAGCGGACCGCGGGCAGAGGCTTCAAGGCAGGCTTGTCGATGGTTTCGAAGAGCTCCGCGCGCGAGAAGGGGAGCCGCTGGAAGCGCTTCGCGTTGTGCTCGTCCATGAGCTCCCAGAGCGCCGCGTTCAGGGCGTCCAGGGATTCGAACTCCCGATGGCGCAGCGGTGCGAGGATCCGGGTGTACATGATGTTGACCGCGCCTTCGACGAGGGCCTTGTCCCGGGGCGAATGGGGGCGGGCTGGGAAGATCACCGTGCCGTGGTGGCGCGCGAAGTCGGCGTATTCGGCGTTGATCTCGCTCTCGTACTTGTCCGCCTTCGAGACCCCGCTTTTCAGGCAGTCGGGAGTGATCGCCGCCGGCGCGCCGCCGAGGAACCAGAGCGCGTTCCTGTTGCCGATGATGAAGTCCTCCTTCTGCTGGGAGCGTAGGGCTTCGACGTAGGTATACTGGCTCGCCCCGAGGATGGCGACGAAGAGTTCGGCTTCGCGCTCGACCCCATGCTCGCGGTAGGCCCGTTTCACGCCTGCGAAGTCGACGTAGAGGCGGTCCCCCGCCTTGTGCTCCATCGTGAGCGTCACTTCGGTCTCTGCCCGGCACCAGGTGCGGAAGTGGAGGCAGAACTGCGAGTAGCCGAATCCGTCGGGATGTTTGCCCCTGTACTCGCTCCAGAGCCCTTCCCTGGTCACGCCGACGCCGGGAAGCTCCGTGAGCATGTAGGGAAAGAAGGCCACAGCTGAGGCCATGCGGGCGTCGATATCACCCTTGGGCGCGCTCAGGCGCAGCGTAGCCTCTGAGTCGCTCAGCCCCGCAAACTCGTCCCAGGAGAGCCCTGAGCGGTCATAGGCAGCGATGTAGTCGGCCACCACGGGTCGGGACACCCCCGTGGCCGCTGCGATCTGCCGGTTGCTGAATCCCGTGTTGTGGTGAAGCTCTATCACCTGTCTTAGTGCCTTCATGCTGATCCTCTTGCGCGCCATTTCCTGCCGCTCCTTGCCGCTGTGCTGCGGCGAGGATAGGCGGGAAGGCGAAAATGGTCAGCGCGGGGGTGGCAGGTTTGGCCCGGAACGGGTGGCAGCTTTTCGCCGGAACCCTATATAGCGTTCCGCTCATTCCCTGCCACCCATTCCGGCCAGAAGGCCGTAAGTGGCAGGTTTAGCCCGGAATGCCTGGCAACCTTTCCCCGGAACAGGTGGCAGGAATCGCCCGGAATGGGTGGCAGGTTTGGGCCGGAATACTCA
>DBTW01000009.1:19062-21850 GCA_002307245.1 Spirochaetaceae bacterium UBA1306 | reverse complement strand
CCAAGGTCATCGAGGCCGTGCAGCGACCGGCCCTCGTCATCTCGCACAACAAGACCCTCTCGGCCCAGCTCTACCGCGAGTTCAAGACCTTCTTCCCCGACAACGCGGTCGAGTACTTCGTGTCGTATTACGATTATTACCAGCCCGAGGCCTACGTCCCCTCCAAGGACCTCTATATCGAGAAGGACTCGAACATCAACGACGAGATCGACCGCATGCGCCTGTCGGCCACGGCGGCCCTGATGGAGCGTCGGGACGTCATCATCGTGGCCACGGTATCCTGCATCTACGGCCTGGGCTCCCCGGACCTCTACAAGGAGATGCGGCTCTATATCGACCGCGGCTCCGAGATCGAGCTCGAGGCGGTCAAGCGCAAGCTGGTCTCCCTGCAATACGAGCGCAACGACGCAGTCCTCGAGCGGGGGCGCTTTCGCGTCCGCGGCGACACGCTCGAGATCTATCCCGCCTACATGCAGGAGGCCTACCGGCTCGAGCTCGAGTACGACACGGTGGCCCGCATCAGGAAGTTCGACCCGATCTCCGGCGCGATGGGGCCGGACCTTGACGAGGCCGTCGTCTACCCGGCCAAGCACTTCGTAATGCCCGAGGACCAGGTCAAGAACGCGGTCTCCCGGATTCGCGCCGAGCTCGACGAGCGCTACGATAGCCTCATGGCCGCGAACAAGCTCGTCGAGGCCCAGCGGCTCAAGAGCCGCACCGAGTACGACCTCGAGATGCTCGAGGAGATGGGCTATTGCTCGGGCATAGAGAACTACTCCGCCCCGCTGGCCAACCGGGAGCCGGGCGCCCGCCCCGGCGTCCTCATCGACTACTTCCCCAAGGAATTCGTCACCTTCGTGGACGAGTCGCACGTCACGCTGTCGCAGGTCGGCGCGATGTACGCGGGCGACCGCTCGCGCAAGACCACCCTCGTCGACTACGGCTTCCGCCTTCCTTCCGCGCGCGACAACCGCCCCCTCAAGTACGAGGAATTCCTCGGCATGCTCGACGAGGTGGTCTGCGTCTCGGCGACGCCGCGGGAGGAGGAGCTCTCGAAGTCCAAGCGCGTCGCCCTGCAGATGATCAGGCCCACCGGCCTCGTGGACCCGGAGATCGAGGTCCGCCCCTCCGAGGGCCAGATGGAGGACATCTACGCCGAGATCCGGAAGCGGATCGCCGCGAAGGAGCGCTGCCTCATCCTCACCCTCACCAAGCGCATGGCCGAGGAGCTCACCGAGTACCTCACGGGCCTGGGCCTCAAGGTCCGCTACATCCACTCCGAAGTCGAGACCATCGAGCGGGTCGAGATCCTCAAGCAGCTGCGCCTGGGCGAGTACGACGTGCTCGTCGGCATCAACCTCCTCCGAGAGGGCATCGACCTCCCCGAGGTATCCTTCATCGCGATACTCGACGCGGACAAGATCGGCTTCCTGCGCTCCGCGACCAGTCTCATCCAGATCATCGGCCGGGCCGCGCGCAACGCCGCGGGCTCGGTCGTGATGTACGCCGACAAGATGAGCGACGCCATGCGCATAGCCATCGACGAGACCAGCCGCCGCCGGGCCATCCAGCTAAAGTACAATGAGGATAACGGCATCACGCCCGTGACTATCCACAAGGCCATCGAGGACATCCTCGAGCGGCATCGCGAGGAGAGGATTGACACGGCCGCGACCGAGGTGGAGCTGCTCAAGAACTCGCATAACCTCCTCGTGCCAGGGCAGAAGAAGGCCCTGCTCAAGGCCCTCGAGGCCCAGATGCTGGAGCACGCCAAGAACCTGGAGTTCGAGGAGGCCGCCCTGATCCGCGACGAGATAGACCGCCTCAAGGAGGGCGAGCTCTGATGCGTCCCTGCGCGGGGGCCGGCGGAGGCGGAGGCGGGAGGCGCCGCCGCGACCCAGGTCTCGACGGAGCCATGCGTGAATTCGGCTCCTTCATCGCGCGGCTGCGGGAAGAGCTCGGCCTCTCCCAGAGCGATCTGGCCGAGCTCGTCGGCCTCCACGTCAACACCCTCGCCAACATCGAGCGCGCCGCCGTCGACCCATCGGTGCTCACCATCAGCCTGATACTCGTGAAGCTCGGTTGCTCGGGCGTGGAGGTGAGCGAGCGAGGCTTCGAACCCCTGCCGCCCTCCGCGGGAAGCGGCCTGCCCGCCTTTCCCGCCCTGGAGGCCCCCCCTCCCTCCATGGTGCGGATGATGGGCGGCCTCGTGCGTAGCCGTCGGTTGGCCTTGGGCCTCTCCCTCGACCAGGCCGCGCGCGCTTCGGGAGTCCACCGCAACACCTACTGGAATTTCGAAAAGGGTCTCGTGGCCCCCTCGCTCAGCACGACCTATCGGGTCTATCTCGCCCTCGGCATCAAGCGCGTGCTCGGCTGCGAAGAGGGAATCCGCTTCTATTGATCCCAGCTTGTCACAATATATTGTGTTGTGGCTCGAGGAAACTACGTTACATTCTGAATACCATTCGCGGTGGTCCGGCTGCGGCGTATTTTTCCGTACTCTGGGGGGAACAATGAAGAATGTCGTATACTGCCTTTGTATCGCCATGGCTATGCTTTCTTTCAGCGCTTGCGACCTGCTTAATCCCAGTTCTGGCAATGACACCGTTAAGGATAACGGAAACGGCGACGGCAACGGCGACGGTACCGGTATCTCCGGCGACATCACGACGGCGACCACCTGGTCGAGCGATACCTACGTTTCGGGCAGCGTTTCGGTGAAAAGCTCCGGCTCCCTCACTATCGCCGCCGGGGTCACGGTGACCTTCGCCAGCGACACCTCCCTCTC
>DBTW01000009.1:18529-18793 GCA_002307245.1 Spirochaetaceae bacterium UBA1306 | reverse complement strand
GTAGAAGAGGGCGCGAGCCTGAGCGCGGTCGGCACCGCGGCCAAGCCGATCAGCTTCACGGCCGTCAACGCCTCGACCTATTGGCGCTCCCTGTATTTGAACGGCACGAACACGACGCTCAAGTACGTGACCGTCAGCCGCGCCGGCCACAGCAGCTATAGCCACCCCGCGGTTTATTTCTACACGAACGGAGCCATCGCGGACATCGAGAATTGCACGATAGCGGGCAATCTTTCGGGCGGCATCGACGCCACCGACGCAGGC
>DBTW01000009.1:10477-18266 GCA_002307245.1 Spirochaetaceae bacterium UBA1306 | reverse complement strand
GGCAGCGGGACCGTGATCGCCAATAATTCCTTCGGGAACAACGGCGACGATGGGGCCACAATTTACGACCTCGTGGTAAGCGGCGCCAGCGTGAGCGCCAGCGGAAACGCGGCCCTCGCCGGCACGAACGGCTACACCCTCCTACCCTGATCCTGGGCCGCGTCCGAAGCGTCGAGCGCAGACCAGGAACCTTAGCAGGCTGTTGAAAAACTCGATGCTTTTCAACAGCCTGCAATGCAATTGAGCAGATAAAGGTAATGTTGAATAAGGCTCGGTTGGCCTTTTTCAACATCCTGCTAGGCTGGCCTGCGAGGGCCGGCCTTTACGTTCATCGCGCGATCGCCACAGGAAGAGTCCCACGTTGTGGTACGGGGGGCCGCTTCTCATGGGCGCCGCGCTTCAGTTATACTTCCGTTCATGGACAAGACCGAGGCCTATCTCGCCCTCGAGGCGGCGGCGAAAGAGCGCATACTCATCCTCGACGGCTCCACGGGCGTGCTCATCCAGGGCTTCGCCCTCGGCGAGGAGAGCTATCGCTCGGGGCCGCTGGCCGCTCATCCGACTCCGCTCAAGGGCAACGCCGACGCCCTCTGCCTGAGCTCGCCCGAGGTCCCCTATAAAGTCTGCAGCGCCTATCTTGAGGCCGGCGCGGACATCATCAAGACCGATAGCTTCACGTCCACGAGGATCAGCCAGGCCGAGTATGGTCTGGCCGATCGCGCGGCCGACATGGCCCGCGAGTCGGCGCGGATAGCCCGCCGCGCCGCCGATGAGTACACGGCGCGGGATCCCTCCAGGCGCCGCTTCGTCGCGGGCTCCATCGGGCCGACGGGCAAGACCCTGTCCCTCTCGCCCGAGGCCGCGGATCCCTCCAAGCGCTCGATCGGCTTCGAGGAGATGGCGGCCGCCTATCGCGAGGAGGCCGAGGCCCTCGTCGACGGCGGCGCCGACATCCTCCTCGTCGAGACGGTCTTCGATACCCTGAACGCCAAGGCCGCCATCTACGCCCTCCTGTCCATGTTCGAGGAGCGGGGCCTTCGCTGGCCGATCATGGTCTCGGGTACGATCGTCGACAAGGCGGGCAGGACCCTCTCGGGCCAGACCCCGGCGGCCTTCCTCGCCTCGGTATCCCACGCCATGCCCTTCGCCCTGGGCCTCAATTGCTCGCTCGGCGTGGACGCCCTCCTGCCCCGGCTCGAGGAGATCGCCTCGATCTGCCCCTTCGGCCTGTCGGCCCACCCGAACGCCGGCCTGCCCAACGCCGAGGGCGGCTACGACGAGAGCCCGGCCCATTTCGCCTCGGCCTTCGCGGCCTTCGCGCGCGAGACGGGCCTCAACGTGGCCGGGGGCTGCTGCGGCACGACGCCCGCGCATATCGCGGCCCTGGCCGCGGCCCTGCACGATATCGCCCCCCGCCGGATCCCGGAGCGGCGTCGCCTAACTTTCCTATCAGGCCTCGAGTCCCTGGAGATCGGCCCCACGAGCCTCTTCGTCAACGTCGGCGAGCGGAGCAACGTGGCCGGGTCGAAGAAATTCGCCCGCCTCGTGCGCGAGGCGGCCTCGGCGGGCGGCGGCCAGGCCTACGAGGCGGCCGTGGGGGTCGCGCGGGAGCAGGTCGAGGCGGGCGCCCAGGTCGTGGACCTGAACCTCGACGATCCACTCATCGACGCGCCGGTCGCGATGCGCGACTTCCTCAACTTCGCCTCCTGCGAGCCCGAGCTGGCCCGCGTGCCCTTCATGATCGATTCCTCCGACTTCGCGACCGTCCTCGCGGGCCTGCGTTGCGTCCAGGGCAAGAGCCTCGTCAACTCGATCAGCCTCAAGGAGGGGGAGGCTGCCTTCCTGGAGAAGGCGCGCGAGATAGCCAAGCACGGGGCGGCCGTAGTCGTGATGGCCTTCGACGAGGAAGGCCAGGCCTCGACCCTGGAGCGCCGGCTCTCGATCCTAGGCCGAGCCCATCGCCTCCTCGCGGAGAAGGCGGGCTTCGCGGCCGAGGACATTGTCCTCGACCCGAACGTCTTCTCGGTGGGCACGGGCCTCGACGAGCACCGCCGCTACGCCCTGGACTTCTTCGAGGCGACGCGCCTTCTCAAGGAGCGCTTGCCCGGCTGCCTCGTCTCCGGCGGGGTCTCCAACGTGTCCTTCGCCTTCCGCGGCAACGACGCCCTGCGAGAAGCCATGCACACGGTCTTCCTGTATCACGCCCAGGCCGTCGGCATGGACATGGGCATCGTCAACCCGGCCGCGCTCGGCGTCTACGACGGGATCGAGGCGGACTTGCGCGAGAGGATCGAGGACCTCCTCTTCGACCGCAGGGTCGACGCGACCGAGCGGCTCCTCGAGCTGGCGTCCTCGGAAGCGGGCAGGGCGGGGGAGGCTCCTTCCGCTGAGGCGCTCGCCGCTGCGAGGGAAGCGGAGCGCCGCGGCCTGCCCCCGGGCGAGCGCCTGGTCCGCGCCCTCGTCAAGGGAAACTCGGACTTCGCCTCCGCCGACGCCCTCGAGGCCATGGCCTTCCTCGGGGGAGCCTACGAGGTCATTTCCGGTCCCCTCATGGACGGCATGAACAAGGTCGGCGCCCTGTTCGGCGAGGGGAAGATGTTTCTGCCCCAGGTCGTGAAGAGCGCCCGGGTGATGAAGTCTGCGGTCTCCGCGCTGCTCCCGCACCTGGCCGACGGCGGACGCTCCGCCTCGCGCGGCAAGATCGTGCTCGCCACGGTCAAGGGCGATGTGCACGACATCGGCAAGAACATCGTCTCCGTGGTGCTGCAGTGCAACGGCTACGAGATCCTGGACCTGGGCGTGATGGCGAGCTGCGAGCTCATCCTGGACGAGGCCCTGCGCTCCGGCGCCGCCGCCGTGGGCCTGTCCGGCCTCATCACTCCCTCGCTCGAGGAGATGATCCGCGTCGCGCGCGAGATGGAGCGACGGGGCATGTCCCTGCCCCTCGTCGTGGGCGGGGCCGCGACGAGCCCGACCCATACGGCCCTGAAGATCGCGGTCGCCTATTCCGGCCCCGTGGTCAATGTGCGCGACGCCTCTATGGCGCCGAGCGTCTTCGCCCGCCTCCTCGATCCCCGGGGCCGCGTCGCCTACGAGGCCGAGCTCCGGGCGGCTCAGGAGGCCCTGCGGGGAGCGAGGCGCGGCAAGGACGAGGCCGTCCGCCTGCTCGGCCTCGAGCGCGCCAGGGAGCTGCGCCCGGCCTTCGGCGACGGTGGCTACCTGCCGCCCGAGCCTCGCGCGAAGGGCGTCGTGGAGCTCCGCCCCGCGATCGAGGAGCTCGTGCCATATATCGATTGGCGCTTCTTCTTCCACGAATGGGGCATGGCCCCGGCCGAGGGCGAGGAGGCGAGGAAGCTTGAGGCAGACGCGCGCGCCATGCTCTCCCGCATGGGCCGCGAGCTCCCGATCCGGGCGGCGGGGCTCTGCGCGATCGTCCCCGCGGCCTCGCGCGGCGACGACATTCTCGTCTACTCGGACGAGTCGCGCGGGTCGGTCCTCGCCGTCCTGCCCTGCCTGCGTCAGCAGAGGGTGAAGGACGACGGCAGCCCACAGCTCTGCCTGGCCGACTACCTGGAGCCCGCGGGCGGCCCACGAGGCGGCTCGCGCGACTGGATCGGCCTCTTCGCCCTCACGGCCGGCCTGGGCGCCGACGAGGCGGCGGAGGCCCTGCGCTCCTCCGGCGACGAATACGGCTCGATCATGCTAAAGATTCTCTGCGACCGCCTCGCCGAGGCCTTCGCGGAGAGGATGCACGAGGAAGTGCGGAAGCGCGTCTGGGGCTACTCCCCGGACGAGGGCTTCGCCCCCGCCGAGCTTGCCGCCGCGCCATATCGGGGCATCAGGCCCGCCCCCGGCTACCCCGCCTGCCCCGACCATAGGGACAAGGCCGTTATTTTGGGGATCCTAGGGGCCGAGGAGAGGATAGGGATGAGCTTGACCGAGAGCTTCATGATGCGGCCCGCCGCCTCGGTGTCGGGCTTTTACTTCAGCCGGCCCGAATCGCGTTATTTCGCTGTCGGACGGATCGGCGCGGACCAGCTCGCGGACTACGCGGCCAGGCGGGGCGAGTCACCCGAGGCTTCCGAGCTCGCGATACGGGAGAGCCTCGGATGAGCGAAGGCAAGACCAAGCTCCTGCCCGTGATCGCCGGCCTCTTCGTCGGCGTCCTGATCCTCTCGAACGTCCTCGCGGCCAAGATGGTGAGGCTCGGTCCCTTCGTCTTCGACGGGGGCACCCTGCTCTTCCCCCTCTCGTACATCTTCGGCGACGTCCTCACGGAGGTCTACGGCTACAGGGCCTCGCGCAAGGTCATCTGGACCGGCCTCGCGATGCTCGTCATCATGTCGCTCAACGTGTGGCTCATCGGGGCCCTGCCGGCCGATCCCTCCTGGGAGTTGCAGGGCGCCTACGACTCGATCCTTTCCCAGGTGCCGCGCATAGCCCTCGCGAGCATCCTCGGCTACTTCGTCGGAGAGTGGTCCAACTCGGTGGTCCTGTCGAGGATGAAGGTCCTGACGAAGGGCCGCTGGCTCTGGACGCGCACGATCGGCTCGACTCTCGTGGGCGAGGCGGCGGACACGGTCATCTTCGTCCTCGTGGCCTTCGCGGGCGCCTATCCGGCCCCCGTCCTCGTCGCGATGCTCCTCTCGAACTACCTCTTCAAATGCTCCATCGAGGCCGCCTTCACGCCGCTCACCTACAAGGTCGTCGGCCTCGTGAAGCGCAGCGAGGGCGCGGACGCCTATGACGAGGGAGTGGGCTACAATCCCCTGCCGCTCAAGGACTGACCTCGGGCCGCCCGGGCGCGGCGAGCCTCGCTCGGCGTCGTGCCGCGCAGGCCGCGGAAGGCGCGATTGAAGCTGCGCAGGCTCTCGAAGCCGCACTCGAGGGCGATGTCCGCCACTCGGCCGTCGCTTTCCGCGAGGAGCCGCTCTGCGCGCTCGATCCGGATACCGTTAAGGTAGGCCCTGAAGCTCGTGCCGACCGAGGCCGAGAAGGCGCGCGAGAAATAGCTCGGGCTCAGCGAGGTCGCCTTCGCGGCGTCCTCGAGCCCGATGGGATAGGCGGCGTTCTCGTAGAGGTAGTCGATCGCGAGCTGCATGCGCCCGTCCGCCCCGCGCCCACGGGCCTCGACCACGCCAAGCTCGCGCTCGGCCAGCGCGAAGAGCTCCATGGCCGCGCCCCTCGCCACGCCTTCGTAGGCGGCCGCCCGGTCCCTCATCTCGCCCACGATCCTCGGCACGAGCTCGCGCGCGGCCAAGGCCAGCCTCTCGCCGCGCGCGGCGAAATGCGCGCCGAGGCGGCCCGAGCGGGGCCATTGCGGCGCCCTTCCAAGGGTCTCGGGCCTCAGTATGACAAGAAATGACTCTGAGCCCGAACCCGTGCCCTCGTAGAAGTGGATGTCCCTGCTCGCGCATGCAGCCACGTCTCCGGCCTCCAGTTTCCGCTTCTCCTTGTCGACCCCCGCCATGATCGATCCCGAGCCGACTAAAAGCAGCTCGGCGTCGTTGTGCCAGTGGGCGAGGAAAGAGAGATCCCTCGCCCGGAAGGCCTGGATCGCCAGGCCGGAGCCATAGCTCCTCCATTCGTGGAGAGGCTGCATCGGGTCGAGTTTAGCGGACGAGCGCAAAAAATGTCCATATGCGGATAAGGATCAGCGAGAAGTTCCCAAGGAAAGCGCTAGTATTGCCATAGCATAAGGAGCGCGCGATGAAACGAGCCTTGATTGTGCGGGGCGGATGGGAAGGTCACGAGCCGGTGCAGGTCTCCGAGCTCTTCGCCTCGATGCTGAGGGACATGGGTTTCCAGGCGGATATCTCCGAGAGCCTGGATAGCTTCCTCGACGCCGAGCGGCTCGCCTCAATGGACCTGATCGTGCCGGTCTGGACCATGGGAAGGATCACCGAGGAGCAGCTGCGGCCCGTCCTCGCGGCCGTCGAGGGCGGCACGGGACTGGCGGGCTGCCATGGCGGCATGTGCGACGCCTTCCGCGAGAGCTGCGACTGGCAATTCATGACCGGGGGGCAGTGGGTCGCTCATCCCGGCGGGGATGGCGTGGAATATGACGTGCGCCCGATACCCGGCTCGAGCCCCATCGTCGAGGGGCTCGGCGACTTCCGCGTGAAGTCGGAGCAGTATTATCTCCATGTCGACCCGGCGGTCGCCGTGATCGCCACCACCCGCTTTCCCGTCGTGGCGGGCCCGCACTCCCCCAACGGGACCTGCGAGATGCCTGTCGCCTGGACCAAGCGCTGGGGGGCGGGAAGGGTCTTTTACTGCTCTCTAGGGCATCACGCCGATGTCTTCGACGCGCCCCCGGCGAGGGAGATGATGCGGCGTGGCCTGCTCTGGGCGGCTCGTTGAGTCTCGGCGCGCCGCATGTCGGCGCGCGATATCGGGTGCGCCTCGCGTGGCGCGGGAAAAGGAGCGTGGCATGGGCAAGCTTCGGGTCGGCGTGGTGGGCTGCGGGAACATCAGCGCCATCTATCTCAAGAATTGCGCGAAGGTATTCAGGAACCTGGAGATCGTGGCCCTCGCCGACCTCGTACCCGAACGGGCCGTGGCCGCCGCCGCGGAGTACGGCATCGCTCGGGCCTCGGGCGTCGACGAGCTGCTGGCCGCGGGGGACGTGGAGGCCGTGCTCAACCTGACCGTCCCCCGGGCTCATTACGAGGTTTCGCGGGCCATTCTCGAGGCGGGCAAGCATGCCTATTGCGAGAAGCCCCTGGCCGTGGACTTCGCCTCGGGCGGGAAGCTCGTGGAGCTGGCGGGAGCGCGGGGACTACGGATAGGCTCCGCGCCGGACACCTTTCTCGGCGCGGGGCTGCAGACCTGCCGCAAGCTCATCGACGACGGCTGGATCGGCGAGGTCGTGGGCGCGAGCGCCTTCATGCTCTGCGGCGGGCACGAATCCTGGCATCCCGATCCCGCCTTTTATTATAAGCCGGGAGGCGGGCCGATGTTCGACATGGGGCCGTATTACCTGCACGCCCTCATCAGCCTCATAGGCCCGGTCGTCTCGCTCTCCGGCAGGGCGGGCGCGGCCTGGAAGCGCCGGACCATCACGAGCGAGCCGCGATACGGAGAGATCATAGAGGTGGAGGTGCCGACCAACGTTTCGGCGATTCTCGACTTCGCGGGGGGCGCCCAGGGGACGATCACGACCAGCTTCGACGTCCGCGGCGGCACGAGCCACGCGCCCATCGAGATCTACGGCAGCGAGGGGACCCTGCTCGCGCCGGACCCCAACGCCTTCGGCGGGCCCGTGCGCCTTAGGCGGCGAGGGCAGGCCGATTTCGCGGAGCTGCCGCTCGCCTTCGGCCGAGCGGAGAATTCGCGCGGGCTCGGGCTATCGGACATGGCGGACGCGATCGAGAAGGGCCGCCCGGCCCGCGCCGCGGGCGAGCTCGCGCTCCATGCGCTCGAGATCATGGAAGGCATCCAGGTTTCCTCGGACTCGGGCGCCCGCTACGCCATGCGAACGAGCTGCCGCCGCCCCGAGCCGATGCCGCTCGGCGAGCCAGCTAGATTCCCAGATAGGCCTTCTTGACCTCCGGGTTGCTCGCGATGTCCTTCGCGTCGCCGGAGAGCACGATCCCTCCCGTCTCGAGCACGTAGGCGCGGCTGGCGATGGACAGGGCCATCTGCGCGTTCTGCTCGACGAGGAGGATGCTCGTGCCTTCCTTGTTGATCTCCACGATGATCTTGAATATCTCCTCGACGAGCAACGGCGATAGGCCCATCGAGGGCTCGTCGAGCAGGAGCAGGCTGGGCTTGGACATGAGGGCCC
>DBTW01000009.1:0-10181 GCA_002307245.1 Spirochaetaceae bacterium UBA1306 | reverse complement strand
CCGCCCGAGAGGGTGCCGCCGTACTGGTTCTCGCGCTCCTTGAGGCGCGGGAAGCTGCGGTAGGCCCGCTCGAGGCTGGCCTGGATCTCCGCTGGGTCTGAGCGGGTGTAGGCGCCCATCATGATGTTTTCCTTGACGGTGAGGGGCGCGAAGATGCGGCGGCCCTCGGGGACGTGGCTCATCCCCAACTTGACGATCTTCTCGGCGGGCATGGTGGTGAGCTCTTGGCCGTTCAGCTTGACCGAGCCCTCGCGGGGCCTGAGGATGCCCGACACGGTGCGCAGGATGGTGGACTTGCCAGCGCCGTTCGCGCCGATGAGGGTGACGATTTCGCCCTTCTCGACATTGAACGATACGCCCTGCAGCGCGTGGATCGCGTCGTAATAGACGTGGAGATTGTCAACTTGCAGCAATTTTCGCCGCTCCTTTACCGAGATAGGCTTCGACGACCCGCTCGTTGACCTGGATCTGCGCCGGCGTGCCCCGCGCGATCTCCTCGCCGAAATCCATCACGGTGATGTACTCGCAGATGCCCATGACGAAGCGCATCTGGTGCTCGATGAGGAGGATCGTTAGGTCGAAGCGGTCCTTGATGAAGTGGATGTAGTCCATGAGCTCGAGCGTCTCCTTGGGGTTCATGCCCGCCGCGGGCTCGTCGAGCAGCAAGAGCCGTGGGGCGCAGGCGAGGGCGCGCGCGATCTCGACGCGGCGCTGCTGGCCGTAAGGCAGGTTCTTGGCGATCTCGAAGGCAAGGCCGTCCAGGTGGAAGATGCCCAGGAAGTCCATGGCCCGCTCGGTCAGCTCCTTCTCCTTCTCGGCGTAGCGGCGCGAGCGGAGGAGCGAGTCGCCGAGGCCGTAGCCGGCGTGGGAATGGTAGGCGATCCGCACGTTGTCCAGGACCGAGAGGTTCGTGAAGAGCCTGATGTTCTGGAAGGTGCGCGCGATGCCCAGGCGGGTGACTTCGTAGGCCTCGAGCCCGTCGATGCGCTCGCCCTCGAAGCTGATCGCGCCCGAGGTGATGGGGATGACGCCCGTGATGAGGTTGAAGGCGGTGGTCTTGCCGGCGCCATTTGGGCCGATGAGGCCCTGGATCGCGCCCTTGGGCAGCTCGAGGTCGAGGTCCTTGACCGCCAGGAGGCCGCCGAAGGCCTTGGTCGCCTTCTTGATGGAAAGAATGGTATCTCCGGTCTTGATCGAGGCCATCGCTATTCGCCCTCCTTCTTGGTCCCGGAGCCCTTCAGCTTGACCGCCGCTGACAGCTTTTCCCTGGCCCTGCCTATCGGGTTATTGCCGTCCTTGAAGAAGCCCCATTCCACCGTGCCGAGCAGGCCCTGGGGCCTGACCAGCATGAGCAGGAGCAGGGCGATCGGGTAGAGCACGAGGCGCCAGGAGGGCGCGTCGGAGCCGAGCTGGCCGAGGAGGACGCGCAGGAAGCCCTCGAGGAAGAAGATCCAGCCGAAGGACGCGGCGATCGTGCCGGTCATGGAACCCAGGCCGCCGAAGACCACGATGATCAGCGGGTTGTAGCCCTGGATGAAATCGAAGCTGCCCGGGGCGAGGAAGCCGATGTAGTGGGCGTAGATCGCGCCGCCCAAGCCAGCGACGAAGGAGCCGACGACGAAGGCCATCAGCTTGTTCTTCGCCACGTCGATGCCCATCGCGCGCGCCGCTATCTCGTCCTCGCGGACGGCCAGTGTGGCCCGGCCCGTGCTGGAGCGCACGAAGTTTCGGATGATGACTATGACTAGAATGAGGAAGGCGAAGACCCAGATCCAGTTCGTGAGCTTGGGGATGCCGATCATGCCGCGCCCGCCCTTCATCTCGGGGAAGGGCAGGATCGTGTCGGAGTTGACGAGCAGGGTCTTCACGATGATGGCGAAGCCGAGGGTCGCTATGCCGAAGTAGTCCGAGCCGAGGGAGAGGACCGGCAGGCCGAAGATGAAGCTCACCTCGGCCGCGAAGGCTCCCGCGACGATGATGGAGAGGAAGAACACGATCTGGAGCGCGAGGGGCGAGGCGAGGACGCCGGGCGCCTCGGGGCTGCCGAAGTAAGGGGCTAGGAGCGGCGAGAGCGCTCCGCCGAGCTTGACCGCGGCGAAGCCGGCGGCGACGAGGGCGATGAGGTAGAAGGTGAAGGCCGAGAGCACGGGCACGCCGCGCTTCTTCTTTAGGAGCCAGCCGACGAGGAAGAGGGCGAGGGCCCCGAGAATGGTGCCCAGGCCGGCGACGAGGAGGCCGCTGGCGTCGCCCGAAGTCCAGCGGTAGGTGATGTCGGCGGAGCAATAGGCGCCGATGCCGTAGAAGCCCCACTGGGCGAGGCTGAACTGTCCGTTGAAGCCGTAGATGAGGTTGAGGCCCAGGGCGACCATCGTCATCGTGCAGGCCTGGATGAGCAATCCCTGGTCGAAGGCCGAGAAGAGGGCGATGTCGCCGAACTTGGCGAGGATGGCGGCCTGTATGACGCCGAAGGCGAGTATGATGGTCACCGCCTTCTGCCAGGCCTTGGGTCGGCCAAGGCCCCAGAGGAGGCCGTAGATCCAGCCGATCAGGGCTGCGAGCTTGACGATGGAGCCTGCGAGATATCCGAGTTCCATGCCGCGCCCCCTTAGGCCTTTTCCCCGGAGGGCTCGCCGAACA
The DNA here is from genome assembly GCA_002307245.1 of Spirochaetaceae bacterium UBA1306. Lineage (GTDB taxonomy): Bacteria > Spirochaetota > Spirochaetia > Treponematales > Rectinemataceae > UBA1306. The sequence goes on along the minus strand of DBTW01000009.1, from coordinate 7,544 downwards.
GCCCCGTGGGCTTGACGAGGAGTACGATGATCAATATCGCGAAGGCCACCGCGTCGCGCATCGGGGTCGAGATGTAACCCATGGTCAGGGCCTCGGCTTGCCCCATGATCAGGGCGCCCACGAAGGCTCCGGGTATCGAGCCGATCCCGCCGAGCACCGCCGCCACGAAGGCCTTGAGCCCGGGCAGGACGCCGAGCTGGCTCCAGATCGAGGAATAGGCTATCGCGTAGAGCACGCCGCCCAGGCCAGCGAAGGCCGCGCCGATGGCGAAGGTGAAGGAGATGACGCGGTCGACGTTGATGCCCATGAGCCGGGCCGTGGACTTGTCGTAGGATGCCGCGCGCATCGCGACCCCGATCTTCGTGCGCTTGACGATCCATTGGAGGAAGACCTGTACCAGGATGGAGGCCGCGGCGATGAGGAGGAATATATTGGAGAAGGAGATCGTGTTGTCGGGGGAGGCGGTACCCGAGACGATGGGATGGATGCCATCCTGGACGTACCATGCGGTGGTCGGGAAGGGCGCCTTATAGGGGATGAAGCGCCCGCTGTAGACGAAGGGCAGGGCGCCGAAAAACTCGAGGAAGAATGACACGCCGATGGCCGTGATGAGGGCGGCGATCCGCGGCGCCTCCCGCAGGGGCTTGTAGGCCACGCGCTCGATCGTGACCGCGAGGAGGACGCATATGAGCATCGCGAGGAGGACGACGGTGATCGAGCCGATGATCACCGAGACCGTCGGATCGATCCCCGGGAAGACCGCCGAGGGCCATTGATGCAGCCGAAAGCGGCTGACCGCGTAGAAGCTCGTGAAGGCGCCTACCATGAAGACGTCGCCGTGGGCGAAGTTGATCAGCTTGACGATCCCGTAGACCATCGTGTAGCCGAGGGCTATGAGGGCGTAGACGAAGCCGAGCTTGAGCCCGTCGAGGATATTCTGCAGGAATAGCACCGGGTTGCTCCAGGCCTTGCCTGCGATGTACGCGACCGTTACGGCGCCGATGAGGCCGAGGAAGGCCCATCCTACCCAGGCTAGGGGCGGCCCCCGGCGCTTTTCGTCTGAAATCGGGGCTTTCCCGGAAGCGATGCTGGACGGCATGCGATCTACCTCTTCAATGGTCGACTTCATACGGGCGAGGGCAGGCTGGCGGTCTAGGGCCGCCGGCCTGCCCTCCTCGCTAGGACTTTTATATCGGCATGAATGGGCTAGAGCCCCCGGGGCCGCCGAGGCGGTCCTTGGGGGCTCGGAGTTGGATCAGGGCTGGACGACGGAGTCGAAGGCGATCTTGTCCTTCGTGACCGAGAGGATGGTCAGGGCCTTGACGGGGTTATGGGCCTTGTCGAAGGTGATCTTGCCCGTGACGCCGTTGAAGCTGATCTTCTCGAGGGCTTCCTTGACCTTGGTGGTGTCGGTGGAACCGGCGTTCTTGATGGCGGTGAAGAGCAGGTTCGCGCCGTCGTAGCCGAGGGTGGCGAGAGCGTCCGGAACCTTGCCCTTGCCCGCATCGTCCTTATACGCGGCGGCATAGGCCTTGAGGAAGTTCACTACCTCGGCGCGCTTGTCCTCCGGGGAGTAGTGGTTCGTGTAGTAGCCGCCGGCGGCGGCGGCCTTGTCGAGGTCGGGGGAATCCCATCCGTCGCCGCCCACGAAGGGAACCGTGATGCCCTTCTCCTTGGCCTGCTTGGTGACGAGATTGACGATATTGTAGTAATCGGGCAGGAGGACGACCTCGGGCTTCGCGGCCTTGATCTTCGCGAGGATGGCGGAGAAGTCCGTGTCGGTCTTGGTATAGGTCTCCTTGCCGACGACCTTGCCGCCGAGCTTGGTGAACTGGGCCTCGAAGGCGTTGGCCAGGCCGATCGTGTAGTCGTTGCCCTGGTCATAGAGGATGAAGGCGTTCTTGGCCTTGAGCCTCGTATAGGAGAACTGGGCGAGGATGCCGCCCTGGAAGGGATCGATGTAGCAGGCGCGGAAGGCGAAGTCCTTGGTCTTGCCGGCCTTGTCCACGGTGACGTTCGGGTTGGTGGCGGTGGGGCTGAGCAGGAGGACCTTGGCGGCGCCGGCGAGCTCGGTGACGGGGATTGTCGCGCCCGAGCAAACCTCGCCGAGGATGAACTTGACCTGATCCTGGTTGATCAGCTTATTGGCGGCGTTGGTGGCGGCGGCGGCGTCGCATTGACCGTCCTCGATTACCGGTACGATCTTCTGGCCGAGAATGCCGCCCTTGGCGTTCCACTCGCTGACCGCGAGCAAGGTGCCTTCCTTTACAGAGAGGCCGAACGAGGGGACGGGTCCGGTGAGAGGGGAGAGGACGCCAACCTTAAGATCGGCGGCGCTCAAGCTCGCGACGGTCAGGACGAGCGCGAGGGCGATTGTCAAAACGCGTTTCATATCTTCCTCCTTAAATTGGATCCGATAAATATGCATTATTAACTATTCATGTCAAGAATCAGAATCGCTAAAATAAAGGGTAATACTACGCGGAAGTAGGATTACCCTAAAAAACAAAACTTACAGTACCTAGATATTTATGCAGCAGGTTTTGCCCTGCTCCGAGCTGCGAGCTTTTGCCTCACCTCGGGCAGTTCACAGTACCAGAGCTCGAAAACGGAGAAGAGCATCGTCGTGAAAGCGATGATCAAGTACTTGCCGTTCGCGGAGACGCCGTTCTCGTTCGAGACCGTCGCATGCGGCAAAAGCATCATGAGACGGCTGATAATATTGAAACCCTGGCTGAAAGCGAGTAAATACCAAGGCCAAGAAGCGACGCTATGGCGGAAGATTAGCTGGATTAGGGCGAGGAGAGTCAGGAGGCTGAGGACAAGCGGCAGCCACCATTCCTGAGTCGTGAGAGAGAAGGAGCTGGCGGGAAACACGACTAAGGGAGGAATTTGGAGAATGAGAATAATAGGGATCATTACCCCGCTGGTGATATATCTTCGAAACATTTCAATGAAGTACCATCACGGGTATTTCTTGTCAAGGCGGTACAGTACAGAATGATATAGATCTATACATAACAGTAGGAAAATTTGTATCCTTCAGCCGTGAAACACCGCAGATTCCTTCTTGGGGCTTTTCTCGCCCTTATTTCCACGGGAGCTATTGCCCAAGCCTCGCTCGAGTTCGCGCCGAGCGAGTGGAAATTCGGGATGATCACCAAGGGCGAGATCGCCCGCCTGCGACTCGCGGTCACGAATCGAGGAACCAGCTCCGAGATCGTCAGTCTTCTGCCTACCTGCTCCTGCCTCAAAGTAGATCCCCCCTCGTGCGAGATCGCGGCCGGCGCTTCAGCCTACTTCGATCTCGCCTACGATTCGAAAGACGATGATGGCAAGGTCGAGCGCGCCTTCATCGTCAAGACGGGAAAGGCCCAGGACAAGGCCGTCTATTATTTCCTCCGCGGCGTGTCGCGCGCCGACAATGGCTATTCGGCTTCGGGGCAGGTCGCCCCGGGGGGGAGCGAGGCTTCGCTAGGCTCGATCGATGGAAGCCTGGAGCTGCGGTATTACTACACGCCTGGCTGCCGCTCCTGCGAAGCCTTCTTGTCGAGCGAAATTCCCCGCCTCGAGGCCGCCTACGGGCTCAAGATCCGTACCCTCCGCCGCGATCTCCTCGATCCGGCCTCCTACGAGGAATACGTCCAGGCCGCCCGGGAGCTCGGCGTCGACCTGAAATCGATCCCCGCATTGCGCTTCGGGGCTGTCCTGCTGCAGGGCGATGAGGAGATCGAGTCTCGCCTGCCTGGGCTCTTGGCCGCGAGCCGCGGGTCCCCGCAGTCGTACGAGAGCGCCGTCACGCCCGCGCCCCCCGCTAGGCTCGCGATCTCCGGGATTAGTCTTTCGGCCCTGCCCGTGATGGCCGCCGGCCTCGTCGACGGGATAAATCCCTGCGCCTTCACGACCTTGATCTTCCTTCTCGCCTCCCTGGCCCTCGCCGGGAGGGGCAGGCGCGAAGTCCTCGCCATCGGGGCCTTCTTCACCCTCGGCGTCTTCCTGACCTACCTCGGGATCGGCTTCGGCCTTTTCGCCGCCCTACGCGCCGCGCAAGCCGTCGCCCTCGTCGGGATCGTCCTGCATTGGGTCCTCTTCGCCGTCCTTGTCGTCTTCGCGGCCTTGAGCGTCTACGACTACACGCGCATCCGCCGCGGCCGCTCCTCCGAGATCATCCTCCAGCTGCCCAAGTCCTTGAAGCTCAGGATCCATGCCTCCATACGGACGCGCGCCAAAACCGCCGCCCTCGCCGGCTCTTCCTTCGTCCTGGGCTTTCTTATTTCGATCTTCGAGTTCGCCTGTACCGGGCAGGTCTACCTGCCCACCCTCGCCTACCTCGCGAGGGAGAGGGGGGGCTCGCGCGCCGTCCTTCTCCTCGTCCTCTACAATCTTTGCTTCATCGCGCCCCTCGTCGCCGTATTCATCGCGAGCTACCTGGGCGTGAGCTCGAAGCGCATCGCGACCGCCTTCCAGAAGCGCATGGGCGCGGTCAAGCTCGGCCTCGCGGTAGTCTTCGCCCTCCTGGCCGTCCTCACGGTCTCATTCTAGGCAGGCGAGGTGCGCGTCCCCTTTTCGGCCAGGCTGGGCTGGCCCGCCCCCGACAACGAACTCAGCCTCCTCCGCGCTCGGCGGCGAGAGTTGGGCCTCCCGATACTGGATTTCTCCGAGAGCAATCCCACCCGGGTGGGCCTGCGCGAGCCGAGTCGCGACTGCGGCTTCCTCCTCGACCCCGCCAACGCGCGCTACGAGCCCGATCCGCGCGGCCTTATCCGCGCCCGGGAAGCCCTCGTCGCCGACTATGCCGCCAGGGGGAGGCTTTCCCCCGCGCGCTACGGGATACGGCTCCCCCGGGCGCAGGATGTCTTCCTTTGCGCCTCGACCTCCGAAGCCTACGGCTGGCTCTTCAAGCTGCTCTGCGATCCCGGCGAGTCTGTCCTCGTACCCAAGCCCGGTTATCCTCTCTTCGATTACCTGGCCGGACTCGAAGCCGTCGAGGCTCGGCCCTATAGGCTCGAGTATTCCCATCCCGCCGGCTGGAGGATCGACCTCGATTCGGTCGAGTCGGGTCTCTCGTCGGGCGGCGCTCGGGCCCTCGTCCTCATCAACCCCAATAACCCTACGGGGTCTTACGTGGGCCGCTCCGAGCGCGAGGCCCTCCTCGAGCTCTGCGAGCGCCACGGATGCGCCATCATCGCTGACGAGGTCTTCTTCGACTTTCCCGTCGAGGCCGACGAAGGCGGGGCGCTGGCGGGTGAGGGGCGATCCTCCTTCATCGGGGAAGAAAGGACGCTCTGCTTCGTCCTCGACGGCCTCTCGAAGCGCCTGGGCATGCCCCAGATGAAGCTCGGCTGGATCGTCGCCTCGGGCCCCGAGGGCGAGCTCCGCGAGGCGAAGGGCAGGCTGGAGATACTCGCCGACGCCTACCTCTCGGCCGGGACGCCGATCATGAACGCCCTGCCAGGCCTCCTCGCCTCTTCGGAAAGCTTCGCCGCCCCCTGCCGCGCCAGGCTGGCCGCCAATCTCGCGACCCTGCGCTCCGTTCTCGAGGGGCCGAGTTCCCCGCATCGCGTGCTCCGATGCGACGGCGGCTGGAGCGCCATCGTCGAATCGCCTCGGCTATTGCCTGAGGAGGGCCTGGCCCTCGGCCTTCTCGGCGAAGAGGGCTTAATGAGCCAGCCCGGCTACTTCTTCGACATGGAGCGGGAGGCCTTCTTCACGGCGGGTCTTATCCTGGACCCGCGGACCCTCGAGCGTGGCGCACGGGCCTACGCCGCCTACTTCGAGCGGCTCATGTCGCCGTGACCGGATCCTGGTCGGCCGCGACGACTCGGTTCCTGCCTGCGCCCTTCGCGAGGTAGAGTCGCCGATCGGCTTCGGCGAGGATCTCGCCCGAGTTCCTTCCCTCGCCGCTTTCCGTCCAGGCCAAGCCGAAGCTCATCGTGAAGCGGAGGCGCCGGCCATCGGCCTCCCATTCCCGCGCCTCGACCACGGCCCGGAAGGTCTCGGCCCAGCGCAGGGCCATGGCCCGGTCGAAGCCGCCGAGGATTATGCAGAATTCCTCCCCGCCATAGCGGCCGGCGATGCCCGTGGCCCCTTGGGCGTCGATGAGCAGCTTGCCGAGGGCGATCAGGACAGCGTCGCCCGCCTGGTGCCCGTAGCCGTCGTTGATGCGCTTGAAGTAATCGATGTCGCACATGACCACGGTCAGGCCGCAGCCGGGGGTTGAAAGGGCCTCGAGAGATCGGCCCAGCTCGCGCAATATCGTGCTGTGATTAAGGAGCCTCGTGAGGCCATCGTGCTCGGATAGGTAGACGAGCCTTTCCATGTAATGCCGGGTGCGCAGGGCCGAGCGCACGCGGGCCAGTACCTCTATCGCCTCGAAGGGCTTGCGGATGTAGTCGAAGGCCCCGGCGTCGAGGGCGGCGCGCACGTCCTCGGCGTCCGTCTTCGCGGTGACCATGATGACGGGCATCATGTCCATGCCCGGCCTGGCCTTGAGCTCGCCCAGGAGCTCGAGGCCGCCGAGCTTGGGCATGACGACGTCGAGGAGGAGCAGGTCGGGCCGCGCCTCGGAGATCATGTCCGCCGCGTCCGTGCTTTCCTTGAGGCAGATGGCCTTATGCCCCTCGGACTCGAGGAGGTGGCTTAGGGCATTCAGGCTCAAGGTGCTGTCGTCGACGATGAAGATGAGACTCATAGCTGCAAGTTTATTGATTACCGGGCAGGATACAATGATTAGTGTTACGAAGCTTAGTACTTCTGATGAAATTGGGCGAGCGGGATAGCTTGTATTATGGGCGAGCCATTCCTCAAGGTCGTGTTTTTTGTTCTCTCGCCTATTTTTAGTGCTAATTGTAATCTATATCTATAAATGCACACAATTTTTCTATAATCTTTATAACACTATAGATTCAGTACTCTTCCAAACGAGAGGTTCCTGCCCGAGCTGCCCTCCGCCCGACAGAGCGGCGTCGCCCATGAGGAGCTCGCCGGCGAGCCGCATGTCGTCGGGCAGGTCCAGCTTTCCCGAGCGGCCGTCAAGGTTGAGGATGGCCGAATAGCTCGCTCCCCGGCCGTGGCGCCGGACGAGGACGACTCCCTCGGCTAGGGTCCTGGCGTCGAAGAAGGGGGTTTCTTCCTTAATTGCCGTGGATAGGGATAAGGCTCGGGCGAAGAATGGCTTGAATGAGGGATCTCCCTCCTCGGCCAGCATCGTCTCCTTGTCGAAGAGTCCTATACGGCGCTCCATAGCGAGCTCCTGGCCCATGTAGGCCATGAAGCAGCCCGGCAGCAGCATGGCGAAGAGGGTCCAATTGCGCAGCCTGGCCTCACGGCCGAAGCGCGCTGCCGCCCTGCCCAGATCGTGGTTCTCGAGGAAGCGGAGCTTGACCGCGTCGGCGGGATAGAGGGCTTCCTGGACTTCGAGATGACGCAGGTAGGCCGAGATCGAGCCCTGTCCCCGCCAGGCTTCCTCGAGGATGGACCGCCCATCGTAGTCGTAGCTCAGGTCGAAGGCTGCATGGAGCTCGGGATCGGAGGCCGCGTAGAGC
>DBTW01000088.1:22134-25653 GCA_002307245.1 Spirochaetaceae bacterium UBA1306 | reverse complement strand
TCGAGGCCCTGCGCGAGCTCGTGCGATTGACGCGGGCCCTCAAGGCCGAGTTCGGGATCGCTCCCGAGACCAAGGTCCGCCTGGCCCTGCGCTTCGAGCCCGATTTCGCGGGCGCCGCCTTCATCCGCGGCAACGGGGCCCTGGTCGGCCTCCTCGCGGGGGGGCCGCCTCCCGAGGAGCTGCCGTCGGCGGCCGGCCCGGCCGCGCGCCCCGCCGGGACCGTGGCCCTGGTGGGCAAGGGCTTCGAGGCCTACGCCTTCGTGAAGGAGTCGGTCGACCCGGGCCAGCTCCTCGATAAGCTGCGCAAGGACCTGGCCAAGGACGAGCAGTTCATCCTGCGCGCCGGCGCCAAGCTCGGCAACGCGGGCTTTACGGCCTCAGCGCCGAGCGAGGTGGTGGCCAAGGAGCGCGGGAAGCTCGAGGAAGCCGAGCGCCGCGCGGGGAAGTACAGGCAATACCTCGAGGAGCTATCGTGACGGAGCAGGGCGCGGGGGAGGGGAGCGGCGTCAACATGAACGTCGATGACATGCTTCGCCTCAAGCAGATGCACCTCGCGCCTTATATGCAGCTTGCCACCGCCCTCATCGGCAACCGGCGTCGCTCGGGCGGGAACATGTTTCGCCACCAGCTGGACACGATGGCCATCCTGATCGACTACGGCTACATCGACTCGACCCTGCTCAAGGCCTCCATCATCCACGACCTCATCGAGGACGTGCCCGGCTTCGACCGGGACCGCATCCTCGAGATAGACGACGAGTCCGCGGACGTTTACAAGCTCGTCCTCGAGGTCACGCGCAGGCCCATCGAGACCAAGGCCGAGTTCCTCGCGCGCATCCGTGAGTTCGGCTCCGACAAGGCGCGGGTGCTGAAGTCGGCCGACCGCATCTCCAACATGATCAGCCTCGGCTACGTGACCGACGTCGCCTTCGTCCGGCGCTATACCGACGAGACGGAAGTCCAGGTTTTCCCGATCGCCGAGCTCGCCGACGAGCGCATGCTCGAGGAGCTCAAGGAGCTGGTAGCCACGCGGAGGGAATACCTCTCGCGCAGGTTCGAGATATAGGGGAGGACGCTATGCAAAAGGAATGGACCAAGGCCACGCTCGCCAAGACCATCGACCACACGCTTCTCAAGGCCATCGCCACGGAGCAACAGGTACGCGAGCTCTGCGCCGAGGCCAAGAAGTACTGCTTCATGAGCGTCTGCGTGAATCCCTCCTGGGTGGCGCTTTGCGCCAAGGAGCTCGCCGGCACGGACATCGTCGTGTGCACGGTGATCGGCTTCCCCCTCGGCGCCAACTCGCCGGCGACCAAGGCCGCCGAGGCCCGCCTGGCCGCTTCCCAGGGGGCCAGGGAGCTCGACATGGTGATCAACCTGGGCGCCGCCAAGGCCGGAGACTGGAAGGCCGTCGAGGAGGACATCCGGGGGGTCGTCGCCGCCGGGACCGAGGCCGCGAGCGGCGTCTCGATCAAGGTGATCATCGAAACCTGCTACCTCACCGATTCCGAGAAGGTGAAGGCCTGCGAGGCGGCGGCACGGGCCGGCGCCCGCTTCGTCAAGACCAGCACGGGCTTCGGCACGGGCGGGGCCAGCGCCGACGACGTCCGCCTGATGCGTAAGGCCGTGGGCGACAAGCTCCAGGTCAAGGCCTCGGGCGGGATCCGCAGCTACCACGACGCCATCCTCATGCTCGACGCCGGCGCCGACAGGATCGGCGCGTCCAGCAGCATCGCGATCGTCAGCGAGTTGCCGGAGTAGGGATTTTATTACATCGATGTATTTTTATGCATTCGCGATCCGGCTTGCGCAAGCCTTGCCTAGAGACTAAAATCGTCCGTAAACCCACGGAGTAGAGAGTGGAAAAAAAGGAGAGTACATGAAGAAGATCGCTTTAGCCCTCGTCAGTCTCGCCGTCCTCGTTGGCGGCCAGTCGCTTTTCGCCGCGCCCAAGACCTTTCCCATCGGTATGGTGACCGACGCCGGCACCATCGACGACAAGTCCTTCAACCAGGGCACCTGGGAAGGCGTCCTCAAGGCCGGCAAGGACTTCGGCTACAAGACCAAGTACCTCAAGCCTTCCGGCACGACCGAGGCCGACTACGTCAAGGAGATCGGCAACCTCTACGACGCCGGTTTCAAGTTCATCGTGACCCCCGGCTTCAAGTTCGAGAGCGCCATCCTCATCGCCCAGGACAAGTACCCGGACGCCAAGTTCGTCCTCATCGACGGCTCGCCCAACAACGGCAAGTATGACGCGACCCGCGTCGAGAAGGTCGGAGCGAACACCGTGTCCATCTTCTACGCCGAGCACGAGTCCGGCTTCGTCGCCGGCGTCGCCGCCGCCCTCCAGCTCAAGGATGGCGAGTTCGGCTTCATCGGCGGCATGGAGATCCCGGCCGTCCAGCGTTACAACTGGGGCTTCCAGCAGGGCGTCGCCTACGCCAATAAGAACTTCGGCACCAAGATCGCCATGAAGGCCGAGAACGTCATCTACCAGGGCACCTTCTCCGAGGTCGCCGCCGGCCAGCAGCTCGCCGCCTCCATGTTCGACAAGGGCGTCAAGGCCGTCTTCACCGCCGCGGGCGGCGTGGGCGTAGGCGCCATCAACGAGGCCAAGACCCGCGCCGTGGCCGGCAAGACCGCCTGGATCGTCGGCGTCGACGTCGATCAGTACGCCGACGGTTACTACGACACGGCCAAGACCAAGTCCATCATCCTCACGAGCGCCATGAAGGGCGTCAGCGTCGCCACCTACGACATGATCAAGGCCGAGCGCGAGGGCAAGTTCCCCGGCGGCCAGACCCTCACCTTCAACGCCAAGAACGATGGCGTCGGTATCCCCGCCACCAATCCCAACCTCTCCGCCGACGTCGTCAAGAAGGTCAACAAGGTCGTAGCCGACCTCAAGGCCGGCAAGATCGTCGTCGCCGACAAGAAGGGCGACTTAATTAAGTAAGGGCCCGCCCGGCCCCGATAGCCGCCCCTCCCTCAATCCGGGAGGGGCGGTTTTTTTCTTTTCACGCCTCGCGCGTCCGTATATAATGCCCCGAACGGAGGAGGGTCGATGGACTATATCGTCGAGATGCTGAACGTCACCAAGCGCTTTCCCGGGATACTCGCCAACGACGATATTACCATCCAGCTCAAGAAGGGCGAAATCCTCGCGCTCCTGGGCGAGAACGGCGCCGGCAAGTCCACCCTGATGAGCATCCTCTTCGGCCTGTACAAGGCCGATGCGGGCGTCATCAAGCTCAAGGGCCGGGAAGTCCACATAGCAAACCCGAACGTCGCGGGCGAATTGGGCATCGGCATGGTGCACCAGCACTTCAAGCTCGTGCAGAATTTCACGGTCACCGAGAACATCGTGCTCGGCCTCGAGCCGCGCAAGGGTCTCGTTGTGGACTTGAAGGGCGCGGCCAAGCGCATCGCCCTGCTCTCCGAGACCTACGGGCTCAACGTCGACCCCTCGGCCAAGATCGAGGACATCTCCGTCGGGATGCAGCAGCGCGTGGAGAT
>DBTW01000088.1:13777-21862 GCA_002307245.1 Spirochaetaceae bacterium UBA1306 | reverse complement strand
CTGAAGATGCTCTACCGCGACGCGGAGGTGCTGATCTTCGACGAGCCTACGGGCGTGCTCACGCCGCAGGAGATCGACGACCTCATGCAGATCATGCGCAACCTCATCGGAGAGGGCAAGTCGATCATCCTCATCACGCACAAGCTCAAGGAAATCAAGGCCATCGCCGATCGCTGCACGGTCATTCGGCGCGGCAAGGTGATCGGGACCGTCGAGGTAGCCGACTCCGACGAGTCCAGGATGGCCGAGATGATGGTCGGCCGCGCCGTCAGCTTTTCGGTGAACAAGGCCCCCCGGGCGCCGGGCGAGGTGGTACTCGAGATCGAGGGCCTGGGCGTCCTCTCGAGCCGCAAGACCCAGGCGGTCAAGGATTTCTCCCTCCAGCTCCGCTACGGCGAGATCCTGGGGCTCGCGGGCGTGGACGGCAACGGCCAGACCGAGCTCGTCGAAGCCCTCACGGGCCTGCGCAAAGTCCAGTCGGGTTCCATAAGGCTGAAGGGGGTCGACATCACCCATGCCAGCATCCGGACGCGCACGCGCTCGGGCATGGCCCATATCCCGGAGGATCGCCAGCGGCGCGGACTCGTCCTCGACTATTCGATGGAAGACAACCTCGTCATCGAGATCTACGGGCTCCCGCCCTACTCGCATCGGGGCTTCATGGACCGCAAGGCGATTCGCGCGCACGCCGTGGCGCTGATGGAGGCCTTCGACGTCCGGGCGGGCGAGGGCCCCCTGGCCCTGGCCCGCTCGCTCTCGGGCGGCAACCAGCAGAAGGCGATCGTCGGCCGCGAGATCGACCTCAACCCGGAGGTCCTCGTCGCGGTGCAGCCCACGCGGGGCCTCGACGTCGGCTCGATAGAGTACATCCACAAGCGCCTCGTCGAGCAGCGCGACAAGGGGAAGGCCGTCCTCCTCGTGTCCCTCGAGCTCGACGAGATCATGAACCTCTCCGACCGCATCGCGGTCATCAGCCACGGGGCCGTCGCCGGCATCCTGGATCCCAAGAACGTCAGCGAGGCCGAGATCGGCCTGATGATGGCAGGCTCTAGCGTCCCAGGCGCCAAGAAGGGAGAGCTCAAGTGAACGGCCTCAAGAACCTTTTCACGGCGCTGGCGGCGGCTTTCCTCGGGCTCCTCGCCGGCGCGCTGCTGATGCTGGCGATCGGCGCCAACCCGATCGAGGGCTTTTCCTACCTCTTCCGCGGCGGCCTCATGAACGTGGAGCGCATCGGCAATACCCTCGCCACCGCCACTACGCTCACCCTAACCGGCCTCGCGATGGCCTTCGCCTTCCGCACGGGGCTCTTCAGCATTGGGGCCTCCGGGCAGATGCTGATGGGCGGCCTCGTGTCGATCGCCCTGGGGCTGACCCTCCACCTGCCCAAGGGCTTGATGCTGCCCATCATCCTCGCGTGCGCTATGCTGGCCGGGGCGGTCTATGGCTTCATCCCCGGCTACCTCAAGGCGCGCTTCAACGTGCACGAGGTCGTCTCCACGATCATGCTCAACTGGATCGCCTACTGGACCATCTACTACACGGTCCCGACCTATTTCAAGGCCGAGTACCTCGAGACGGAGTCGGCCCGCATCCCCGAGTACGCCTCGCTGAAGGTGCCCTGGCTCACGCATATCTTCGGCGGGTCCTTCATCAACCTCGGCGTCTTCGTGGCTATCGGCTGCGCGATCCTGACGGCCTTGGTGCTCAGCAAGACGACCCTCGGCTTCGAGCTCAAGGCCGTGGGCTTCAACCGCCACGCCGCCGAGTTCGCCGGGATCAACGTCCCGAAGAACATGGCCCTCTCCCTCGCCATCTCCGGGGCCCTCGCGGGCCTCGCCGGGGCAACCTATTACGTCGGTTACGCCGTGAACATGCAGATCGGGGTCATGCCCTCGCAGGGCATGGACGGCCTCGCGGTCGCGCTCCTGGGCGCCAATAGCCCGGTCGGCGTCGTCCTCGCGGCCCTCTTCTTCGGGGTCCTGCACTCGGGCAAGGGCTTCATGAGCGCGATGACGAGCATACCGCCGGAGATCGGCGACACCATCATAGCGGTGATCATCTACTTCGCGGCGACGAGCGTCCTCTTCACGCGGATATGGAACGCGCTCTCCTCGCGCTTCCGGAAGAAGGCCTGATATGGAAGTCTGGGACATGATTTCGCGCATCTTCCCCTACGCCGTGGCCTACAGCGTCCCCCTCCTCGCGGCGGCCCTGGGCGGCCTGTACAGCGAGCGCTCGGGCGTCGTCAACATCGGCCTCGAGGGCCTCATGGTCGTCGGCAACTTCGTCTGCGCCGTCACGATCTCGAAGCTGCAGCCGACCCTCGGGCAGAACGCCATCTGGGTCGGGCTCGCGATGGCCGCCCTCGCGGGCCTGGTCTTCTCCATCCTACACGCGGTGGCGAGCATCAATCTCCTGGCCAACCAGGTGATCTCCGGCACGGCCATCAACATGGTCGCGGGCGCCCTCACCGTCTTCCTCGCCCGCACGATCACGGGATCGGGCAACGTGCGCATCACGCTGGGCTTCGTGCCCTTCGACGTGCCCGTCCTCCATAAGGTCCCCATCCTCGGGCCACTGCTATTCACCAGGACCTACGCCACGACATGGCTCCTGCTCGCCATACTCGGCCTGTCCTGGTTCATCCTGTACAAGACGCGCTTCGGCCTCAGGCTCCGGGCCTGCGGCGAGCATCCTCAGACCGCGGACGCGGCCGGCATCAACGTGTACAAGATGCGCTACGCGGGCGTGCTCATCTCGGGGGCCCTCGCCGGCCTCTCTGGCGCGACCATCCTCGTCACCTTCTCGGGCGAGTTCAACGGGACCGTGGCCGGCCTGGGCTTCCTGGCCCTTGCGGCCCTCATCTTCGGCAATTGGAAGCCCCTGGGCATCCTCGGGGCGACTTTCTTCTTCGGCTTCTGCGCGACCCTCGCCAACGTCTCGCAGGTCGTGCCCGCCCTCTCCTCGATCCCGGGGTTGGTCCTCAAGGCCTTCCCCTACGCGGTTACGCTGCTCGCCCTGGTGGTCTTCTCCAAGTCCACGCAGGCGCCGAAGGCCGACGGCGAGATCTACGACGCGGGGAAGCGCTAGGCAAGGGAGGCGACGGGCGGCATGGTCGAGCGAAAAGCAATCCTCGCCGCAGCCATCCTCATGGCGGCGGCGGTCCTCGCCCTCTCGCCCTGCTGCTCCCGCGGCGGCCCTGCCGCCTCGGGCCCCAGCCGTCTGGTGGCCGCCGCCTTCGAGGGCGAAGGCCCCCTGCGCGACGGCGTCCTGGCCGCCTTCGATCGGATAGCGGCCGAGCGCGGCGGCCGGGTCCTCGCCGAAGCTTCCGCGCCCGAGCCCTCGCGGCGGATCGGGGGCCTCGACGCGCGCTCCGTGGTCTCCAAGGTCGGGGGCGACGATGGCGAGCGCATCCTGCGCATCCTGGCCGACGAGAGGCCCGACCTCGTCATCGTCGCGGGGCCGCGCCTAGCGGGCAGCGCGAGCCGGGTCGCCCTCGATTATCCCCGGATCAAATTCGCCCTCGTCGGGGTCGGCTCCTCCTTTAGCGACGCCTCGCCCAACCTGGCCTCGATCTCCTTCGAGCTCGCGGAAGGCGCCTTCCTCGCGGGCGCGATCGCCGGCTGCTCGATCGCGCCGGGCGGAGCCGAGAGGCTCGGGTTCATCGCGGCCGCCGACGGGCCCGAGTCCAACGCGATAGAGGCGGCCTTCAGGGCGGGCGCGGCCACCGCCTCGCCGGAGCTGCGCAAGGGCGGCCGCGTCCTCTCGTATTATTGCGGGCGCTATTCGCCGCCCGATCCCGAGATCGCCCGCGCCGCCGAGCTGGCCCTGGCCAAGAAAAAGGCGGCCTCGGTGTTCCGATGCGGCTTCGGCGGCGCCGACGCGCTCTACCGGGGCGACGTCGCCATCGCGCGGGTCGAGGGGCGGGCCGATGCCGTCGCCTACGGTCTCGTCGAAGAGCTCTTCGCGACCGGGAGCGTCCGAGGCGGCCATCGATCGATGGGCCTCGCCGAGGGCGCGGTGGAGTGCTCCCCGACGAAGGAGGGGAGCGAGGCCCTGGGGACCGGCGGGGCCCTCGTCGCGGGACTCCGGGCGAGGATCGCGAAGGGCGAGCTCGATGTGCCCTCCGACGACGATGCCGCGGCCGAGTACATCCGGGCCCTGAAGTAGGGGCCGGGACTCCGCCCGCTTCTACCGCGGCCGGCCGAAGCGCTATACTCCCCCGGACTCCGCGGGGCTGCCCTCGGGGCATGGAAGGGATCACAATGAAGAGAGAGACTTACGACAGGCGCGACGCCCTGACGATCGCGTATATCGGCGGCGGCTCCCGCGGTTGGGCCTGGAAGCTGATGTCCGACCTCGCCGCCGAAGGGAGGCTCTCGGGCACGGTGAGGCTCTACGACATCGAGCGCCCCGCCGCCGAGGCCAACGCCGCCATCGGCAACGGCCTCGCCTCCCGGCCCGACCTCGTCGGCGCGTGGCGCTACGAGGTATCCCCAAGCCTCGACGCGGCCCTGGACGGCGCCGACTTCGTCGTGGCCTCGATCCTGCCCGGCAGCTTCGATGACATGGCCTCGGACGTGCACGCCCCCGAGAAGCACGGGATCTACCAGTCGGTCGGGGACACGACCGGACCGGGCGGCCTGTTCCGCGCCCTCCGCACCCTGCCCCAATACGCGGAGATCGCGGAGGCCGTACGGAAGTCCTGCCCCGAGGCCTGGGTGATCAACTACACGAACCCCATGGCCCTCTGCGTGCGCGCGCTCTACGAGGTCTTCCCCGGCATCAAGGCCTTCGGCTGCTGCCACGAGGTCTTCGGCACCCGTAAGCTCCTCGCCGCCGTCGCGCGAGAGGAATTGGGCGCGATGGACGCCGAGATGGCCGACATCGAGGTCAACGTCCTCGGCATCAACCATTTCACCTGGCTCGACCGCGCGTCGTATCGGGGCGAGGACCTCTTCCCCGCCTACCGGTCCTTCATCGAGCGGCATCCCGAGGGCTTCGAGGAGAAGGGCGAGGGAACCTGGAAGAAGGATTGGTTCTCCTCGGCCGAGCTCGTCAAGTTCGACCTCTTCAAGCGCTTCGGCCTCATCGCCGCCGCTGGCGACCGCCACCTCGCCGAGTTCATGCCGCCCTGGTATCTCCGGGACCGCGAGACGGCCGCCGCCTGGAAGTTCACCTTGACGCCGGTGTCCTGGCGCGTCGAGAACGCGAAGGCCCTTCGCGCCAAGTCGGCGGCCCTCGCCTCGGGCCAGGAGCCCTTCGCGCTCGAGCGCTCGGGAGAGGAGGGCGTGGCCATCATCAAGGCCTTGCTAGGCCTCGGCTCCTTCGTCAGCAACGCGAACCTGCCCAACCGGGGCCAGGTCGCGGGCCTTCCCTTGGGCTCGGTCGTCGAGACCAACGCCCTCTTCTCGCGCGACTGCGCGAGGCCCCTCATGGCCGGCCGCCTGCCTCCGCAGGTTGAGGGCATGGTCGCTCGCCACGCCGCGAACCAGGAGACGATCCTGCGGGCAGCCCTCTCCGGCGACGCGAGGGCCGCCCTGCCGGCCTTCATGAACGACCCGCTGATGACCGCGGCCCCGGCCGAGGCCGAGAGGCTCTTCGGCGAGATGCTCGCGAACACGAGCGGCGCCCTCCGGCCGTACTACCGGGGCATCTAGGGCGCGCTTCCTCGAGCGCCCCGATCCGCGCTATTGTTGCCGGCATGGGAATAAGGAACGCTCTCGCGCCCATCCTGCTCTTCCTCGCCTTGGCCACGGCCGCCGGCGAGGCGCCCCGCGTGCCCGCGCCGCCCGACCCGGCCGATTCGGCGAGCGTCGCCGGCCTCCCCGCCATCGGCAAATGGATGATCGGCGTGGGCGGCGGCATCGCGAATTGGCTCGGCCGGCCCTATCGCGGCAGGACCCTCCTCGAGCCCATCAACGTCATCGTATACGACCCGATCTCGAAGACCGAAGAGGAGGCGTATGCCCGCCTGGAGTCGGCCGGCGTCGCCGTCGAGTTCGAGATGCGGGACGGCCATTCGACGGGCTATAGCGCGCGGATCGGGGGGGCGGTTTTCGAGCAGTTGCCCCGAGGCCAGGGCAAGGCGATTTCCGACGGCCCCTTCGAATTCGCCAACAACCATGGCCGGCTCTTCGGTCCCTATCGCTGGGCGGGCGGCTGGCTGTTCACCGGAGCCTTCAGCCGCGAGACCGCCGACCTCGTCACGAAAGTGAAGCACCATTACGCTTCCTTCGATCAGGCGAGGGACGCCTTCGCCTGGGCCCTCGACGGGGGGGGCCGATATGAGGTAAGCGGCTTCGTCCCCCTGGGCAACGCCCTGCTCGGCTCGCCCCTGCTGTGCTCGGGCGATCACGACGGGCTCGCCGCCTATCTCGTGGCCAAGCCATGAGGCCGGGATCGGCCCGGGCAGCGGGGAAGGACATCGTCGTATTCGTGGGGACCTATACCGAGCCGGACTATCGCGGGAAGGGCGAGGGCATCTACTCCTTTCGGATGAGCCTGGAGACGGGCGCCCTGGAAGCGCTGCGGACGACCCCCGGCGTCGCCAATCCCTCGTATATCGCCCTCGATACTGAGGGCTCGCATCTGTATTGCGTCAACGAGCTTCGGGAGTGCCGAGGCGAGGCCGGCGGCGCGGTCAGCGCCTTCTCGGTCGACCCGGAAACCCGGGCCTTGACGATGCTGAACACCAGGGCCAGCGGCGGGGCCGCCCCCTGCCATATCGTCATCGGCGGGGACGGCCTCCATGCGCTCGTCTCGAATTATTCCGGCGGGAGCCTCTGCGTCCTGCCGATCGCGCGCGACGGAAGCCTCGGGGGGGCCCTGCAGATAATCCGGCACGAAGGATCGAGCGTCGACCGGGATCGGCAGCTTGGCCCTCACGTGCATTCCCTGTGCCTCGACCCGGCGGGGCGCTACGCCTTCGCCTGCGATTTGGGCCTGGATAGGCTCGTGGCCTACCGGTACGATGCCCGATCTCGCGCGCCCTTGAGCCCCGCCGATGGCCTAGGAATGGCAGTCAGGCCTGGCTCGGGGCCACGGCACTGCGCCTTCCACCCTTCCGGGAGATATTGCTACCTGATCAACGAGCTCGATGCCACGATCGAGGCCTTGCGCTATCGCCCCGGCGAGGGGAGCTTCGAGGCACGGCAGCGAGTCCCCGCCTCGCCCGAGTTCGGCGGCTTGGCGGGGTTCGGCGCCGCCATCCGGGTCTCCCCCGACGGGCGCTTCCTGTACAGCTCCAACCGCGGCCCCGACAGCATCGGCCTGCATCGGATCGACCCGGCCGCCGGGACCCTGGCCTATGCCGGCTGCACGCCTTCGGGAGGCCGCGGTCCCCGCGATTTCGCCATCGACCCGAGCGGCTCCTTCCTGCTCGCCGTCAACCAGGGCTCCGATAGCCTAGTCTCCTTCGGGATTGACGCGGAGTCCGGCAGGCTGGAGGCGGTCGCGCAGATCGAAGTGCCGACGCCCGTCTGCGTCGCGGTCTCGGCCTAGCCCTCGGATCCCGAAGCGCCCTCGATGTAGCCCAGGAATGCGGTCACCCTCTCGTGGACGAAGAAGTCCCGGGCCCGGGGGCGGGCTCGGAGGAGGAGCCCCTCGAGGCGCGTGACGCGGGAGATCGCGACATAGGCCTGGCCGGCCGCGAAGGCCCCGCGCGAGAGGTCCACGAAGACTTTCTCGAGGGTCCGCCCCTGGGCGCGGTGGATGGTGATGGCCCAGCCGAGCGCGAGGGGATATTGCCGGTATTCATCGACGATCTCCTCCTCCAATCGGCCCGAGCGCAGCGAAAAGCGCCGCTTCTTCCAGGCATGGGGCCCAACGCGGAATTCCCCCGCCTCGTCCCGCAGGACCACCGCCCCGTCCTCGAGCGCCGATACCGTCGCGAGGGCCCCGTTGGCCCATCGGCCGCCGGAATCGTTGACCGTGAGCATGACGCGGGCCCCGGCCTTGAGCTCGAGCTCGCGCGGGGCCGGGAGCTCCTCGTCGTCGAGGGCCTCGGCGAAACGGCCGGACGAGACCGCCGCGTAGACGCGGCCCGGGCCGGACAGGGCGTCCAGGCGATAGCGGTTCAGGCGC
>DBTW01000088.1:0-13404 GCA_002307245.1 Spirochaetaceae bacterium UBA1306 | reverse complement strand
TCGTCGGTCACGAGCCCGGCGCGGCAGCGGTCGAGGGTCGCGAGGAAGTCCGCCTCGTTTTGCCGGAAGACCCTCGTGAACTCCACGCGCCGGATCTTCCGCGACCTCGTGCGGAGGACCTGGGAGGAAAAGAAAAAGGGACTCTTGTAGCGCTTCTCGAAGAGCTCCCCAGCGGCGCCGTAGGGATCGGGCTCGACCGGCGGGAGCTGGTAAGGATCGCCGAAGAGCACGAGGCGCGCGCCGCCGAAGGGGAGGCGCGGCTGTCCCTTCGCCCTCCGCAAGCGGCGGTCCATCTCGTCGAGGAGGTCGGCTCGGACCATGGAGACCTCGTCGAGCACGATCGTCTCGACCGCGGCGAGGACGGGATAGAGCCGGCTTCCGCGATCCGGGTCGAGCCTGGTCTCGAAGTAGGCTTCCTCCGAGGGGTCGATCCAGAAGAAACTATGGACGGTCTGCCCCCCTATGGTGAGGGCGGCCACCGCCGTAGGGGCCAGGTAGACCGCGTTACACGGCCGGATCTCGGCCTTGAGATATTCGAGGAAAGTCGACTTTCCGGTGCCGGCTCGCCCAGTGATCCAGATGAGGCGCTCGGTCTCGTCCCGTAGAAGGGCGATGGCGGCCTTCATCTCCTCGGTTAGGATGATCGCATCCACGGATGCCTCTCATTTCTTTTTTCAGTCAGCATCGGCCGGGCCTTTAGCCGGATCGGCCGATGGGAGGACGAAGATAGCATGCCCGGGGCCTTTCAGTCCGCAGTTTTCGGGGCCTTCCCGCCCCCGATTCGCGGGATTGCACGCCTTGGGGAAGTGTTCGTTTACGGTTTCCGGGAACGCCCGTATAACGATCTCGCGATCGAGGCGTCGGATGCGGCCCGATCGCGAGGAGCACGATCACGAGACCTACGACCAAGCGCTTTCCGACCGGCGAGGCGACCCTTCCCCTCGCCCTCTTCTGCCTGCCCGCCTTCGTCCTCCTCCTGGTGTTCAATTACGCGCCCATGTACGGCGTCCTCATGGCTTTCGAGAATTTTTCCCCGGTCAAGGGTATCCTGGGGAGCCCCTGGGCCGGGCTCAAGTACTTCGACCGCTTCGTGCATTCCTACCAGTTCTCCGCCCTCTTCGTAAACACCCTTGGCCTAAGCCTCTATCTCCTCTTGGCGAGCTTTCCCCTGCCTATCATCCTGGCCCTGACCTTCAATAGAGTGCGCGGCAGGGCGGCCAGGGGGGCCATCCAGACCATTTCCTACGCTCCGCACTTCATCTCGGTGGTCGTCGTCGTGAGCATGATGTCGATCCTCCTCTCGCCGACGAGCGGGCTCGTCAATCTCCTGTCGCAGTCCTTGGGGGGGAAGGCCGTGAACTACCTGGCCGAGCCCTCGTGGTTCAAGACCCTCTACGTGGCCTCCGACATCTGGCAGCACACGGGCTGGAACAGCATCATCTACTTCGCCGCCCTGTCGGCCATCGATCCCGAGCTTTACGACGCCGCGAAGGTCGACGGCGCCGGTGCCTGGCTCCAGGTCATCCGGATAGAGCTCCCCTGCCTCGCGCCCACCATTGTCGTCCTGCTCATCCTCAACACGGGCTCGATCATCAACGTAGGCTTCGAGAAGACCTACCTCATGCAGAACGCCCTGAACCTAAGCAGCTCCGAGGTGATAGCGACCTACGTCTACAAGGTCGGCCTTCAATCGCTGCAATACAGCTACTCTGCGGCCATCGGGCTGTTCACGAATGTCATCAGTTTCGTCCTCCTCGCCGCGGTGAACCTATTCGCCAGGCGAGTGGGTGGCGCGAGCCTCTGGTGAGGGGCATGGGGGATCGCATGGCGCGAAGGATAAAGACCGGCGACCTGGCCTTCGATTTGATTGTCTTCCTCATCTGCGCCGTCACGGTGGTCGCGGTCGCCTACCCGCTGTACTTCATCGTGATCGCCAGCTTCAGCGACCCCGTTGCGGTCCGCTCGGGCGAGGTTTGGCTGAGCCCCAAGGGCGCGACCCTCGAGGGCTACCGGAGGATCTTCGAGAACGAACGGCTCTGGCGGGGCTACCTCAACACGATCCTCTACACGGTGGCGGGATCCTTCTTCGGCCTTGCCGTGACCATACCCCCCGCCTATGCCCTAAGCCGAAGGGATTTTCGGCTCCGCAAGCCCCTGAACTTCTACTTCATCTTCACCATGTTCTTCTCGGGGGGCCTGATCCCGACCTACATGGTCGTAAACAAGGTCGGGCTCTCGAACAGCGCGTGGGTGATGATCGTGCTCTGGGGCTTCAACACCTACAACATGATCATCGCGCGGACCTTCTTTGAGTCGAACGTGCCGAGCGAGCTGCTCGACGCCGCGCGGATCGACGGCTGCGGAACGACCCGGTTCTTCCTGAAGATCGTGCTACCCGTCTCCCAGGCCGTGATCTCGGTGATCTTCCTCTTTAACGTCGTCTGGAAGTGGAACGAGTACTTCACGGCCCTCATCTACCTGCGCGACCAGGCCCTGATGCCCCTCCAGATCGTGTTGAGGGAGATCCTCCTGCAGAACGACATGTTCCGGAACGGCCAGGGCGCGAGCGGGGCCAGCACGATCGCCAACTTGGGCGACCTCATAAAATTCGGCATCATCATCGTGTCGACCGTCCCCGTGATGGTCCTGTATCCCTTCCTGCAGAAGTATTTCCAGAAGGGCGTCATGATCGGAGCGGTGAAGGGCTAGGCTCGATGGTCATCGGATAATCGCATTCCAGAGGAGGTTCTATGAATCGATCGAGACTCATCGCCCTCGCCGCGGCGGCCATGGCGGCCGCCGCCCTCCTGGCGCCGGCCTCGCTGGGCGCCCAGACCAGCATCCGCGTACTGGCCGAGGTTCACGCCTGGACTAAGGACCTGAACGACATCCCCTACCTTCAGCGAGCGGCCGCCGCCGCGGGCCTGAAGGTCGACTGGGAGCAGGTCCGCGCCGGCTGGGACGAAAAGAAGAGCGTTGTCCTCGCCTCTGGCGACTTGCCCGACGCCTTCCTGTCGGGCCTGACGGATCAGGACATCATCCTGAACGCCGACAACTTCGTGGACCTCGCGCCCCTGGTGGACAAGTACGCCCCCAACATCAAGAAGATGTTCCAGGAGATGCCCGATGCCAAGCGGATCAGTGTCTTCCCCGACGGCAAGCTCTACTCCCTGCCGGCCGTGCGGCCCTTCAGGCCCGATAGCTTCAACGTAATGCTCATCAACCAGAAGTGGCTGACCAAGCTCGGGATGAAAGCCCCGACCACCCTGGACGAGCTCTATAAAGTGCTCGCCGCGTTTAAGGCGAAGGACCCCAATGGCAACGGCAAGGCCGACGAAATCCCCCTCGACTGGTGGGCGGGCGCGGGCAGCAACGCCGGCAGCCGGGGCCTCTTCAGCGTCTTGAGCCTCCTCGGGGCCTACGGCATCGTCGACGACTTCTCGAACGACCTCGTAGCCGCGAAGGACGGGAAGGTGACCTTCCTCTTCGCCCGCGACGAGTACAAGGAACTCGTGAAGTTCCTCAATAAGTGCTGGGCCGCGGGCCTCATCAACCCCGAGGTATTCACGCAGGACTATTCCTCGATGATGGCGAAGGCGCAGAGGCCCGACGCCTCGACGGTCGGCGTGACCTTCGGGTGGACGGCGACCGACCGCATGGCTAAGTGGGCCGACGACTATGCCGTCCTGCCTCCCGTCGCCGCCAAGCCCGGGATGAAGCCGCTCTGGCCCACCAACGTGGCCCGCGTGAAGATGGGCACGAACGCGGTCGCCATCACGAAGGCGAACAAGCACCCCGTGGAGACCATCAAGTGGATCGACCAGCTCTACTCCGAGGAGAGCTCCATCCAGGGCTACTACGGCTCGATCCCCGAGTTCGTGAAGTCCGTCGACAACGGCAAGAAGTACGAGATCGTCCCGGCGGCCGACGGCAACCAGGACCGGCAGATGTGGACCAACGCCCTCGTCGACTTCGATCCGCTGTACTCCTCGGCCGCCCTCGAGGCCAAGACCACGGTCCCCCCCTCGGTCGTGCGCAGGATGAAGGAGGACTCGGTCTACAAGAAGTACCAGCCCGATCCGAAGAGCATCTACCCGATCGTCAAGTTCTCCTCGGCCGACATCGACCAGATGGCCCTCGCGAAGACCGACGTGTACAAGTACGTGGACCAGAAGTTCGCCGAGTGGATCCTCAAGGGCACGGTCGAGCAGGACTGGGCGGGCTATCTCGCCCAACTCAAGCTCATGGGCCTGCCGACGATGGAGAAGCTCTACCAGAAGGCCTACGAGAACTACTATAAGTGAGGCCCCGCCGGCCGGTCCGGCTTAAGGGCGCGGGGGCCTTCGGGCTCCCCGCGCCGGATCGGTTGGGCGCGCGAAGCTGAGGGCGCTTGGCTCATATGCCGAGCATAGCGCAATTTCGTCCTAGTTTTCGCGATAATCGTGCCTCTACAGGACGGGATAACCGTACTATCATCCTGATCAACGGATTGGAGGGTCGATTAATGGATAGCATCTTCACGAGCGAAAACGGAAGGCTCGTTCGCCGATACGATTCCGAGACTCTGTGGATCGAGGCCTGGGGCGACAATAGCCTGCGCGTCCGCGCCACTCGCCTCGGGGCCATGCCCGAGGCGGATTGGGCCCTCCTCCCGCCGTCGCCCGCCGAGGCGAGCGTCAGGATCGAGGGGGACCGGGCCTCGGTTCGCAACGGGAAGATCGAGGCGCGGATCGACGATAAGGGCAGGATCGGCTTCTGGGACGCGCGCGGCCAGGCCCTCGTTCGGGAATACGCCCGCATGTGGGACAGCGAGGGCACGCCCTGCGCCATCAAGGTGCCCGGCCGCGAGTTCACGCCGATCCACGGCGGCGATTTCGCCCTAGTCGCTCGCTTCGAGGCCTATCCCGGGGAGAAGATCTTCGGCATGGGCCAGTACCAGCAGTCCAAAATGGACATGAAGGGCTGCATCCTCGAGCTCGCCCAGCGCAATTCCCAAGTGAGCGTGCCCTTCGCCCTCTCGAACCGCGGCTACGGGCTCCTTTGGAACAATCCCGCGATCGGCGAGGTCGCCTTCGGCGAGAACCGCGCGGAGTGGAAGGCGCGCTCGACCAAGGCCCTGGACTATTGGATCACCGCGGGCGACTCGCCCGCCGAGATCGAGGAGGCCTACGCCTCGGCCACGGGGAAGGCGCCGATGATGCCCGATTACGGCCTGGGCTTCTGGCAGTGCAAGCTCCGCTACCGGACCCAGGCCGAGCTGCTCGAGGCGGCGCGCGAGTACAAGAGGCGGGGGCTGCCGATCGACGTCATCGTCGTCGACTTCTTCCACTGGAAGAAGCAGGGGGACTGGGACTTCGACCCGGCATACTGGCCCGACCCCGAGGGCATGGCCCGCGAGCTGAAGGCCATGGGCATCGAGCTGATGGTCTCGATATGGCCCACGGTCGAGACCGGCAGCGTCCACTACCAGGAGATGCTGCGCAAGGGCTACCTCATCGGCGTCGACCGCGGAGTGCGCACGAGCATGCAGTTCTGCGCCGACACTCTCTTCTACGACGCGACCAACCCCGGCGCCCGGGACTACCTCTGGCGCGCGGCCAAGAAGAGCTATTACGACAGGGGCGTCCGCCTCTTCTGGCTCGACGAGGCCGAGCCGGAATTCACCGCCTACGACTTCGGCAACTACCGCTACCACCTGGGGCCGGACCTCCAGGTCGGCAACCTCTACCCCGCCATGCACGCCAAGGCATTCTACGACGGCATGAAGGAAGCGGGCGAGGCGCTCCCCATGAACCTCGTGCGCTGCGCCTGGGCCGGCAGTCAGCGCTACGGCGCCCTGGTCTGGTCCGGCGACATCGAATCGAGCTTCGACTCGCTCAGGAACCAGGTCAAGGCCGGCCTCAACATGGCGATCGCCGGCATCCCCTGGTGGACCACGGACATCGGCGGCTTCTTCGGCGGGGACGTGCGCGATCCCGCCTTCAATGAGCTCCTCGTCCGTTGGTTCCAGTACGGGGCCCTCTGCCCCGTCTTCCGCCTCCACGGCGACAGGCTCCCCGGGAAGGCGCCCTTGGCCCCCGGCGGCACGGAGTTCCACAGCGGGGCGGACAACGAAGTCTGGTGCTTCGGGGACGAGAGCTACGCCATCTTCCGCAAGTTCATGCTCCTGCGAGAGCGCATGCGGCCCTACCTCAAGGGACTCATGCGCGAGGCGCACGACAAGGGCACTCCTCCGATGCGGCCGCTCTTCTACGACTACCCGGAAGACGAGAGAGCCTGGGCGATCGAGGACGAGTACCTCCTCGGGCCGGAGCTCCTCGTGGCGCCCGTGCTTGCGGCCGGGGCCGTCTCGAGGGAGGTCTACCTCCCCGCCGGCGCCGACTGGGTCGACGCCCGAGGCGAGCGGAGCTTCGAGGGCGGCCGCAGCGTCGCCTGCGAGGCTCCGCTCGACGAGCTGCCGCTCTTCGTCAGGCGGGGTTCCGGCCTGGTGGGGCACGAGCTCTTCCGTTGAGGCCCACGGGGGGGAGGGCTCATCGGCGATGAGGCGGCGGACGCTCTTTGGAAGCTATCTCTTCTCCTACTTGGCCGTCCTGGCCCTCCCTCTCTGTGTTCTTGTGTTCTTCTATTATCCCTATACGGAGAGGGCGGTGATCGACCGCGAGGCGAGCTGGTGCTCCCGCTCGATCGAGCAGCTCCGCCTGTCCTGGGAGTCCTTCCTCCGTTATGCCAACGCCCTCCCGAGCGCCATCGAGAGGAACCAGAGCATCCGTTTCTCCGCCGCTGAAGACCCGGGCTACCGGCGCTACCTTCTCGCGAACGAGATGCGCAAGTACTCGGCCGCCGACGACTACGTGTTCGACGTCTTCCTCTACATGAGGAAGGACGGCTACCTCTTCAGCAAGAACGGCAACGCCTACTCGATCGCCGACTTCGGGCAGCCGGGCGACGGCTATTATTTCCCGCGCTGGGACCACGCCGAGCTCGAGCGCGACCTCAGGGGCGCGCGCGGATCGATCACCAGACCGGCCGAGGAGATCGTCGCGCCGACCAACAGCCGCCACCGCGTGATCAGTCTCGTGCGGCCCTTGAGCCAATCCATAGAGGGCAACTACGCATCCGTCCTCGTCCTCGCGAAGGAGGAGGCCCTGCTCGGCGCGATGCGAGCCGCGATAAAGGAGCGGGGCGGGCGCTTCCTGCTCGTCGACCCGCAGAGGCGCGTCGTCGCGTCCCTGGGCGGCGAGCTGCCCGCGTCCGAGCTCTCCTCCCTCCTCGCCCGCCTGGAGCCGGGCGAGGGCCGCGCGATCGCCATCGAGGGGAAGCCCTGTATCGCGGCTCTCTCGGTCTCCCGCCCCGAAGCCTGGAGCTACCTGGGAATCTTCCCTGTCTCGGGACGCCTGGCGGAGCTGCGCGCCGTGCAGCTCCGCACCCTCGTCCTGGTCCTGGCCCTCCTCCTCGTCGAGGCCCTGATCATCAGCCTGTCGCTTAGGAAGAACTTCTACCCGCTCAAGCGGCTCGCGGCCTCGCTGAGCCTGGCGAGCGCAACGGGGCCCGCGGCGGGCCGGCCGGACAAGGACGAGATAGCCGTGATCCTTGAAGCCCTCGATGGCCTGGAGAGCGCGAAGGGCGCGCTCGACGAGCGCCTGAGGGCGGCCCTCCCGAAGCTGCGCGAGGCTGCGGCGCGCGACATTCTGAAAGGCCGCTACTCGAGCCGGGAGGAGCTCGACGAGGCTCTGGCCGAGTACGGCGTGCGGCTTGAGCACCCCCTCCTGGCCTTCGCCGTGCTTCGGGCGGCGGGGGCGCAGGGCGTCGCGCTCGCGGGCCTGGAGCCCTCCTTCCCGTCCGGGATCGACGGCGTCCTCTTCCGGGGCGAGGGCGAGGCCCTCCTCCTCTGCAGCCACGAGGAGGGATCGCGCCCGAAGGACTGCCTCGAGTCGGCCTTGAGCTCCATCCTGTCCCCGGGCGAGGCCGCCTCGGTCGGGGTCGGCAGCTCCTCGCCGCTGGTACGCGAACTCAGGGCGAGCTACGCCCGGGCCCTGCGCGCCGCCGACCTCTCCGCTGCCCGCGGCGGAGGCGTGATCGCCTTCGACGCCGCGGGCTGCGCCCGGCCCGCGGCGCCCTCGTACCGCGTCAACGAGCTCATGAGCGCCCTCGAGACCGCGATCCGCGAGGGCGACTCCCGCCAAATCGACGCCGCGGCTAGGCGGATACTCTCGCTCGTGGAGGCCGCGGGCCTGGAGCCGCGCCTGGCCCGCGGGCTCTACCTGAACGCCATAGCCCTGGTCCTCGAGGGCCTTAGGGACTTCCGCGGCGACGCGGAGGATTTCGCGAGCCTCACGAGCTTGGTCTTCTACGACCGATACTCCATCGAGGAGATGAGCGAGATCCTGCGCGCGAGCTCGGGTCGCCTGGCCGCACTCGCCGCCGAGGAGGAGGGCGACGAGGACCGGAGGCTCGACCACGCGGCGATACGCGATTACGTCGAGTCCGCGGATGTAGGCCGGGAGCTCTGCCTCAAGGCGGTCGCCGAGCGCTTCGGGATGAAGGAATCCACCTTCAGCTACCATTTCAGGCGGGCGATGGGCGAGAACTTCAAGGACTACGCCGAGCGCCGCAGGATAGAGGCCTCGAAGGCCCTCCTCCGGGACGGCGACGAGAGCGTCGAGCGCATCGCGGAGATCGTCGGCTTCTCGTCGGCCGGAAGCTCGAGCTTTATCCGCGCCTTCAAGAATGCCGTCGGCATGACGCCCCGGCGCTACCGGGAATCGGCTCGGGCCCTCCGCGCCGCGCGCTAGCGGAAGCACTCCCTCCCGTCGACCTCGAAGGAGCAGAGGATCGAGGTGCCGGAGCCGTCCGACTCTACGACGAGCTTGCCTCCCTCCTGGGACACTAAGCTCCTCGCGATGCCCAGCCCGAGGCCCTCATTGGTCGCTCCCGAGCCGCAGGCGGCGGAGCGATCCATGCCCGCGCCGTCGTCGACCACGCGCAGCTCGAGCCGCGAGGCGCCCTTCCTCGCGAAGGAGACGGAAATGGTCCCGGGGCGCCCGGAAGGGAAGGCGTGCTTGCAGGCGTTCGTTACGAACTCGCCTACGATAAGGCCGAGGGAGATGGCGAATCGGCCGGAGAGGACCATATCCTCGAGGACCGTGAATAAGCCGACGCCCTTGGGGAAGAATCCTGATTCCATCGACCGCAGGAGGGAGCTCAAGTATTCCCGGGAGTCGATCGATTCGCGGCCGTCCTTCGTGTAGAGATGCTCGTAGACCAGCGCCATGCTCGCGATGCGCCTGCTCAGCTCCGCCAGGGCCCCGGAGTCCCGATCCTGTCCCGATTCGGACTTCTGGAGATTGACCAGACTCGCGAGCATCTGCACGTTGTTCTTAATACGATGCCGCATATCGCTCATCAGGACTTCCGACCGTTCCCGGAGCGCCCGCGCCTCCATCTCTTGGCTATAGACCTCGGTGGCGTCGCGGACGATCGAGAGGAGGAGGGGCTTCCCGTCGATGCGCAGCGGTCCGCTGACCACGTTCACGCGGCGCTCGCCGCCGTCGGCGAGCCTATGGACGAATCGGAATTCCGCCCGGCCCTCCTCCATCGCCTTCCGCATCTCCACGGCGACCTCATCCCTGCCCAGGGTATTGATCTGCGCGATATTCATTTTCCGGATCTCGTCGACGGTCCACCCGTAAAAGCTTTCCGAAGCAAGATTGGCGTCGACGATGCTTCCGCTCGCGGGATCGATCAGGAGCATGGGGGTGTGGGAATCGGTGAAGAGGGACTTGAAAAGGACGGCGTCGTGGCGTAGCTGCTCCTGCGCCAGGTACTCCTTCGTGATGTCTCGGAACACCAGCACCACGCCGAGCATGGCGCCCCGGTCGTCGAGTATGGGAGCCGCGCTGTCGGATATGTGCCGCTCGGTGCCGTACTTGGAGATGAGGACCGTATGGTTGGCCAAGCCCACGATGTATCCGGTCTCGATGACCTTCCTGATGGGATTCTCCACGGTCCGCCTGGTCGAGGCGTTCACGATCGAGAAGACCTCGGCCACCGGACGGCCCAAGGCCTCCTCGGTCCGCCAGCCCGTGAGCGCCTCCGCCATCCGGTTGAGCTCGGTTACCCGTCCATCCCGATCGGTCGCGATGACGCCGTCCCCTATGGAGCGCAGCGTCACCGCCTGCCGCTCCTCCGACTTCCGCAGTTTACCCAGGAGCAGTTCGATGCCGCTCAGGTCCTGCAGTACGCCGATGGCTGTCTCTCCGCAGATGCGCCCGGAAGACTTGATGGTGGTCACCTCGCCTGTGTCCGCCCGGTGAATCCGGTAGGTGAGGTCGTAGGGCTTGGCCTCTTCCGTGAGGGCCTCGAAGGCCGCAGTCCTATCCGCGGAGGCTTCCGAGAGGACCCTCCTCTGGAAGTCCTCGAAGCTGCTGGATTCCTCGTCGAGGCCGAGGATGGCCCGGCTTCCGGGTGAGAAGCGGATCTCCTGCGTCCCGGGGGGTACGTACCAGTAGCCGATCCCGGCGATTTCCTCGGCCCGCTGGAGGATCTGGTTCCTCTCCTCGAGGGCGCATTCCTTCGCGAAGAGCTCGAAGGCCATCTCGATCGACGCGAGGAGTACGAAGGTCCCGGAGTTCTTGAGGACGTAGCCGTATCGGGTGATACCGCGTACCAGCCGCACCATCTCCGCCGAGGAATGCGAGGTGAGGAACACGATGGGCAGCTTGCGCTTGGCGAGGATCGCCATGGCCGCCCGGGTGCCGTCCATGCCGGGTCCGAGGTCGATGTCCATGAGGATCAGGTCGGGGCGCTCGGGGCCTTCCGTGAATTCCACGGCCGATTCCCCCGAGGAGGCCAGCTCCACCCTGTAGCCCGCCTCCTTCAGCACGAAGCTCTCGGTCATGGCTATCAGGGCCTCGTCCTCGACGAGAAGGATGAGCTTCGAGCGTTCGCATTCCGGCGAGTCCATGGCTTGCCTCCCCGCGACTCCTGAACCAGGGGAGGCTACTATCGCGGGTTTCAGTTGTCATTGATAAATATCAATTTCCGCGATCCTGTCTCGATCCTTTTGTCGAGGCCTTGCCCCCAGTCCTCGCTTTGCGGATTCGGCTCAAGGTCTCGGAAGTGATGCCCAGGTAGGAGGCGATGTGATAGCTATGGAGGAAGGGAAGGGTGTCGCCGTCCTCTTTCATGAAGCGATTGAAACGCTCGGAGGCATCCTCCCTGAGGAGGGAATAATCCCTCTCGAGTTGGGACATCTGAGTCTCCATGGTCGTGCGGTAGAAGAGCTTCGACCATCGTATATCACCGTCCACGAGCGGGCCGAAGTGCCTGATGCCCACGACGAACACGAGACACTCGGTCATGGCCTCCAGGGCGAGGCTTATGGACCCCTCTTTCTCGCGCCGGGGGTCCACGTAGAGTATCTCGCCTGCGCGCCGGAGCTTCAGGGTGCAATCGGTCCCGTCGGGGTCGAGGGTGTACTTGCGCAATAGGCCTTTCAGAATGAAGCCGACGTTGGGATTGGAGTGGCCGTACTCGAGGAAGTGCTCCCCGGCGTTGTATTTGATCAGCTGTCCATACGGCAGGACCTGCCTCACGAGCTCCTTCAGGTAGGGCAAGTCCCGCCCGTAACGCTCGATCAGGGGCGAGAAATCCTCCTCCCTTACCGGGCAGCGCCTATCGTAGACAGACGCGATTTCGGACGAGAGAGGCTGGCAGCTTTGCGAGCTGAGCTCTTGGACCATGGCGATGTACGCGGCCTCGCCCTTGTATTGATCGACATAGGAATGCACTTCCACGGATTTGTCCACTCCGCTCGATGTCCTGTGGCAGGTCTGGAAGATCGCAAGTCCATGGGTGTCGAGGAACACCATCGTACGAGCGATATCCGCCTCCAGGCTCGTGTCGATCTGTTGGATCCTCATGGACTTAAGCCGCCGGGCGCCCCAACCGTAAAATTCGCAGGCCGCGCGGTTGCATCCGAGTATCTTTCCATCCCCTGATCGGATGATCAGCCTGATTCCATCGGATTCGGAGAAGTTACTGAAGAGGGAGATGGGATGTCCCCCGTCGTTCCCTGCCTTTCGCTCCTCTATCGCCGAGAAGAAAGCCACCACGTTACCCGATTTTGAAGGGGCGAATGTACAGTTGAACCATCGCGACGCGGTTGCTACGCAGATTTTTATGTCCCGAGGCTTACCTGTTTCGAGGGCCTGGGTCGTCGTCTGGATGATGGCCCTAAAATCCTCCAGACCGGCCTCCGATACTAGTGCTCCCTCCCGTGATCCTCGCCTGAACCCGAGGATTTTGGCGAAGGCGGCGTTACTATTCAGGAGCCTCAGGTCTATGATGCTTTCCTCGCGCCGGATTGGGGCTACCATGCAGACGGGGTTCGGGCTCTGATCGAATAGGGCCCTCAAGTCCCATTGGTCCACTTTTTCCGGTAAATGCATATGCGCTCTCGAATGGTCGATTTAGTGGCGTCCCCGGAGGTCAGCCCCGAAAGCCCTGCGGCTAGTATTTATTCATAGCATGTTTGCATGCATTGAAATTTGTCAATGTGCCTTTATGTCGCGATGACGGAGCCCATGCCTTATGTGAAAATCTCGAAATATCAGGAAAAACATTCCCCGCGCTTGATTACCAGGAAAACTCCAATATGCTTTTAGCAGGTTTGACTGGAGGTGATCCATGTCTCTTCGAAGTAAGCTCCTTGTCGGATTTATCTCGGTATCGCTCTGCTCTCTGGTGGTCGGTATCGTCAGCCTCAGGAACATGAGCCAAATAAACGATGCGTCGAGCATAATGTATGAGCGGGAGCTGATGGGGCTTTTCTACGCGGAAGAGGCGAATACCGATTTGCTTTATGTGGCCAGGGCCGAGAAGAACTACCTCCTGTCGTCCACTCAGGCGGAGCGGGACAAATTCCGGAAGCAATGGCAGGATGGCCTTGCGCAGATCGATTCTAACCTCGAGAAAGCGACGCCTCTGTTCTATACTGAAGAGGGGAAGAAAATCCTTGGGCGGGTAAAGACCTCCTATGCCGATTGGAGGCCCGTCTCCTCGAAAGTGCTGGACTTGGCGGGCACGGAAGCCTTGAAGGCGCATTCCGACGCGACAAACCTCTCCATGGGCGAAGCGAGGGACAAGATCGATGTCCTCGACACGGCCTTGGACGAGCTTATCGCGAGGAAGCAATCGAATGCCCAACTCAGCGCCGCTAGTAACATCAAGCTATATGCCAGCTCCGTCATCCTCATGATAATCGTAGTGGTGGCCGCGCTCGCCCTGGGCATCGGCATCGGCATGATCATCGCGAGATCGGTCACCAGGCAAGTCGGCGGGGAGCCGAGCGCGATCGCGAGCGTGGCGGATAGGATCGCGTCCGGAGACCTGAGCGTCGATACG
>DBTW01000209.1 GCA_002307245.1 Spirochaetaceae bacterium UBA1306 | reverse complement strand
GCATCAAGAAGACCGCGGACCTCGTTCAGGAAATCGCCTCGGCTTCGAAGGAGCAGTCCATGGGGACGGACCAGATCGGGAAGGCGATGATCCAACTCGACACTGTCATCCAGCAGAACGCCTCCGCCAGCGAGGAGATGGCTTCCATGGCGGAAGAGCTATCCGGGCAGGCCGTGCAGTTGACCGAGACGATGGCCTTCTTCAAGCTTTCCGATGCATTGCGACGGAAGGATGCAGCGGTTGCAGCCTCCACGGGCAAGAAGCACGAAGTGCACGTGGCCCATATGGCCAAGGCGAAGGCTGCGGGCGATAAGCCGAACCCCTCGCCGAAGCGGACGGCGATCGCGGTCGTTGGAGCGAAGGCGAAGCCTGATGCCGCGGACAGCGACTTCGAGGAGTTCTAGAAAGACGTAAATCAATCCCTCTATCCGCTCCGCGATCTCATGCAATCTAGATAAGCGGAGCGCGATAGCCGGACCATGTGGACATCGTCGCCGGAACTCTCCTGTTCCTAGTACTGGTTGCCTTCATTTCCCGATCGATTAACGTGCCGATAGGAGCCGCCACTATTCAGCATAATACTGGATACTCCAAGGCGGAGGAATGAGCGCCTCGCGGTTGTCGCGAGCGAGGGCCATAGACCTAAGTCGCAGATGGCATCCGCCCGGGCTCGAAGATATGGTTCTCGCACTCCGGGGCCGGCTCCGCTTCGAGACCGGTCCCCTGCCTCGAATCCTTATTGCCGGGGACCGGTCTCGAACCGGCACGCCGCTTGCGCAGCAAGGGATTTTAAGTCCCTGGTGTCTACCAATTCCACCACCCCGGCGAAATCAAGCCGAAGCGAAGCTTCTGACCTCGCCAACTCGTATCGTATCCGGCAGCTCGCGCTAGGGTCAAGATACGCATAGATCGAAGAGGAGCTCCCGCTCCGTGCGTCCGAGCTCGGAAAGGCTGCTTATCTCGCAGCCCGTGACTTCGGCCAGCCGAAGGGCGAGAGGTGGCAGGCTTGTCGAGGACTCCTGGTCGATGATGCGCAGGACCATGCCTCCCTCTCCCTCCGAGAGCCCGACGGAGACTCGGGGCTCGCTGTGGGCTTGCCTCGCTCGCTCGATGCAATCCGACAGGAGCTCCCCGAAGGCCAGGCCGATCGATTGGGCTCGCTCCATGGGTAGGCGCAAGTCGAAGTTCGGCGACGAGAAGGTGATGGCATCGGGCCTACCGGCGCTCCTCGCGATGGATGCGACGATGGAGCCGCACCAGTCATGGATCCTGACACCCTCGCCGTAGATCGCTTCTGAGGATCCGTCGTAGAGCGCGGCTAGCATCGATATCTGCGCTGAGACCCTGGCCAGGGCGGCCGCCGCGGTCGTGGGCGGATATTCCGACTGCAGCCTGACGAGGGCCAGCATGACGCTGAGGTTGTTGCGCACCCGGTGATCGAGCTCGCGCGCCATCGAGTCGAGTTCCGAGCCGCAGTTGCCTTCGTTCATGGCGACCTTATTCCGCATGGCGTTCCTCCTTGACTGCGACCGACGCGTCGGCGGGTAGCGGCTTGATCAAGCGCAGGGATGCGCGGACACGCTCCGGCGACAGGCTCTCCGGCCGTTCGGCCTTTGTCTGGCTCGATTCGAGCGAAAGGGCGGGGATGTAGCAGTAATCGGCCAGGAGATCGCGGAGATCGCCTGAGACGCAATGGAGGCCCCGCGCACCGACCGCGATCGACGCTATTTCCGCGTCGCGGTCCCCGATGCCGGCGGCGAGCCGCCTCGCCGCTATGGCCGTCCGGTTGGAGACCCGCAAGGCCTCGTTCGCGGTTTCGCCCGCGCGGCTCAGAGTCTGGCGCATCATTTCCGCCGCGGAGACAAGCAGGGCTCTCGCGCTATCCGCGCGCGCCTCTGCGCCCTCTCCCATGCGCATGGACATGCCGGCGATCGCGAGGCGGCCCGTTGCCAGCTCGGTCGCCAGCTCTCGGATCTCCGCGGGATCGGCTCCCAGGAGTCTCTCGGTGGAACGCCCGAAGAGGGCGCCCGCGATGGCCATGAGCAGGAGCCCGAGCGCCGCGACCAGGGAGGAGCCCATTAGGGCCGATTCCCGAGTCGCCGCGTTCGATTGGATGGCCTGCGAGGCTCTTGCGCCTTCCTCGGCTATCGAGCTCCGGATAAATGAGAGCAGGGCGCCCGCCTTCGAGGATTCCGAGCTGAGGACGGATGCCGTCGCGGCGCCGGACTGGGCGAACGAGCCTATTTCCCCGATGAGCGGATAATAATCCTTATAAAAAGCCATGATCCGATCGTAGGTGGCGAGTTCGGCCTTCCCGCGCAGAGAAGCGGCATAGGCTAGCAACGAAGATTCGAAAGCCGTCCGTTTGCCTGTGATCGAGCTGGCGGCTTTCCGGGCCTCGTCCGGGCCGTTCGCGAATAAGGAATCGCGGAGGCTCATCCGGAGATCCTGGAAATCACCACTAAGCTTCTCGAGCCTGGCTGTGGCGACACTGCCCGATTCGTAGGCGATTCGGCCGTTCTCATCGAGCTTTTCCATCCCAATAGAGGCGATGAAGCCCACGACGATCGCTAGGACGCCCGTGGTGATTAGGATTATGGATATGCTGTTTTTCTGTTTCATGGCTTTGTCCTCCAACTTCAGTAATGCAGGGGGCATGCCAAGAAAGCCTTTTTATTGGAGGAATTGGAGGATACTGGTAAGTTGCATATGGGAAATGAATTATTAATTATGGTTGTCGAGGTGGATGCCCGAGCCTGGGCTTCGCGCTGTTGTACGCTTAGGGAGATTGTCCAGGATCTAGACGAAGGTCCTAAGCCCGACCGTACTCTTTTAACTTGTTATAGAGGGTTTGCCGGCTTATCCCAAGTCTCTGCGCCGCCTGACTGAGATTACTGCTGGCGCTGTCTACCGCCATGCGGATGAGCTCGCGCTCCGCCGCTTCGATCGTCGGAATATGACCTTCGGCGAGGGCGATGAACAGGGGAGGCAGGTTCGTGAGCTTCGCTTCGATCGCCTCCGCGGCTTCCTGGTTGGTTGCCGGCCCGAGTCCGGCGCGGCGGCGCAGGGCTTCGAGGTCGAGCTTGCCGCCCCTCGCGCCGGTCACGGCGTCGTGGACGAGGGACTCGAGCTCGCGCACGTTGCCGGGGAAGTCGTATCCCGAGAGCAGCTGGGCGACTTTCCTGGCGCAGGACTCAAGCTGAGTCTCGTCGGGGACAGCCTGGCCGAGCTCGCGGGCCGATTTCTCAAGGAAACAGCGCGCGAGGGGCTCCAGGTCGCCGCGCCGCTCGCGCAAGGGCGGTATCGAGATGGGGTGGGTCTGCAGCCTGTAGAAAAGGTCGCTGCGGAAGGCTCCCGAGGCGGCGGCCTGGCGGAGGTCCTTCGTCGTCGCCGCGATCACGCGGGCGTCGGAGCGCGAGGGGCTGTCCGAGCCGAGGGGGAAGTACTCGTTCTCCTGCAGGAGACGGAGCAGCTTGATCTGCGAGTGCTGCTCGAGGTCGCCTATCTCGTCGAGGAGGATCGTGCCCCCCTCGGCCTCCTTGAGCATGCCCGCCCGGCCCGAGTCGGCCCCGGTGAAGGCGCCCTTGCGGTGCCCGAAGAGGCTGTCCGAGAACATCGCGTCGTCCAGGCCCCCCACGTTCACCGCCACGAAGGGGCCTTGCCGCCCGCTCGCCTCGTGAACGGCTCGCGCGAAGAGCTCCTTGCCCGTGCCCGTCTCGCCCGTGATGAGGACGGGCTGCCGGGAGCGGGCGACCGACTCGGCATAGGAGAAGAGGGCGAGCATGCGCTTGTCGCGGGTGATGATGGCCTCGAAGGCCTGGGGCCGCTCGAGCTTGCCGTCGAGGACCCGGTCGCGGAAGTGCTCGGCCTCGCGCCGCTGCTCGATCGAGGCGATCGCATTCCAGACTGAGACGAAGAGCCGCAGCTCGTCTATGGGCTTGGCGACGTAGTCGACAGCCCCGGCGCGCATGCATCGGACTACGGTGGCTATGTCCGAGGCCCCCGTCATCACGATGACCGGGAGCTCGGGGGCGCTGCGGTTGAAGTCCCGGAGGAGGGCCTCGCCCTCGTCCTCGGGAAGAAAGAGGTCGAGGATGACCAGGCCCACCTCCCGGGCGGCCACGAGGGCGGCCGCCTTCGCCCTGTCCCCCGTCGAGACGATGTTGTTTAGGCCGGCCCTGGCGAAGAGGAGCTCGAGCCGGAGCCTTAGGGACTCATCGTCGTCAAGTATGAGGATGGGCGATTCGGGGTATAGCTTCGCTGCTTCGTTGCCTTCCACCGAATGAAGTCTAATGGCGTGCGGAGATGGGCGCAATACGGATCTCCCGGCTTATTCCTAGTTCCGGCATAGGATTAGCCGGCATATTGAATAAAACGGCGATTATCTCTACTATTAAGCAGGGCCCGTTAGGTCCCGATCCCCAATCCACTTATAAGGATCCCATATGGCCGATACGAAGAAAATGGTGATGATCGACGGAAATGCCGCGGCCGCCCATGTCGCTCACGCGGTGAGCGAAGTGATCGCGATCTACCCGATCACGCCCTCCTCCCCCATGGGAGAGCTCTCCGACGAGTTCTCCGCCCAAGGCCGCAAGAACATCTGGGATTCCGTGCCCCAGGTAGTCGAGCTCCAGTCCGAGGCTGGCGCCGCCGGCGCCGTGCACGGCTCCCTCACCTCGGGATCCCTCACCACGACCTTCACCGCCAGCCAGGGCCTCCTCCTCATGATCCCGAACATGTACAA
>DBTW01000123.1 GCA_002307245.1 Spirochaetaceae bacterium UBA1306 | reverse complement strand
ATGGCCCGAGGCACGCGAGAGACAATCGAGCGGATGGAAGATACCATCGGAAGATTCACGGTCTAGTCCGTTGCCGAGCCAAGAGCCCGTGGGGAAAGACCTGAGCGTGGCGGCCTTCAACGCCGAGAACTTCTATCTCCTCCTGGACGGCGACTACGGCTTGGAAGAGCTGGAGGCCCTCGACGAGGAAGCGTACATGGCCATGAACTCCTCGATCTTCAACCCGAACAAGGAGCGGGGCAAGATCGCCGCCATCGCGGGCATCATCCAGGAGCGCGACTACGACCTCGTGGGACTCTGCGAGATCGGCGGTATGGAATCCCTCGCCAACTTCAACCGCATCCACCTGGGCGGCCGCTACGACTGCTACCTCCACGAGGAGAACTCCAGGCGGGGCATCTACGCGGGTGCCCTCGTGAAGAAAGGCGCCTTCGATCGTGCGGAAGCCGAGGCGATGCCGGGAGCCTTCTCCCGGAACCTCCTGCGCCTCAGCCTCGAGCGCGGCGGGACTGAGCTCGAGGCCTTCGTCGTCCACCTGAAGTCCCAGTACGGCGAGGATCGCGGCATCCCGCAGCGCATGCGGGAGGTCGAGACCCTCGCCTCCCTCGTCGGGACGCGGAACTGCATCGTGCTGGGGGACTTCAACGGCATCCTGATCCGCGGCGAGGAGCAGTTCGAGTACCGGCCCTTCCTCGAGCTGCCCTTCCGCGACGTGCTCGAGGCCGTGGGCCTGCCCTCGGCGGAGCGGCGCACGCACTACCACTTCTCCCCGGAGCCCAACTTCGCCCAGCTCGACTATATCTTCTGCTCCGAGGACATCGAGGTCCTGTCGGCCGGCGTCGTCGAGGACGAGATCCCCTTGAACCGCGCCCAGCGCGCCCTGCTGCCCTCCGACCACCTGTTCATCGAGGCGACTATCAGGCTATCGGATCGGCAGGCGCGTTAGCCGCGTTGCGGCTACCCCCCTATAAATCCCCTATCGTGGCCACCATCACCGCTTTTATGGTATGCAGCCTGTTCTCGGCCTCGTCGAAGACCACCGAGTGGCGGCTGCGGAAGACCTCGTCAGAGACTTCCATCTCCCCCAGGCCGTGCTTCTTGAAGATGTCCTTGCCGACCTCTGTCTCCTGGTCGTGGAAGGCCGGCAGGCAGTGGAGGAAGAGGCAGTCGGGATTGCCGGTCCTCCTGACGAAGTCCATCGTGACGCGGTACTTCTCCAGTTGGGCGATGCGCTCGGCGAACTTCGCCTCCTCGCCCATGGAGACCCAGACGTCGGTGTAGAGGGCGTCGGCGCCCTTCAGGGCCTGGTCGGCTGATCCGATGTCGAAGAACTCGATGCTTCCCCCGGTCGCGGCCGCGACGGCCTTCATCTCGGCTGTGAGCTTTTCGTTCGGCCAGAGTTCCTTGGGCGCGAGGGCGACGAAGGCCATGCCCATCTTGGCGCAGCCGATCATGAGGGCGTTGCCCATGTTGTTGCGCGCGTCGCCGCAGTAGACGAGCTTGCATTTATTGAGCGGCTTGGAGCAGTGCTCCTCGATGGTGAGGAGGTCGGCGAGGATCTGCGTGGGGTGGTCCTCGTCGGTGAGGCCGTTCCAGACGGGGACGCCGGAGAACTTCGCGAGGTCCTCGACGAGCTTCTGGCTGAAGCCGCGGTATTGGATGCCGTCGTACATGCGCCCCAGGACCTTGGCCGTGTCCTCGACCGACTCCTTCTTGCCCATCTGGCTGTTGGTGAGGAAGGTGGCGTTGCCGCCCTCGTCCCAAGCGGCGGCCTCGAAGGCGCAGCGGGTGCGCGTGGAGGCCTTGTCGAAGATGAGGACTATGTTCTTGCGGAAGAGGAGATTTCCCTTGACGCCTGAGCGCTTCTTCGCCTTGAGTTCGGCCGATAGGTCGAGGAGGTAGCGGATCTCCGCGGGGCTGAAATCCTTGAGCGTGAGAAAGCTTCGTCCCTTGAGGTTGACGGGCATGGGTAACTCCTTGTGCCCGCTATTTTAAGTGCCCGAGGGGGTCAAGGTCAAGGAAAGGGCGTGAGTGTGGCGCGGGCCCCTTCAATGCGGCCGGATTGCTATCTGGATCTCCGTGACGTAGTTTCGCGCGTCGCGCTCGACGAATTGGTCGATTATGTTGACGTTGACGGTCTCGTCGGCGAGCGCGAGGCGTCGCCGGGCGGCCTCCTCCCTGATTCGCGAGAAGCTGTCGCCGATCCTCTCGTAAGGCCCGCGGTGGTAGCCGACGACGTAGTCTCCGGCCGCGATCTCCAGGGGCTCGAGGCCCTTATCGAGTCCCTGTCCGCCATCGATGAGCATGGCGCCGAAGCTTTTCGAGTCCCCGTTATAGAAGACGACGGTGGGGTAGAAGTAGAAATCGTCGTTCCGGTAGAGGTTCTCCTCGACGCCCAGCGGGAGGTATGGGCGGCGGGGGAAGCTTCTTGTCTCGACCGAGGCGGGATCGAGCTTGGCCGTGCGTTCCTCGACGAAGCGCACCTTGCGGTCTATGGCCTCGCTGATGCGCTCGAGCTCGACGCAGCGCTCGCGTAGCTCGAGCGCCTGGCCGCGCATCTGCGCTAGCGAATATTCGAGGGTCCTTGCGTCCATGCTCGCCTTGATGCCCTGGAGCGGATAGCCCAGCTTCTTGAGGAAGCGGATCATCGCGAGGCGGTATATCTGGTCGAACTGGTAGCGTCGGTCCCCCTTCGAGCCGCGCTTGCGCGCCGGCTTGAAGACGCCTATGGAATCGTAGTAGCGGAGGGTCTGCACGTTCAGGTTGAAGAGCGACGCCACCTCGCCGACGCTGAGCCATTCCTGCATTCCTCGCCCTACCTCCGGCTCCGGTCGAAGCTCTTGCCGAGCGCCGCCGGCTCCGAGCCCTTCCCGATGGAGAAGAGGAGGACGAGGACCGTCGCGACGTAGGGGAACATTATAAACGCCTGCGAGGGAATGCCAAGGCCCATGGCCTGGGCCCTGAACTGCAGGG
Source organism: Spirochaetaceae bacterium UBA1306 (assembly GCA_002307245.1). Lineage (GTDB taxonomy): Bacteria > Spirochaetota > Spirochaetia > Treponematales > Rectinemataceae > UBA1306. The sequence goes on along the minus strand of DBTW01000123.1, from coordinate 6,542 downwards.
CGTCGGCGGCCCCGAGGAGGAGGGCAGCGGCGAACACGCCGAGCGGCTGCCGCCTGCCGAGGATGACGGCGACCAAGGCTATGTAGCCCTTGCCCGAGCTGACGTTCTCCATGAAGAAGCCCAGGGATCCCAGGGTGATGGCGGCTCCCGCGAGCCCTCCGAGGGCGCCGTTCACGGCGGCCGCCGCGTAGCGGGTCCTCTCCACCGATAGGCCGACCGAGTCCGCCGCCTGCGGGCTCTCGCCGACGGCGCAGAGGCTGAGGCCCCATTCGCTGCGGCGGAAGACGAGGACCGACAGCGCGACGGTCGCGAATGATGCGTAGGCGAATGCGTTCTGGTCGAAGAGGGCCGGGCCGAGCAGGGGGATGTCGGACAGAACGGGGATCGCGATCGGCGGGGCGACGGGGCACCTGGGCAGATCGGTCGACTTGCCGAAGCGCAGGAGAAAGGCGTAGCTCGTGAGCCCCGCGGCGAGGAAGTTGAGTGCGAGCCCGGCGATGGTCTGGTCGGCTCGGCAGCTGACGCTGAGGTAGGCGTGGAGCAGGCTCATCAGCAGGCCGCCTGCCACGCCGGCCAGCACGCCGAGGGCGAGGCTCATGGTCGCGTTGGCGGCCATGAAGCCGCAGAAGGCGCCGCTCAGGATGATGGATTCGAGCCCGATGTTGAGGATGCCGCTCCGCTCCGAGTAGGCCTCGCCCAGGCCGGCGAGGGCGAGGGGCGTAGCCATGCGCACCGAGGCGGCAGCGAAGGTCGAGAGCTCGCCGAGGCTGCTCATCGCTTGCCTCCCTCGGCCCCGATCAGGGAGCGGAAGAGCGTCGGTCTCGCGAGTATAAGCGCGACGAGGAGCCCCATGATGATCCAGGCTATCGAGGTCGGCACGCCCGCGGAGCGCTGCATCGCGGTGGATCCGACCTGGAGCGCCGCAATGCCGAGGGCCGAGGCGACGACCCCGGCGGGGCGATTGCGCCCGAGGAGGGCGACGATGATCGCGAGGTAGCCGAAGCCGGGCGAGATGCCCTCGAGGAGCCTATGGTGGACGCCCGCGATCTCGCTCGCCCCGGCGAGGCCGGCGAGGGCGCCGCTCAAGGTCGAGGCGAGGAGGACGTTCCCCGCGACCGAGATGCCGCAGGCCGCGGCCGCGCGAGGGGCGAGGCCCACGGCGCGCATCCTGAAGCCCGCCTTCGTCCAGCCTATCAGGACCGCGACGAAGGCGGCCGAGGCCAAGGCCAGGAGGAAGCCCGCGTGCAGCCTGGTCCCGGGGACGATCACGGGCAGGAAGGAAGCCTCGGGCAGCCTCGGCGACATGGGCAGGGGATTCGCGGGATCCTTGAGGAGGGTCCGCACGAGTATACCGACGAGGTTGATCGCGATGTAGTTAAACATGATGGTGTTGATCGCCTCGGAGAGGCCGAAGCGCGCCTTGAGCAGTCCGGGCACGGCCGCCCAAGCCCCGCCCGCCGCGGCGCCCGCGAGGAGGCAGAGCGGCGCGAGGGCCCAGGGCGGCAGGCCGGGGAAGAGGAGGGCTGTCGCCGTCGCTCCCGCCGCGCCGAGGTATATCTGGCCCTCCGAGCCTATGTTGAAGAAGCCCGCACGGAAGCCGAGGGCCACGCCGAGGCCGGCGAGGGCGAGGGGCGTGGCCCTGACGACGACCTCCGACAGGCCGTAGACCGAGCCGAAGGCTCCGCGGGCGAATCCCGCCGCCGCCGCCGCCGGGTCGCAGCCCGCGGCCGCTATGGCCCCCGCCGCCGCCGCGAGGAGGACGAGGCCGCTCGCGGCGTAGGAGAGCGCGAGCCCGAGTGCCCTCACGCCGGGGTCTCCGCGCCCTCGCCGGCCATCAGCAGGCCGAGCCTCGTCAGGTCGAGGCCCTCGTCGTTCGCGAGGCTCTCGGAAAGCCTGCCCCGATGCATGACCGCGATCCTGTCGGAGAGCGCGAGGATCTCGTCCAGGTCGGCCGAGATGAGGAGGATCGCGGCCCCAGCGTCGCGGCGCTCGATCAGGCGCTCGCGGACGAATTCGGCGGCTCCGACGTCGAGGCCGCGCGTCGGCTGGGAGACTACGACGATCGAGGGCGAGCCCGCGAGCTCCCGCGCGAGGATGAGCTTCTGTTGATTGCCTCCGGAGAGCAGGCGGGCGCCGGAGGAGGGGCCGCTCGCCTTGATCCCGTAGTCGCGGATCGCCTCGGCGGCCGCGGCCGCGAGACGGGAGCGGTTGAGGAAGAGCCGTCCGCGGAGCCCCGGCCGGTCCAGCGACTTCAGCGCGAAATTCTCCGCGAGGTCCATGTCGAGCACGAGGCCGTCGCGGTGTCGGTCGTCGGGCACATAGGCGAGGCCGAGGCGGGCCCGGGCCGCCACGCCCTTGCCCTCGACGCTCGAGCCGCCGAAGCGGACGCTACCCGAGCCCGAGCGCCTGAGCCCAAGCACGCACTCGGCGAGCTCCCGCTGACCGTTGCCGTCGATGCCCGCTATGCCGAGGATCTCGCCTCCATGCACTTCCAGGCTTATGCCCGAGAGCTTTTCCCGGCCGCGCTCGGAGAGGCGAACCGAATCGAGCCTGAGGGCGGCGGGACTCGCGGCCGTCCTGGTCGTGGCGCTCGGGCTCGCGGCTCCGTGTCGCGCGCGCCCCGCCTTCGCGACCTCTCGGCCGATCATGAGCCGGGACAGCTCTTCGGGCGAGGCCTCGGCGGCCGCGAGCTCGGCGACTTTCCGGCCGCCGCGAAGCACGGTGATCGCGTCGGCCGCCTGGAGGACCTCGGCGATGCGGTGCGTAATGAGGATGACCGCGTGACCCTCGGCCTTCAGGCGCTTGAGCACGGCGAGGAAGGACTCGGCCTCGCGCGGCGTCAGCACGGCGGTCGGCTCGTCGAGGATGAGGAGCTCGGCTCCGCGGTAGAGGAGCTTCAGTATCTCGACCCGCTGCTGCTCGCCCAGGGAGAGGCTCGCCACCTTGGCCGCGGGCGGCGCGTCGAGGCCGTAGAGCCGCGAGAGGGCCGCGAGCTTGGCGTCGAGCTTGCGGCGATCGGGGAAGGGATGGCCCGCGGACTTGAGACCGAGGGTGACGTTCTGCGAGACGGTGAGGGTCGGCACGAGCATGAAGTGCTGGTGCACCATCCCGAGGCCTGCCGCGATGGATTCCCTCGGGCTGTGCGCGCCGAGCTCTCGGCCCTTCCAGAACAGCTCGCCCGAGTCGGCCTCGTAGAGGCCGTAGAGGATGTTCATGAGGGTGGTCTTGCCAGCCCCGTTCTCGCCGAGGAGGGCGCGGATCTCCCCGGCCTCCACGTCGATCGAGATATCGTCGTTGGCGACCGTTCCGCCGAAGCTCTTGCGGATCCGCCGCATGGATAATAAGGCCATGGCCATCCTCTTCCGCGGCGCCTAAAGGGGGGGCTGCCCCGTCCCTTTAGGCGCCGCGCGGCCGCCCGGCTAGCGGGACGTGGGCTTCGCGATGACGGGTACCGTGAAGGCTCCCGCCGTTATTTTCTTCTTCAGGTCGGCGATCATCGCCTTCGCCTTCGCGGGGATCTTCGCCTCGAAGTCGTGGTAGGGCGCGATATCGACGACGCCTTCCTTCATGCCCATGTTGAATACGCCGCCCGCGAAGGATCCCGAGCGGACCTTGTCCACGGCGATCGTCACGAGGACGGGTACGTTGTAGACCGTGCTGCAGACGACGGTCTTCGGCGCGATCACGCTCTGGTCCCAGGAGTCGCCGGTGGCGAGGAGCCCGCGCTCCTCGGCGGCCTTGATGACGCCGGTACCCGCCTGGTTGGCGGAGTGGGCGAGCACGTCGGCGCCCTTGTCGGCGAGGGCGAGGGCGGCTTCCTTGCCGAGGTTGACGTCGGTGAAGGAGCCGATGTACACGTCGAGGACCTTGATCGCGGGATTGTAGGCCTTCGCCCCCAGCTTGTAGGCCTCTCCGATCTTGACGATCGAGGGCTGCTCGATACCGCCCACGAAGCCGATGGTGCCGGTCTTCGACAGGGAGGCCGCGAGGATCCCCATGAGGTAGCCTGCCTGCTCGCAGCCGATGACATAGGAGGCGGCGTTGGCCGAGGACGAGGAGGCCTCGATGGCCATGAACTTAGCCTTCGGGAATTTCTTGGCGACGGCGACGGCGGGGTCGCCGTACTGGAAGCCGTGGCCGATGACGAGATCGTAGCCCTGGGACGCGTAGTCCATGAAGGCGGCCTCGCCGTCGGCGATCCCGACGTTTTCGGAGTAGGCGGACTTGATGCCGAACTTGGCTTCGGCGTCCTTGAGGCCCTGGAGCGCCACGGCGTTCCATCCCTGGTCGTTGGCCGGTCCCGATAGAATCAGGGCCACCTTGAGCGCCTTCGCCGAGCCGGCCGATTGAGCCAGGGCCGGTGCAAGGGCGCAGAGCGCGATGAGCGCCGCCAGCAGTATTCTCTTCATCTCGATCCTCCTGTGGAACACGTTATGCTCGGGCATGGCCGCCGCTCGCCGCGGGCGCCTGCCGTCACTTCTTATCGTAGGCGCCGCTGCGCGAGCGTATGATCCGATCGCAGGCGGCCTCGGCCTCCGCTGCGAGCGCCTCCTCGTCGAGGCCCGCGATCCGACCACCCTCGAAGACGACTTTGCCGTTGACCATGGTCAGCATGGCCGGGCCGGTCACCGCGGTCCTCGCCAGCAGGTTCGCCGGATCGTGCAGGGCTCCCGCGAGCTCGAGCCTCCGCGCGTCCACCATGAAGAGGTCGGCCGCCTTGCCCGGCTCGAGCGAGCCCAGGTCCGCGCGGCCCAGGAGGCTCGCCCCGCCTGAGGTCGCGAGCTTGAGCATCTCGTAGGGGCTCGGGCAGGAGCCCCGCTCCTTGGCCTTGTTAGCCTGCATGAGATAGGCCATGCGGAGCGTGTCGAGGAGGCTCGAGCCGTCGTTCGTCGCCGAGCCGTCGCAGCCGAGACCGATCCGCATCCCCGCGCGCCGCATCGCGGGTATGTCGATGATGGGGAAGCCGCCGAGGATGGCCGGGGCCGGGCAATGCGAGAGGCCGGTACCGGTCTTCGCCATGACCTCGTACTCCTCGGGCTCGAGCTCCCAGCCATGGGCGATCCAGACGTCGGGCCCGACGAAGCCCAGATCCTCGCACCAGGCGAGGGTCCTTTTGCCCCAGCGCGCCCGCATCGGGCCGTTCTCGCCTTCGCCCAGGTGCGTGTGGAGGAAGGCGCCGCGCGAGCGGGCGAGGGCGACCGATTCGACGAATGTCTCCTTCCGGCAGTTGATGGGCTGACAGGGCGAGACGACCACCCGCCTCATGGAGAAGGGCGAGGCGTCATGGTATGCGCCGATGAGCCGATCGCAGTCCGATAGGAATTCGTCGGTGCTCTCGAGCATCTCGTCGGGGATGGAGCTGCCCTCGGAACGAGGCAGGGTATTGGCGCCCCGGCCCGCGTGGTAGCGGAGGCCGATCTTCGCCGCCGCCTCGAACTGGCGGTCCACGAGCTCCTTGCCCGCCGAGCGCGGGAAGCAGTACTGGTGGTCGAAGGCGCAGGTGCAGCCGTGCTTGACCAGGTCGGCCATCGCGATGAGCGAGGAATAGTAGATCGCGTCCGAGTCGATTAGCTTGAATATCTCGTAAATCTTCGCTATCCAGTCCATGACCGAAAGGCTGGGATAGTCGACGGCCAGGAGATTGCGCACGAAGGTCTGGAAGAAGTGATGGTGCGTGTTGACGAGGCCGGGATAGATAATGGCCCCGCGCGCGTCGATCAGCTTGGCGCCGGGCGCCTCGAGCCCCTCACCGATCCGGGCGATGGCCGGTCCGTCGACGAGCAAGTCCGCCCGCCTGTACACCCTGTCGGACTCGTCGCAGGCGACTATCGCCTCGGCGCCGCGTATCAATATCTTCTTGTCCTTTTCCTGCATGACGCTCGCCTCGCTCAACTCCGTTCCGGGAGTCTCGAGGCGCAGTCTATAACCTCTAGTTACTATAGGTGCAAGGGACGAAGTCCTTTTTTATCCGCTACGTTTCCGTAGCTTTGCCGCTCGCCCCCCTACTTGCCTTCGTTCTTCGGGTACATGAAGCGCTTGATCTTCTGCGTCGGCGTCTTCTCGAAGGGCTCGACCTGGAGCTCGACCTTTGCGAGGCGCGAGAAGGCGGCGAGGCGAGAGTTAGTCTCCTTCTTGATGCGCTCGAGGAGGGCGGTGGCCGCCTTCTCGGCGTTCTCGATGCCTGCGCCCACTGCCTTGCCCAGGGAGTTGACCGCCGCCTCGGCGCTCTCGACGCCAGACTTGAGGAGCTCGGAAAGGGTGTCGGGGTTGATGTGGACGAGTGCGGTGAGGCCTTCCTCGTCGCCATAGACGAGGGACTCGAGCACTTCGGGCACGCTGTTGATCACGGCCTCGACTTCCTCGGGGTAGATGTTCTCGCCCGAGGCGCCGAGGATCATGGTTTTGAGCCTGCCGCGGACGGATAGGCTGCCCGTGGCGTCGAAGGAGCCGAGGTCGCCCGTGCGGAAGTAGCCGTCAACGGTAAAGGCTTCGGCCGTGCGCGCCGGGTCCTTGTAATAGCCGGGGCCGACCATGGGTCCCTT
>DBTW01000086.1:10379-24475 GCA_002307245.1 Spirochaetaceae bacterium UBA1306 | reverse complement strand
TCATCGCGAGGAGGTTGGTCCTCGAGGCTATGCTGGCGATAGTGGCGTTGGCGTCCTGAAGGGACTCGGAGCGTTCGGCGATGCTGGCGACGAGGCGGGCAGCGCCGTCGCGCGCCACCTTGCCTTCCTCGACCGAGACGGACACGGCGGAGAACTGGTTGGCCATGAGTTCCATGGACTGGAAGACCGAGGCTATGTTGGCGACCATCTCCTCGATCGCGGCCGAGGCCTGGGTGACGCAGGCCGACTGGCCCGCGACCATGCCGTCCATCGCCTCGATGTTCTTGGCGATCTCCTCGATGGCGCTCGCGGACTCGAGCACGACCTCGGACTGCCCCGCGGCCTTGTCCTTGGCGCCAGCGACGCTGGAGGAGATGCGCTCGGCCGACTCGGCCGTGCGGCGGGACCCGTCCCCGAGCTCCTGGGCCATCGAGGCCAGCTGGGCCTGAGCGCCCTTGATGCCTACGACGATATCCCGCAGCTTCTCCACGAAGGTATTGAAGTCCGTGGCCATGTGCCCGAGCTCGTCGCCGCTTTTCACCTCCAGACGCCTGGACAGGTCCGCGTCGCCGGCGGCGATGTCGCGGAAAGTACCAGCCGCCTGGTCGATGGGGGAGACGATCCTCCGGGCGAAGAGCAAGGCGAAGAGGGCGCCGAGGAGGAGGAGGCCGGCCCCGATCGCGGCGTTTTGGAAGATGATGGCGCTGATGCGCGCGTTATCCGCGCCGATATCGGTCTTGACGCCCATCACGTAGTCGATGCCGCCCTGGTGATGGAGGGGCGCCGTGACGTCGATCAGGTTCTTGCCCCCCTCCCGCTCGAAGAGGACGACGGTCGCGTCCTTTTTCGCGGCTTGTATATCCTCGGGATCAACGTCCTTTCCGACCATGCCCGCCAAATTGGAGGCCACCACCTTGCCAGAGGATATCTTATAGATGTTGATCTCCATGATATCGGTGAAAGAGGCGGCCAGGGAGCCGAGGGCGATGGAGAAGGCCTCGTTCCGGCCTTCAGTGCCCTCCTGCCCGTAGCCGGCGCCAATCTGAGACTCGAAGGTCCGTACGAGGACGAGGGCCTTGGCGCGGATATTGTCCTGGATGAGGCTGCGAGTGCGGATATCGATGAAGATCGAGGTCGAGCTGACGACGACCAATATCGCGCAAATGAAGGAGACGACTATCTTGCTTACGAGTTTCACGGATCCCCCGATCTACATTGCAGGAAAAGTACCTGATAGCGGGTTAGCAGGCAAGGGGAAAACAGGCCTATACGGCCTAAAAGTCGTATGCAATCGCGCGAATCCGTAGGATATTGTAGGCATGGAACACAGGATTTCAGGCCCCGGGCCCTTGCTCGACGCCACCGGCCGGCTCAGGGAGCCGGGCTGGTCCGACGCCCTGGTCCTCGATTACGACCGTGACGCGATACGCGCGCCCGGTTGGCGGATCAAGGAATGGGACTACTATTGCGTGCTCGCGGGGGACTTCGGCATCGCGCTTACGATCGCCGACAACGGCTACATGGGCCTGCTGTCCGCCACGGTCTTCGACTTCGCCGAGCCCCGCGAGCTCACCGACACGATTATCACCGCCTTCCCCATGGGCAGATGGGGTCTGCCCCGGAGCTCCCGCTCGGGGATCAGCGCCGCGAAGTCAGGAAACGCGAGCCTTCGCTTCGAGGCGTCCGAGGCGGGCCGGCGCCTATCCTTCTCCTGGCCCGAATTCGCCGCCGCCGCCGGGCCTCCGGCCTCCGTGGGCCTCGAAGGCGAGATATTCCTGCGCGAAGCCCCGGGCGTGGCCTCGATGGTCATCGCCACGCCCTTCGCCAAACCGCGCAGGGCCTTCTACTACAATCAGAAGATCAATTGCCAATCGGCCGAGGGGCGTTTCCGCCTCGGCCCTCGCGAGTTCGCTCTCGAGCCCGCGTCCTCTTTCGCCGTCCTCGATTGGGGCCGGGGCGTCTGGCCTTGGTCCAACTCCTGGCTCTGGGGCAGCGCGTCGGGCCTAGCTCGACGCGTCGCGAGCGGCGAGGCTAATCGCGCAGATGGAAGCCTCGATGGCGCTGGCGAGCGCTTCGGATTCAACATCGGCTACGGCTTCGGCGACACGAGCGCCGCAAGCGAGAACATGGTCTTCTTCTGCGGCAAGGCGCACAAGATCGGCAAGCTCACGATCTCCCTCGACGAGAAGGACTTCCTGAAGCCCTGGAGGGCGACTTCCGAGGACGGGCGCCTCGACATGACCCTCGAACCCATCCTGGATCGCGTCTCCAAGACCGACTTCGGCCTCCTCGCCTCGATCCAGCACCAGGTCTTCGGCTCATGGAAAGGTTATGCGCTCCTGGATGACGGCTCGAGGATAGAGGTCGGCGGCCTGCGCGGCTTCTGCGAGAAGGTGGTCAACCGCTGGTAATGCGCGGCGGCGGCATCGGCCCTACATCAGGCTGACCGGATCGACGTCGGGCTCGACCCGGACGGACGAGGGCGCCTTGAACGCCGCCAGGGCCACCCCCACGGCCCTGTGCAGGGGCCCGAGCTCGGGCGAGCGCAGGATGATCTGCCATCGGATAGTCCCGGCCACCATGCCGAGGGGGCACTCCGCCGGCCCGAGGAGCTCGGCTCCCGCGGGCAGGAGGGGCGCGGCCCTCAGGGCGAAGTCCTTCGCCGCCGCGGCCGCCCGTCCCTTCTCCTTGGACCTGAACACGATCCGTATCATCCGCGCGAAGGGTGGGAAGCCGAGCTCGCGCCGCGCCTCGAGCTCGAGGGCGTAGAAGGCGTCCGCGTCGGCGGCGGCGGCGAGGCGCATCACCGGGCTGTCCGGCCGGTAGGTCTGCAGTATCACCTCGCCGTCGGGGGTGAAGCGGCCGGCTCGGCCGGCTACCTGGACGACGAGGGAGAAGGTGCGCTCGGCCGCGCGGAAGTCGGGCAGGTTGAGGCTCGTGTCGGCCAGCACCACGCCGACCGTCTTCACCTTCGGGAAATTGAGGCCCTTGGCGACCATCTGCGTGCCGAGGAGGATGTCGGCCCTCCCCTCGCGAAAGTCGGACAGGGCCGACTCGAGCTCGCCGACCCTCGAGGTCGAGTCGGCGTCGAGCCTGCGGATCCTCATGTCGGGGAAAAGGCGGGCGGCCTCCTCCTCGACGCGCTCGGTGCCGAAGCCCGACCAGCCTACGTCGAGGGAGCCGCACTCGGGGCAGACCGAGGGCGGCGCGGCGCGATAGCCGCAATAGTGGCAGACGAGGGAATTCCGGTCCTTGTGGTAGGTGAGGGAGACCGAGCAGTTGGGGCAGCGCAGCTCGGTGGCGCAGCTGTTGCAGCGGAAGAAGTAGGAGAAGCCGCGGCGGTTCAGGAAGAGGATGGACTGGCGCCCCTGGGCGTGGGAGGCGCGGACCGAGTCGGCGAGGGCCGTCGAGATGGGCCCCGACTCGAGGCGCATGTCGACGATGCGCACGGCGGGGGGCGCGCCGCCGGCCAGGCGCCGCGTGAGGGGGAGCCGGCCCATGGCGCCCGAGTCCATGAGGCTCCAGGCCTCGACCGAGGGCGTGGCGCTGCCCATCACGACGCGCGCGCCCTCGATCGAGGCGCGGCGCATCGCGACCTGGCGCGCGTGGTAGCGCGGCGCGGAGCCGGACTTGTAGGTCGCCTCGTGCTCCTCGTCGATCACGATGAGCCCGAGCTCTCGGACCGGGGCGAAAACCGCGCTGCGCGCGCCCACGACGACGCGGGCCTCTCCGCGGAGGATGCGCCGCCACTCCTTGAGCTTGCGCGAGGGCGTGAGGCGCGAGTGGAGCACGGCGCAGCTCTCGCCGAAGCGCCGGGCCGTCGCCTCGACGACCTGGCCCGTGAGGGCGATCTCGGGCACGAGGTAGATGACGCCGCGGCCCTCGGCCAGCGTGGCCTCGGCGGCCTGGAGGAAGACCTCGGTCTTGCCCGTGCCGGTGAGGCCGTAGAGGTACTGGGTCCCCGCCCTGTCGCGCGTTATGCGCTCCAGGGCGGCCTTCTGCTCGCCCGAGAGCGCGAGGGGGGCCGGGCATATCTCGATGTCCTCGACCTCGATCGAGGCTCCCTTGGCCTCCCGGGACTCCTTGCGCGCCTGCGGGAGCATGGCCGCGAGGGCCTCGCCCTGGCCGCAGAAATACATGCCCGCGAGCCAGCGGGCCAGCTCTACGGACTCGAGCCCGAAGAGGGGCTCCTCGTCGAGGGTGCGCGTTATGCGCTTCAGCTGCCCGTCCGGCAGGGCGCAGGAGTCGGACTCGCCCACGACGTAGCCGACGGCCTCGCGGCGGCCGAAGGGGGCGGATACGCGGCGGCCCAGGGCGCCGGACCGCGCCTCGTCGTTGCGGTAGGAAAGGGCGCCGAGGCGGGGGACGTCGAAGAGGACTTCCAGGTATTCGGCCATTACAGGCGCTCGCGGAACAGCTTGAGGTCCTCCCAGGCCGGGCGCTTGTAGGACTCGTCCCGCAGGAGCGCGCTCGGATGGTACGTGACGAGCAGCGGCGTGCCCCCGAAGTCGCGCCAGGCGCCGCGCAGCCTGCCGACGCCGTCGGCCGTGCCGAGCAGGGCCCCGGCGGCGACGCGGCCTACGCAGAGGATGGCCTTGGGCCTGAGGAGGGCTATCTGGCGCTCGAGGTAGCCGAGGCAGGCCTCGCGCTCGTCGTCCGCGGGGTCGCGGTTCAAGGGAGGCCGGCACTTGACCACGTTCGCGATGAAGCAGTTGTCCTCCCGCGAGAGGCCGATGGAGGCGAGCATCTTGTCGAGGAGCTTTCCGGCCGGCCCCACGAAGGGCAGGCCGCTCGAGTCCTCCTCGGCGCCGGGGCCCTCGCCCACGACCATCGCCAGCGGCGAGGACGGGCCCTGGCCGGGCACGGCGTTCTTCCGCGTGTCGCAGAGGCGGCAGGCCCGGCATGCCCGGACCTCGGCGGCTATCGTCCCGAGGCTCTCCTCGGGAGCCTCGGGCGCGGAGAAGTCCGGCAGGGCGCGGGCCTTCTTGGGGCCGCCGCCCAGATAGTCCTCCACCGCGCAGAGGCCTTCCCAGAGCTCGCGGCGCTCGTCGGCGTTCATCGCAGATCCTCCGCGGGCACGGGGGGCGCCTCGCCCCCGGCGGCCTCCAGGGCCGCCTGCAGCCTGCCGTAGGACCGCATGGAAAGGAAATTGGCCACGAGCTCCCCCTTGCCGAGCCGCGCCTTCTCGTCCTCGAAGAGGCGCAGGGCCACGGCCATGTTGCGCTCGGCCTGGGCGGGATCGAGGAGCCTCGAGGCGAAGTAGTAGTACAATATCAGGTCCTTCGAGGGCAGGTGGAGGCCCGAGGAAAAGAGGTAGGACGCCTCGACGAGGAAGAAGCGCGCGCGGTCGTCCTTGCCCCGCTCGGCCCAGTACTCGGCGAGGAGGATGAGGAGGGTGAAGGTGGGCCAATAGCAGGAGTGCCGCAGGCCGAGGGTGAGGGCCTCGAGGGCCGTGGACTCGGCCTTGGCGCTCTCGCCGGCGAGGTAGCGGCAGAGGGCGAGGCTGCGCAGGGCGTCGACCTTGGCGAAGTCGTTGAGGATCTGGGCGGCGTAGAACTCGGCCTGGACGAAGCGCTCCCGGGCCGCCTCGCGCTCGCCGGAGAAGACGCAGGAAAGGGCGTACATCGCGTTGGACTGCGAGAGCACCGACTCGGAGAGGGGTCCCAGGGCGAGGAGCCTGGACGCGGGTTCCCGGATCCCCTGGAAGTCGCAGAGCTGCCAGAGGGCGCGGATCTTGAAGTCGTAGGCGTAGAAGCGCGAGGCGGTCCGCTCGGCGGGCATCCGCGAGAGGCTCTCGTCGATCGTGGCGGCCGAGCGGGCGTAGCCGCCCGTGAGGAGCTGCAGCTCGGCCCGTGCCTCGAGGGCCTCGAAGGGGTCGCCGCCGGGGACCGCCTCGCAGCGCTCCACGAGCCGGCTCGCCTCGTCGGCGTTGCCCCGCATCACCTGGGCGAGGGCGATCGTGCGCAGCACGTTCTGCGCGCTGCGCGGCCCCGCCTGGGAGCGGCCGAAGTAGTAGAGGGCCTTCTGCCCCGTGAGGACGGTCTTCTGGAAGGCATAGGTCATCGCGCTGTAGTTGCAGATCTGGTGGTAGGCGAAGCCCATCAGGTCGGGGTCGCCGCGCGTGAGCGCGGCCCGCATGATCTTCTGCAGCACCGCCTCGGATTCCTCGATCTTGCCTGAGTTGAACAGGATGGCGGACTTGGCGATGAGGAGCTTGACCCGCGCCTTTTCGTCCCGGATGCGCTTGAGGAGGAGGTCGACGTAGGGCAGCAGCTCGGCGTCGCTCGTGAGGTTGGGGTCGTCCTGCATCGCGCGGGCGGCCTCGTCGTAGCGCTCGGCCCGCACGAGGTGCAGCATGAGCCGGGCCCGGTTGGGCCTCTCGCGAGAGAGGAGCATGTCGGCGATGAGGCCGTGGAGCACGCGCTTGTTGTGGTTGAGCAGGCTGGAGTAGAGGGCCTTCTTGAACACGTCGGCCCGGAAGCTGAAGGCCCCGGCCTCGCCGACGATGAGCTCGTCCCTCTCGAAGGTCTCCAGGGCCGCGGCCACGATCGAGACGTCCCCGCCGGCCCCCTTCTGGAGCGCGCTCGCCTCGTCGAGGCAGAAGGAGTGGGCGAAGACCGAGAGCCTGGCGGCGAGCTCGCGCCACTCGGGAGGGTAGCGCTCGAGGCTGGAGAGGAACATGTTCTGCACGGTGGCGGGCAGGGAGGAGAGGTCCTTGTGCTTGCGCGCGTAGCCCGCGTATTCGCGCAGGAACAGGGGATTGCCCATGCCCGCCTCGGCGATGCGCCGCAGGGCCTCGGCCTCGATGCCGGGCCAGCGCGAGCGGACGAAGGCCTCGGCCTCCTCGGCCTTGAGGGGCGGGACCTTGACCGCGCGCAGGCCCTGGAAGGCCTTGCGCAGCTCCGGCGGAAAGTCGCGGCCCGCGAGGACGAAGAAGGGCTTGATCCTGCCGTTCTTGAAGAGGTACTGGAAGAACTCCCGCGAGAGCCGGTCCATGAAGTTGGCGTTGTCGATGCAGACGAGGATGGGGAAGAGGTCGGACGAGTGCTTGACCAGTATCGCGTCGAAGACGTCGTAGAGGGCGGCTATGGAGGCGGCGTCGGGATTGCCCGGGTCCTCCCGGCAGACGAGGTCGACGAAACGCTGGGCCGAGGCGCCGGGCAGTGCGGCGTAAGGCGCCAGGGCGAGGGTCACGGCCTCGCGGTCGGTCCGGGCGGCCCCGCCCGCGGCGCCGCGGACCCCGGTCTGCCCCAGGCCCAGGCATCCGAGGAGGATGTCGACGATGAGGGCGAAGCCGCCCGAGCGGTATTTCTGGGCGCGGGCGAAGAGGATGGGCGTATCGAAATCGGGGAAGAGGCGGATCTTCTCCGCGAGGGCCTGGACCACGCGCGACTTGCCGATGCCGGCCTCGCCCATGAGGTAGAAGCCCGAGACCTCGTCGTAGCGGTTGCGCATGTAGGCCTTGAGCATCTCGTCGATCAGCTCGCGGCGGCCGACGAAGGGGCCGGCGTCGCGTCCTGGCGCGCGGGCGATGGCCTGGGCCTCGCCGAGGACGGCATAGGCGGCGATGGGCTCGGTCTTGCCCTTGGCCTCGACCTCGACCCGCGGGCCGAAGTCGAAATCGGCCTCGCACTTCTCCTTGACCGCCTCCGACACCAGGATCGAGCCGGGGGCGGCGGCCGCCTCGAGGCGCTCGGCGACGCTCATCGCGTGGCCCGTGACCACGTCGAACTCGCCCCGCCTGCCCGTGGTGACCAGGCCCTCGTGGATGCCCGTGCGGAAGAGGATGCCGCCGCCGGAGGAGAGGGCCGAGCCGTTGGGGAGGGAGTCGACGACGGCCCTGACCCGGGAGAGAAATTCCATGGCGGCATGGACGGCCCGCGAGGGATCGTCCTCGTGGAGGTCCGGGACCCCGAAGACGGCGACGAGGGCGTCGCCGATGTACTTCTCGACGAAACCGCCGTAGGCCTTGATGATCTCCTCGAAGACGCCGAAGAGCCGGGTCATCAGGGAGTCCATCTCCTCGGGGTCCATGCGCTCGGAGAGGCTCGTGAAGCCCTTCATGTCCGAGAATAGGAGGGTGGCCGTGCGGCGCTCCCCGGTTTTTATGCTGTCTCGCTCCGGCATGGTGACTACAGTGTACCGGCGGGACGACGGCGGGACAAGCGGAGACGAGGCCCCTAGGCGGCGAGGAGGGGCGCTTCCCTAGGCGCCACCTTCGTGCCGCCAGAAGTCGACGAGCTCAGCCTTGGACTCCAGGCCCAGGGAACGCTTGATCTGCTCGATGTGGTACTTGATCGTGCGCTCCGAGAGGAAGAGCCTGGCCCCGATTTCCTTGTAGGTGAGCCCCTCGGCCAGGAGGCCCAGGATTTCCCTCGCCCGGGGCGAGAGCTCGGGCGTCGGGCCGCCCCCCGCCCGGGGCGCGGAGGAGCGACGCAGCTCGCTGAGGAGCTCGTCCTCGAGGCCGGCGGAGAAGGGGTTCTTGCCGTCCCGCAGGCCCTCGAGGCAGGCGATCAACTCGTCGCCGCCCAGGGTCTTGACGAGGTAGCCCGAGGCCCCCGCCCTGACGGCCTCGATGAGGCTCTCGCTGTCCCCCAGGCTCGTCAGGATGATGATCTGGACCTCCGGGCTCTCAGCCTTGATGAGGCGCGTGGCTTGTATCCCGTCCATGCCGGGCATGCTGATGTCCATCAGCACGACCTCGGGGCCCCAGGCGCGCGCGAGCTCGACCGCGGCCTCACCGCCCCTCGCGACTTCGACGTCCCGATAGTCCCGCGATCGGAGGAGGTTGCGCAGGCCCTCGGCGTAGATCGGATGGTCGTCGACGATCAGTATTCGCATTTTAAATCTCCCTCGCGTACGGGATCTCCACGCAGAGGCGCGTCCCGCCAGCCTCGCGCGGGGACAGGCGCAGGGAGCCGCCCAGGAGCTGGGCGCGCTCGCGCATGATGCGGAGGCCGGAGCTCCGCGAACGCTCCGCCTCGGCGCAGTCTATGCCCACGCCGTCGTCGGAGACGATGATCTCGAAGCGGCCGGGCCGGGGCGCGGCCTCGACCAGCACCATTTCCGCGCCGGCGTGCTTCGCGACGTTGTTCAGGGCTTCCTTGACGATCTGCGAGAGATGCCGCTTCTCGCTCGCGGTGAACTCGAGGGGCTCGCCGTAATTGGGGACGAACTCCACCTCCGTGCCCGGGCAATGCGCGCGGAAGTCCTCGACCTGGCGAAGGACGAGCTCCCGCAGGCTCGCCTCCTCGTACTCCCGATCGCGCAGGTCGTAGACGAAGCCCCGCAGGTCGGCGTGAGCGTCCTTGACGATCCGATGCAGCCGCTCCAGCAGGGACCAGGCCAGATCGTAGTCCTTCCGCCGCATTTCGCCCATCACCGCGTCGGACTGGATGACCGCGAAGCTGAGGACCTGGCCCAGGTTGTCGTGGAGGTCCCGCGAGAGCCGCTCGCGCTCGCGCGCCGCCGCGAGCTCGCCCTCCTGGCGGGCGATGCGCTCCCGCGCCAGGCGCAGGTCCGTGATATCGGTGACCATGAGCGCCCAAGCGGCCAGGTTTTTCGAGGGATCGAGGAGGGGCGAGGCGTAGAGCTCATAGTAGCGCCGCCGCTCGCCCTCGCCGCTTTCGAACTCGAATTGATGGAGCCGCGGCTCGCCCCCCTCGACCGGCGATTGCCCGGCGATGGCGGACGCTATCGAAGGCGCCAGCTCCCCGAGATTCTTGCCGATGGCGCCGGGCCCTCCCAGGCCGAAGGCCTGGCGGATGGACTCGTTCATGTCTATGACGCGCCCGCCCGAGTCGATGACGATCATGCCGTTGGCCATGCGCTCCAGCACCGTGGCCCGCGCGATGGGCACGATCTCGAAAAGCCGATGCTTGAAGACGCCGAACCAGAAGACCACGGCCGCGAAGCAGAAGAGGCTCGGCGTCAGGTCGTAGCGCTTGACGGGGCCGAGGCGCAGGGCGAAGGACAGATTGGACAGGTAGACGATCGACAGGGCGACCAGGATGTAGAGGGACTGGTAGCGGTAGAGCGAGCTCTTCCGCGAGACCGCGCGGACCAGGAGGACGACGCACACGAGGTTGAGCCCCTGGCTGTAGATGTAGTGGAACCAATACCAGGGGCCGTATTCCTTGCCCACGATGTAGGGGATGGCCGAGGTATCGAGGGTGAAGGAATGGCGGACGAGGCCGAGCAGCGGGTCGAGCCATACGAGGACATTGGTTATCAGGGGCATGAGACCAAGGAGGGCCAGTGCGGAAAAGCTAATGCGCCTATCCTTCTCGCTGAAGCGCCAGACCATCGCGAGCCAGATGAGGGGCCCGAAGCCGTAGATGAGGTAGTGCAGGTTGGACCAGACGAGCTTGGTTCGCAGGTCGGCGCCGCTGAGCTCGAGGGCGTTGAAGAGCGCCCAGAGGGTGCCTACCGAGGCGGCGAAGACGAATTCCACGGCCCCGGCCACCTTCCGGTACACGAGGCCGTAGATCGAGAGCCCGAAGCACAGGGCGAAGGACACCGCCAAGGGCAGCGCCTGGGGCACGTACATAAAGCGCATAGCTCCGGCCTCCGCCCGGCGATGGTAAACCTACCATCGCCGGGCGGCAAGACGATGGATCGAAGGTGCCCGGCGGCTCGTCACCACCATTTCAGCCCCAGCTTCAAATACGTACCTCCATCGCTGGAGTATTGGTGGGTACTGTCCGCTCTCTGGGAATGGTAGCCGACATTCGCGCCCAGGGAGCCGCCCGACCAAGTGTCGCTTGACGCCGAGTAATTGTAGTTGTAGGTGCAAGAGGAAATAAGGTCGTCAGAACTGCTCGCGTCGTAATCCCATATCACGAGGTAAATCTGCAGCGTATGGTTCGAGGATCTCGAAAGGGAACCGAGGTCGGTCGCTTTCGCGGTTCCGGTATCGGTGTCGCTTCGGGCGCCGTCGGCGAACATATAGTACTTGATTCCCGCTCCCGTGCTGGCTCGGAACTCCAAGCCATGGCTAGCTTGCGAGGACAGTGTCGTCGACGCGCCGCCATCGACGCTGGCGGTAACAGTCCAGTAATAAGAAGGATTCGTGGTTCCGTCGTTGTCCGAGTCGGCCATAAGGAAATACAGGAGGGTTGATAGAGAACCCGAGGCGCTCTTGGCAGTCGTGCAGGAGGCGACTTTGAGCGAGGCCGCTGAGCCGTAGGTATAGGTCGAGCCGTTGAGATTGTAGGGCATGACCCCGTAGTAGTAGGTACTATATTCGGACAGGCTAGCGTCCGTGCCCGACAGGGCGCCGGAGCCAGGGACCGAAATGATCGTGGCCGAGCCGATAGTGTTGCCCGCGGAGTAGCCGACATTCGACGGGCTCAGCCCGGCAAGGGTGGCCGAGGAGGAGGCTCGAAGGACCAGGTAGCCGCTCACCCTGCTGTCGCCGGGACTGTCCCAGGCCAGGCTGGTCGTCGCGGCCCCGGTAGCCGAGACGCGGACGTTCGGCACGACGGCCAGGGCGGAGCTCAGATTCAGCGTGTAGGTCTTCGTCGTGACGCAGTCGAGGGCGGTGACCACTATGCTGACGGTGTCCGTGCCCAGGGGCAGCGCGATGGCGCTCGAGGTATAGCCCGTCTTCACCGTGACGGGCGTGCCCCCGTTCACGCTGATGGAGATCTCGTGCGCGCCGGAGCTAGCCGCCGGCGAGATGGTGATCGTGTCGTCCGACAGGATCGACGCGGCGGAATAGCTCGTGGTGTCCGACGCGAAGGTGGGCGTGAAGGACAGCTTCCCTCCATTGACGCTGAGACTGGAGAGCGTCGCGTCCTTGCTGAGGAGGGGGGTGAGGGGATCGGCGTCGACGTTATCCCGTATCGTGTCGCCGTCCGTATCGGCGTTGGCCGGGTTCGTCTTCAGCTCGTTGAGCTCCTTGTAGTCGCCGAGGCCGTCTCCGTCCGAGTCGGTGGAGGAGTCGGAAGTGCCGAGCAATTTCTCGACGCGGAGAGGGACGCCGTCGCCGTCGACGTCGACGCTATAGATCAGCTGGACCATGTCGCCGGTCCGGATCTTGATGTCATCGATTAAGTAGGAGAAGCCCTGGGAATTGTCGGCGTACGTCACCAGGTTGGTCGTGCCGTTTGCCGTATATTGGTGCGTCACGTACCAATGCTTCTTACTGGTCGAGCTGGCCTTGATGTCGCGCACGGAGCTCAGCCCGTCGAAGCCGTCGCCGCCCTCGGTCTCGAAGGCCACGTTGGCCATCTTCAAGGCCTCCCGCAGGGTCACGGGCTCGTACAGGTCGGACAGGCCGGTCGCCGCCTCGTTGACGTTCCTCTTCGTGGCGATCAGGTATTGCTCCGAGGCGGTCGTCTCCCCGGGGCCATAATCGATGACCAGCTTCGCGGTCTTCGCCGCGACCTGGGTCGCCGATTGGGTGAAGGTGTTCCCTTCCATCGATACGGTGTAGCCCGATACCGCGCAGACGATGCCGCTCGAGTCCTGCAGGAGACTCAGCACGTCGGAGACGTTGAGGTTGGCGTTCTGGAAGGTAAAGGTCCCGCTCTCCTCGCCAGGGGCGAGGGTAAAGGACGAGAAGCCCGAGTCGGAGTCCTGGCTCAAGGAGCCGATGAGGTCCACCAGGCCGCTCGAGCTGCTGTTGACGCGATAGGAGCTCAGGAGCATCGAGTCGACCGTGTAGGCGATGGGCCCGTTGTTCTTGAAGGCCACGGCGTACTTGATCGAGCCCCCGGTCTTCGTGAGGTCGGAGGAGGAGGATTCCGTGTAGGCGGTCTGCGCCTCGTAGCTGTTGGTCTCCGATACCTCGCTGCCCCATTCGTGGGAATCCTCGTTGGTGTACGAGCCCGTGGCGCCGACCTTTCCGCTGAGCGTCAAGCCGCTTTCGGAGGTGCCGAACTTGTACTCCACGCCCGCCTCGACGCTCCAGCCGTACTCGCTGGAGGTCGTGCTGGTGTAGCTGTTGGACGTGGTGTGCGAACTCTCGTAGCCCGTGGTCTTCGAGGTCTCGTAGGATACATCCGCGCCGGCGGAGGTCGTATAGGCCAGCTTGACCTGCGGCTCGCTCTTGAGGACCAGCTGGATGCGCGGCATATCGGCGGTCAGCGGATTGAATTTATTGACGGAGGCCACGTAGAGCTCCACTTCCTCGTAATCGTTCCAGCCGTCGCCGTCCGTATCGGCGATATAGGGGGAGGTACCGTAGGTGAGCTCGGACTCGTTGTCCAGTCCGTCCCCGTCGATATCCGGGTCATCGCCGTTGAGGATCCCGTCCTTATCCAAGTCGGAGTTGGGGTTGAGCATGCTGAGGAGCACGGAGTCCGAGCTTTCCGCCTTTTCCTCGGTCTTCCCGAGGCCCATGAGGTTGGTGAGCATTGTGCAGCCGGAAAGCAGGGCGAGGCATAGGAAACCGACGGCCGCGCCCCCGGCAATGCGCACGGAATAGATCGATCGTTTATTCAAGTATTGCATCATAGCCTCCTGGATCGGCATTTCATTTCTTGCCGTCCGTGGTTTTCTTGGTTGGGGCGGGCGTCTTGGGAGCGGCCTTCGCCGGGGTCGTCGTCTTGGCCGCGGGCTTCTGCTCGACCTTCTTGACGGCTGGCTCCGCCTTCTTGCCAGCCGGCTGGCCGATGGCGAAATCGAGGAAAGCCCCGAGGAAGAAGCGATCGCCTCCGTATTCGAAGGCCAGGCCGAGCTCCGCGGACTTAGCGATGGGGAACTTGATATTCGCGATCGCGACGGGTCCGAGCGTCCCTGCGCTATCGCCGTCAGGGCCCGTGAAGATGTCGTAAGACGCTCCGCCGCCCGCGCTGAAACTGAGGTAGCCGAGCTCGAGGGTAGCCAGGGCCAGGGCCCCGCCGCCGTATAGGTACGAGGCGTCCTCATCGGCGGCGAATAGATAATAGCCTCTTCCATAGCCGATCAGGCTAAGGTCGAGCAGCTTGAGCTTCGCGATCTGGTATTTCAGGTCTAGGCCGGCTTCGGCGATCGGGCCGGACATGGCATTGTATCCGCCGCCGGCGTCCGCACTGATGCTGAAGGCCTTGGAGAGGGCGAACTCGGCTTCTACCGCCCCGCCGATCCCGCCGATATAGGCATCGACGCTC
>DBTW01000086.1:0-10136 GCA_002307245.1 Spirochaetaceae bacterium UBA1306 | reverse complement strand
CCCGCCGATATAGGCATCGACGCTCTGATAGCCGCCGACGATTCCCGGCTGCACGCCGATGCGATTGACGATCTGCGCCGTCTGAACGGCGCTTGCCATGCCCGCAAGGGACAGGAGCGAGAGAGTAAGGACGAGGTAGCGTATTCTCAAAACTGTCCTCCGTTTGACATCGGCCACGCGATCGGCCTGATCGATCGATCACTGCCGGATAGTCTACCAGGGCGGCAAGATAGAAGCGCAGGCCGAATGGAACAGTCGAGGTACAGTCGAAGTACAGTCGAAGTACAGTCGAGATACAGTCAGGCTGCCGCTAAAAGTAAAGTCCGGACGAGTGGGTAGGTTTATCGGGATTTTGAAAGATGGAGCGTGGGGGGGGGGGGGGGGGGGNNTTGACGTAGAAGCCGTCCTTCAGTTCTTTCGCGGCGCGCGCCGCCATCTCGTCGCGGGTCCAGGCCATCGCCAATCTCCTCAGGCCGCGTCGCGCTTGCGCACCGTTCGCTGCTCGATGCGCTTCACCGTCTCGGGCGCGTGAACGATGCGTTGGACGTAGACGCCCGGGGTGGCGATGGCGTCGGGATCGAGTTCGCCCGGCTCGACGAGATGTTCAACCTCGGCGATCGTCAGCTTCGCCGCGGTCGCCATGTTCGGATTGAAATTGCGCGCGGTCTTTCGGTAGACGAGGTTGCCTTCCGTATCGCCCTTCCAGGGGGGGGGGGGAGGGGGGCCCCGGGGGGGGGGGGGGGGGGGGCCCTTCCTCAGCCAGCAAACTTGCCCGAATAAGGGCATTTCCTGCCCTTATTCGGGCAAGAAACCTTGTCTACATGTTATGCTCGAACTATTCTCCCTTCTCGAGAGGCGATAAACGTGGATTGCAAGGCCCTGCTGCCGGAAAGGCGACGCTACCTCGAAGAGAAGTACGATCTCGCTCCGGAGGAGCTCGATTCCTTCCTGGAGGATCTCATGGCTTTCACCGAGGAGACGGCCGAGGAATTCGTGCGCCGCCGCCACGGCGAGCTCCAGCGCGAAGGCCTGCGCAACGAAGCGATCTACAGGCGCTTGGTCGGCGAGGCCGCCCGCGGGCGCTTCGCCAGCCCGCCCCTCTCCCTCCGCCAGGTGCGGAGAATCGTCTACGGCTAGGGAGAAGCGTATGTGCGGAATCATCGGATACACGGGCGCGAAGAAGGCCATGCCCATTCTCCTGCGGGGCTTGAAGCTCCTCGAGTACCGGGGCTACGACTCCTCGGGCGTGTCGCTCGGGTCCAAGGGCTCGATCAGGACCTACAAGAAGGCCGGGAAATTGGGCGAGCTGGAATCGCTGCTGCCGGCCGGGGCCAAGGAGACCGCCGGCATCGGGCACACGCGTTGGGCGACGCATGGCGGCCCCACGGACGCGAACGCCCATCCCCACGCGGGCGCCCGGGGCAAGGTCTCGGTCGTCCATAACGGGATCATCGACAACTACGCCGCCCTGCGCCGCGAGCTCGAGGCCGAGGGCGTCGCCTTCGCCAGCGACACGGACACGGAGGCGATAGCCCAGCTGGTCGAGGCCCTCCTCGCCAAGAGCCCCGGGGCCGGGCCCGAGGCCGCCGTGGTGGCGGCCCTGGCGCGGCTGCAGGGCACCTTCGGCCTGGCCATCCTCTTCGCAGACTACCCGGGGCTCATCGTGGGGGCGCGGAACGGCAGCCCCCTCGTCATCGGCGTCGGCGAGGGCGAGTGCCTCCTCGCGAGCGACCCGGCGGCCTTCGGCGGCGCGGCGCGCGAGGCGGTGTTCCTCCGCGACGGCGAGATGGCGGTGCTGCGGCCGGGGGCCTGGGAGACGAGGGACTTCGGCGGCGAGCGCCTCGAGAAGGAACCCGAGCCCCTCGACGCGGCGGCGCAGCCCGGCGAGCTCGGGGACAGGCCCGACTGGCTCCTCAAGGAGATCCTCGAGGAGCCCGACGCCGCCGCTCGGGCCCTGGGCAACGGCGGGCGGCTCCTCAAGGACCTCGGCACGGCCAAGCTGGGCGGGCTCGGCCTCGAGCCGAGGGAGCTCCTGGCCTTCGAGCGGGTCGTGCTCTTCGGCATGGGCTCGGGCCTCCACGCCTGCATGATGGGGGCGAGGCTCGTCGAGGACTGGGCGAGGATGCCCGCCCTCGCCCTCGACGCCTCGGAGCTGCGCAGCTCCAATCCCATCGTGGACGCCCGGACGCTCTACGTCGCGGTGAGCCAGTCGGGCGAGACCGCGGACACGATCGGCGCAGCGCGGGAGATCCTGACCAAGGGCGGTCGGGTCGTCGGCGTGATCAACGCCGTGGGCTCCAGCCTCGCGCGGCTCTGCGGGGGCGGGGCCTACGTGCACGCGGGTGCGGAGATGTCGGTGGCGACCACGAAGGCCTTCGTGAACCAGGCCCTGGTCCTCGCCCTCCTGGCCCTGCTGCTGGGGCGCATGCGCTCGCTGTCGCTGTCGCGCGGGCGGCGCATCGCGGAGGAGCTCGAGGCCTTCCCCGCCCTGGCGGCCAAGGCCCTCGGGCTGATGCCCGACATCGCCAGGATCGCGCAACGCGTCAAGGCCGAGGGCAGCGCCTTCGTCGTGGGCCGCGCCCAGCTCTACCCGGCCGCCCTGGAGGGGGCCCTGAAGCTCAAGGAGCTCTCGTACGTCCACGCCGAGGGCCTGGCCGCGGGCAGCCTCAAGCACGGGCCGCTCGCCCTCGTGCGCGAGGGCACGCCGGTCTACGTCCTCGCCTTCGCGGGCGACTACTACGGCAAGGCCCTGATCGCGGCCTCGGAGGTGCGGGCCCGCGGCGGCCTCATCGTCCTGGTCACCGACATCGACGATCCCGAGGCCCGCTACGACGAGCGCATCCTCCTGCCCTCCTTCGGGGCGGGCGGTGGCGAGGGCCTGGCGCCCATCCTCGCGGTCCTGCCCTTCCAGCTCCTGGGCCGCGAGCTCGCGCTGCTCCTGGGCCGAGACGTCGACAGGCCCCGGAACCTCGCGAAGAGCGTGACGACGGAATGAGGCCCGCGCCCCACGGGCGCGCGGCCTAGCCGATCATCACCTGGATGATCTGGATGATGGGGAAGATGATGCAGACGACGATGAAGGTGACCTCGAGGGCCACCATGCGCTTCTCGGCGGCGTCGGACTTGACCATGTCGTAGACGTCCTGGAGGGTGTCGAGGCGCCGCTCGATCGACCATTTCCAGCCCTCGGTATTGAAGATCTCGCACATCCTCGCGTAGACCTGGCCGAGGTAGTAGTCGCCGATGATCTTCGAGGAATTCTCGAGGTTCTCGAGTATGAAGAGGGCGTCGAAGCGCAGGCCCTGGATATGGGCCACTTTGACCTCGGCCTTGCCGCGCAGGCGCGCGATCTTCCCGCCGCCCGCGCCCAGGCGCCGGATGTCGTCCTCGGCCTGGTCGAGCCAGGTGTCGAGCAGCTTGTCGAGGACGCGGAGCTCGAGGAGCTGGTAGTTCGCGTGCTCGGCTATGAGGAGGAGGTCCTCGTAGTCGCCCCGGGGATCGATGATGAGACAGCGGTCGAGCTCGAAGACGGCGAGGTCGCCCTTGCGGTACGAGAAGGGCCGGCCGAGGGTGGCGCTCACCTGGCTCTCGTGAAGGCCGGCCTCCGGGTCCTCGCCGATGAGGAGCGAGGCGCAGAAGGCGCGGTTGCGCTCGATGAAGCTGGCCGGATCCTCGCCGCACTCGAGCAGGCAATAGGCGAGGTAGGACTCGCGATCCATGTCGTCGATCGCCCGCGGCTCGGACACGGCGCCCTTCAGGGCCTCGAAGAGCATGCGGAAGCCCTCGGCGGCGTACTCGGCTATCGGGACGCTCCTGCCCTGGTAGCGCACGGGCCTCTTCGCGAGGCCGTGGAGCTCGCTCATGGGCATGCGCGCCTTGACCCTGAGGACGACGGTGATGACGCCCTCCTCGTAGACCTTGGCCTGGGAGGAGAGGCGCTCGAAGCCCTCGGACTCGGAGACCTCGGGCAGGCCGAGCTGGAGGACGAGGGGCGTGGGCAGGGTGAGGGAGGCGGGGGTGTCGCGACGCTTGGCTATGCCGAGGTCGGGATGGGCCGGCACGAGGGCGGCGACCTTGGAGAGGTCCACGCTCCTGCCCACGTCGTAGAGGTAGAAGAGGACCGCCTCGACGAGGAGGACCTGGTCGTCGGCGGGCCGGAGCCCGCGCTTGCCGCGGGCCCGGTGGGAACGGCGGTCGCCGCGGTCGCGGCGGTCGGCCGGGCTAGGTTCGGGAGCGGGGCGCTTGGCCTCGGGCCCCGGGCCATGGGCCGGCCGGGTACCGAAAGGCGATGCCCGCCTGGGCATTACGGCGACCCTGAGGCGCCGGCGGAGACCTCGAAGCGCGGAGGGATGGGCCGGTCGAGGACGCTGAGCTCGAGGACCTCGCCGGCGGGCAGGACGTAGGGCGCGGTGAAGAGGCCGCCCGGATGGTTGACGGTGAGGAGCGGCGTGCGGTCGCCCGAGGGGCTCAGGGAATCCAGGGATACCTTGAGGGCGTAGGGATACTCGGGCAGGTCGCGGGAGAAGATCCCGGCGACCGTTTTTTCCTTCGCAGGCGGCTTGGTGAGGGTGATGTTGACCCGGGCGGTGGGCTGGATCATCGAGCCGGCGGCCGGGGTCTGGGCCACGACGACGCCCTGGCGCTCGCTCTTCGACGCCGGCCTCATCGAAAAGTTGGCCACGAGGTCGATCTTCGCGACCTGGAGGAGGACGTCGTCGATGGACAGGCCGGCGAGGTCGGGCACGCGGATCTGGGCCTTTTCCGGGCCGCGGCTGACGACGAGCTCGAGCTGGGTGGGCCCGGCGATCTCCGTCTCCGGCAGGGGCTTCTGCTCGAGGATCGTGTCCTTGGGCGCCTTGTCGTAGACGTAGACCATGGGCTCCTTGATGGAGAGCAGGGGCCGGGCGCCGGCGAAGAGGGCCTGGAGGTGTATCTTGGCCTCGTTGACGTCCTGGCCCACGAAATTCTCGACCTTGTCCGCCACGGATCCGCGGCTCACGGTCACGGAGATACGCCTGCCCGCCTTGACGATGGCCCCGGGCGAGGGGCTCTGGTCCACGATCTTGCCCCGCTCGAGGGGGTCGTCGGTGAAGCGCAGGGAGACGCGGGGATAGAGCTCCTTCTCCTGAAGCTTCACCAGGGCCTGGGCGAGCTCCATGCTCCGGAGGTCGGGCACCATGGTCTGCTCGGCCCCGCGGAGCGAGAGGACGAAGGCGGAGAGGCCGGCCGCGGCCATGAGGACGATGACGGCGCCGAGGCCGTAGGCCATGAGCCGGTAATGGTCTTTATCGAAGGACTCGATCTTGCGCAGGTCGAGGGGCAGGGTCGGGAGGCGGATATCGGAAAGCTTGGGGAGTTTGGGCAGCTTAAAATCGAGTTTCATCGGCGCTCCGCTTCCTTGGCGCGACCGGGCTTTACGGAAGCGGCCCCGCCGCGAATGACGACCCGCCGAGAACGGCTCCGGCCAAGTCCCGCATCCCATTGGCGAATTCCCTGTACGGAAGGGCCTTTTTATGCTGCACCTGGAGGCGCCTGAGGGCGAGGAGGCCGTCGTTCGTTTGTACCATTATGCCGCGGCTCTTGTCTAGGCCGAGCAGGGTCCCGGGCAGGGGGTCGTCGAAGTCGAGGCTCGAGGGGCCGGCGGCGAAGGTGACGTGCGGGAAGGGGAAGGCCTCGAGGACGTTGAGCCTCATGCCCCGGAGATAGGTGAAGGCGCCCGGCCAGGGGTAGAAGGCGCGGATCTTGGCGTCGATGTCGAGAAGGGAGGCGCTCCAGTCGATGAGGCCGTCCTCCTTGCGCAGCATCGAGCAGTAGCTCGGCGTCCCCTCCTGGGGCCGCGGCCGCTCCCGGCCCTCCGCGATCTCGTCCAGCACCTGGGAGAGCAGGTCGGCGCCCATGATGGCTGCGACCTCGCCGAGGTCCTCGGCCGACTCGGTGCCCGAGAGTGGTATGCGGAGCTGGCCCAGGATCTCCCCTTCGTCCATAGCGAGGGCGATGCGCTGGACGGTGATGGCCGTCTCCGCGTCGCGGGCGAGGATGGCCGAGGGTATGGGGGCGGGGCCGCGGTAGCGCGGCAGGAGGCTCGGGTGGACGTTCACGCCCCCCCTGGGGAAGAGGGCGAGGAATTTGGGGCCGAAGATGCGGCCAAAGGCGTAGGAGACGAGGAGCTCGGGCGCGAGGGCGGCTATCGCGTCCCGGGCCTCGGGGCCAAGGCGCTCGGGGGAGAGGACGGGGACGCGGTCGCCGAAGAGGTCGAAGGCCGCCTCGGCCACGGGAGTGCGCTCGATGCCGCGGCCCCGGCCCTGGGCGCTCTCGGGATTCGTGAGCACGCCGACGACCTGGTGCTCGAAGGAGGCGCGGATGAGCGAGGGCACGGCTATGTCCGGCGATCCCGCGAACAGCACCCGCACGATTATCCCTTGGTCAGGCGGCGATACGAGGCCAGGGCCTTGTCGCGCTTGCCGGATTTCAGCCTGTCGATGAAGAGGATGCCCTCGAGATGATCGTACTCATGCTGGATCACCCGGGCCAGGAGGCCGCCTGCCTCGACGGTAAAGGGCCGGCCCTTCTCGTTCCAGGCCTGCACGCGGACGAACTCCGGGCGGATCACGTCGAGGTAGAGCTTGGGCAGGGAGAGGCAGCCCTCCTCGATGTTCACGAGCTCCTGCGAGGTCTGGACGATCTCGGGATTGATGAAGACCCGCGGCTTGTCGCCCTCGACGTTGGTGACGAAGATGCGCAGGCACTCGTTCACCTGGGGGCCGGCGAGGCCGATGCCCTTGCCGGCCATGGCCTCGAGCATCTCGTGGCCGAGCTTGCGGATCTCGGCGTCGATCTCCTTGACCGGCTCGGCCTTCCTGGAGAGTATCTCGCTTCCGTAGGTGACTATATCGAGCATAAGGAAACTCCTATATATCGAATGTACCCTAGGGTACGACGAAGGGTCAAATGCGGTAGGGCCGCTCCGGCGCCCCTACCGGATCGAGTCGAGGCTCGCGCCGTCCTTGCCCCGGACGAGGTCGCCCACGCGGACGCCCGAGCGCTCGAACCAGCCCCTCGGGGCCTCGAGGGCGTAGCGGACCGAGCGCTCGGCCTGGACGCTCGCGAGGGACTCCGGCTCGAGATCCGCGATCTGGCGGATCGTGCCGTCGGAGGCGATATAGGCTATGGAGAGGGGCAGCTTGGTGTTCTTCATCCAGAAGGCGAGGCGCTCGTCCTTGTCGAAGATGAAGAGCATGCCCGTCCCGTCGGGGAGGCTCGTCCTGAACATCAGGCCGCGCTGGCGCTGCTCGTCGGTCCCCGCGATCTCGGCGAGGAGCTGGGCCGGCCCGACCTGGAGGACGGAGGTCGCGAGCTTGGGATTGGGGCTGTCTGTCACGGCGGCGGGCTTCTTGCCCGCGCAGGAGGGGAGCGCGAGGGAACAATAGAGAGAGATGAAGACAATGAAGCATAGCGAGGCCAGGGAACCTGTAGAGCGGCAAGATGATCGGATCATAGAGTTATCCTTCCGGCGTAAGGCAGCAACAGAGAGGCGGCCTGTTATCGCTAGTATAGCCGGAATGAAGGCTGGGGTTCGACTGGGTCCGGGCCCTGGTAAGTAAACAAATTGAAGCTGGGAAGAAACTACTTGAGTTGTGTAAAAATAATAGTAAAGTCATCAAAATGTATAGTATTCATGGTAAATGCTTGCTACAATTATCAAAAATGGAGGGTATTTTGATAAAAATCATTCCGATTTTATTATTCTCAGTAGCCATGACAAACATCATCTTCGCCGAATTGCCAAAGGTAGCGGTGCTCGACGTCGTTACCCCGAAGGGCTTCGACAGTTCCGTCATCGTCCCCGTCACCGATTCCATCATCGAGGAGATGGTTGCTTCAAGAAAGTTCATGCTACTCGACCGGTCAAATATCGATTCGGTACTAAAGGAAAAGGAATTCCAGCTTACGAGCGTGGTTAGCGACAGCGATGCGGCCAAAGCCGGCGAATACCTCGGGGCCAAGTATGTAGTCATCTCCAAGCTCCAACAGCTCGGCTCGGACTATTTCCTCAGCGGGAAGATGATCGATGTCTCGACGGGCGCCATCTTCGCCCAGGCTTCCGATACGCAAAGCGGTAAGCTGACTATCCTTATCGAGATGGCCAAGACTCTAGGCGCACGTCTTTCGGGTAAGGAGCGGGTCACCGTGATCGCGGCCTCGGACGGCGGCGGCGCCGCGGCTGTCCCCTCGCCTGCCGCGGCCGGCGTCACGGTAGGCCTAGCTCCTCTCGCCGGCGGCAAGCCCGAGGGCATGGTCGGCGTCGCGGGCGGTACCTTCAAGATGGGCGATTCCGCTGGTCTGGGAGTCGGGTCGAGCGTCATGGATCTCTACCAGGCCCAGCCCGACGAGAAGCCTGTTCGCAGCGTCGCCCTTTCGTCCTTTTACATAAGCGCCACCGAGATCACCCAAGAGGACTTCTATGGGGTGATGGGGATCAACCGCAGCTACTATAAAAACGACAAGGCGCCGGTGGAGAAGGTCAGTTGGTACGAGGCGATCGAGTATTGCAACAAGCGCTCGGCGAGCGAGGGCCTAAAGCCTGTCTACACGATCGACAAGTCGAAACGCGACCCGAACAACTCGAACGCGAACGACAAGCAGAAGTTCATCGTCACCTGGAACGCCCAGGCCGACGGATACCGGCTGCCGACCGAGGCCGAATGGGAGTACGCCGCGCGGGGCGGGCAGCTGTCAAAGAACACCGTCTTCAGCGGCTCCAATCAGGCCCAGGACGTCGCCTGGTTCTCCGTCAATTCCTCCATGCCGGCAGGACAGAAGCAACCTAACGAGCTCGGGCTCTATGACATGTCGGGCAATGTCTGGGAGTGGTGCTGGGACTGGTACGGCGCCTACGACCCTAAGGCTACGAACAACCCCAAAGGACCCAATTGGGGCGCCAAGCGAGTGATACGAGGCGGCGGCTGGACCAATCCGGAGCAGGACATGCGGGTCTGCAATCGCAGCGACACTACCTATGAATTCGCAGGCGACATCAATCTGGGTTTCCGCGTCGTGCGCAGCGCCTCGGTGCGATAAGCCCTCGGGAAATTACGCGATAAAAATACTAGGAGATATCATGAAGAAGATTCTCATTGCCTTAGTGATTTGCTCTTCGCTTCTCTGGGGGATAGCCGCGCAAAGCTTGGCTTCCGCGCCCAATCCCCTCATAACCGATGGCCTGATCGCGTTCTATCCATTCAATGGAGATGGAGTCGACGCCAGCGGAAACGGCTATGACCTCGACGTCAGCTCCCAATCGTTCGAGCAAGACCGCTTCAAACGGGAAGAGACCGCCATCGCCATGGCCGGCGATGAAATCAATACCAATATTGGCGACAAGGGCTCCATCTGCCTTTGGGTCAAGCTCAATGGCCAAGGGACGATGGGAATCTTCTCCGGCGGAGAGCCGGCAATCGATAATGGATCCTTTGAATTGGCGACCTTCGGCAAGGGCCAATTCAAGCATGAGAACAATTACAACGTCAGTGATTATTATATCGATAAAAGCGGCCTGTTATTCATAGTGAAAGGCGACTGGGCATGGACCGGAGAAAGCAACATCGCGGTAGCCGCGGAGAACATCTTCGACGGCAAGTGGCATTTCATAGCCGTCACCTGGAACGGCAAGGCTAGAGTCGCGATCTACCTTGACGGTCGTCCAGTCAATGGATCTATCGGGACATGGCACGGCAAGGACACAGAAATAAAAAAATCGCCCTTCATCCTTGGCGATGACCTAAAATGCGGAGCCAGCAGCTTGCTCCTCGGCAATATCCGTGCTGGGAATTACCATTTCTACGACAAGTTCCGCCCTATGAACGGTGCAATGGATGATCTTCGGATTTATAGTCGCCCACTCAAGGATTCGGAGATCCAAGTCTTGTTCAGGGAATCCCTGGCCAAGTAATCGAATTGAGCATTAAGAGTCGCGATACCGGGTTGTCACTATCGACTGGCCCGGTATCGCGGGTCTTCGCCGGCCGACCAGTGACGTGGTTAAGGCCTTATCCGCGCGAGGCCCCCTAAAAAAAACGCCCGGCCTTAGGCCGAGCGTTCGTTCCGTATACCGAGGCTGTATTAATAACCGCCCTTGG
>DBTW01000087.1 GCA_002307245.1 Spirochaetaceae bacterium UBA1306 | reverse complement strand
AGATTGACGAAGGATTGCTTCGCCTGGGCCGAGATGCCGCCCTCGACGAGTTTGCCGGTATCCGGATCCACCGGCGTCTGCCCCGAGAGGAACACCAAGCCCTCCGACTCCACCGCCTGGGAATACGGCCCGATCGAAACCGCGCCCTCCGCCGAGAATGCCTTCCTTGCCATGCGTCGGTCCTCCATAAAAAAATCGTAGGCTGCATTATCGGGGGAAAGCCCCGAGTCCGGATAGCGTGCGGACGATGCGCCCCTCGCCCCCTCGCAGGGCGGCTATGAGCTCGGTCAGGCTGCCCACGGGACGGGGAAGGCGCATCGCTCCCGAGGCGACCTCCCCGCAGCTGTGCGCGTCCGCGCCGGCAAGCTCGATAAGGCTGTATTGCCGGGCCATGGCCAGGGCCTTCGCGTCGAAGGAGGGATCGCGGTTGCCGGCGTTGAAGACCTCGAAGGCCTCGACCGAGGCGGGATCGGGCGCGAACTCGGGTATGTACGAGGCACGGCGGAAGGGATGGGCATGGACGACCCAGGCACCGGCAGCGGCGACGCGGGCCAGGTATTCGGCTACGCCGAGTTCGGCGATGTCCGGGTTCGCGAGCAGGAAGTCCTCGTCCAGGCCATAGGTCAGGAACTCGCGCCCCTCGGTGCAGGTCTCCCAGCCCTTGAACACGGCGAGGCCGATCCTGTCGCCCTCGGACCTGGCGGCGCGGTAGCCCCGGAAGAGGTACTCGACCTTGTCCGCCCAGGGCAGCTCCTTCGGGCAGCCGATATTGGCGTTGAAGAAATGGTCGGTGACGACAATGGCGCCGTAGCCCGCGGCCTTGCAGGCCCGAGCCATCTCGAGCCCCCCGGAGAGGCCGCAGGCGCTCGTCTCGGAGGTATGCAAGTGCAGCTGAACGAAGAAGCCAGAGCCGATCCGATCCATAGGTAGCCAAGGTTATCCGGCGGAGGCCCTGGAAGGCAAGGAGCCGTCGACGGGAGGCCCGACAGCCTTCGAGCGGGCCCCAGCATCGCCTTCTCGCCGCGCCCTAGCGCGGGCCCGTCCTGTCGAATTCCAGGACGACACTGGTCCCCGGCCCGCGCTCGATCCGGATGCTCCCCTTTATCTGCTGAGTCAGGACCTTGACCAGAACCAGGCCGAAACCCGTCGAATTTTCGAAATCCACGGAATCGGGCATGCCATTGCCGTCGTCGGCGATCGCCAAGGAAACGAGGCTCCCTCGAGCGAGGCCGAGACGACGATGGAGCCGCCGCTCCTCCCCGCGAAGGCGTATTTCATGATATTGGTCAGGAGCTCGTTGACGATTATCCCCAAGGGCTGCAGGAGCCCGACGCTCAGGGTGAAATCCTCCAGGCGCTTCTCGACCCAGACGGATTCCGAGTCGGGGAAATTGGCGAGAATCTCGTCGACTAGGGGAGAGAGCTAGGCGGAGATCGGCAATTCCCCGAAGGCCGTCGACTTGTAGAGCTTATCGTACAACACCATCATGCTTTGGATGCGGTTCCTCGCGTCCTCCAGGCCGATATGGATGCGGGGTCCCTCAAGGCCCCGGCCTGGAGCGTCAGGAGGCTGGACATGGTGTTCATGTTGTTCTTGATGCGGTGATGCACTTCCTTGAGTATCAGCTCATTCTCCGCCAGGAACTCGCGGATCGGGATCATCCTTCCGGAGATCATCCCGTCGAAGCGGCGGCGGCCCTTATTTCGGAAGGGATATTCCTTATCCTCGACGAGGCCCGCCCTCTCCACATCGGCCAGATAACGCGCCCGGTCCCCGAGCTCCACCCAGGCATCGATATCGAGGATCGTCTTCCCGACCAGCTCCTCGTGGGAATAGCCCGTAATGGCCAGGAATCCCTTATTGACATCGACTATCAGCCCGTCGGATAGGCGGGTGATCAATACCGCGTAGGGGCTGATCTCGAAGACCATCCGCATCTTCTCCCGCTCTTCGGCGTTCTCCGCGTTCAGCCTCTGGTTGACCATGATGACGAAGCCGAAGGTCCAGAGGATGGTGGCGATGGCGGCGACGAGGGGCACGACGATCATCCCGATCTCGAAGCATCCGTAGGCGAGGAAGACCGAGGCCGTAAAATCGGCCGAGCTGGAAAAGCGCGGAGCCTTGCCTCGGAAGATCGAATGGGCCATTTTGAGGGAAATCGCGATCGTCGCCAGGTAGACCGTCACGCTGCGGCCTTGGATGCTGTTGTCGATGAAAAGGAAGAAAGAATACACGAGGAGAAAGGCCGCGAAGAACGCGATGGGGAATTCCCCCATTATCCCGGGCGGAGCGCGTGCACGGCCGGGAAGGCATCGACTATACTTATACTGGCCAGAGGAGAGGCAGGATGGATAAGCAAAGAGCGAGCATCCTCCCCGGTGGAATCCTAGCTGCATGGATAGGCGCGTTGAAGAGGAAGCCGAAGCGTAGCATCGCCCCGAGCCTGGCGGAGCTCGGCCGCTTGAGCCGCGAGCAGCAGGCCATCAGGAAATGCAGTCAGGTCCTGGTGCGCGCGGAGGACGAAAGGACTCTTCTCGAGGATATATGCCGCGTCGTCTGCGAGGTCGCCGGCTACCGCATGGCCTGGGTAGGCTACGCCGAGAACGACGGATCCAAGACCGTTCGCCCGGCCGCCTCGGCGGGCTTCGACGAGGGCTACCTCGATCAGGCGCGCATCACCTGGGCCGAATCGGAACGGGGCCGAGGCCCCGAGGGGAGCGCCATCCGGAGCGGCGAAAGCGCCTGGGTACAGGATTTCGCCGACGACCCCAGAGCCGCCCCGTGGCGCGAGGACGCGCTATTGCGGGGCTATCGCTCGGGCATCGCCCTCCCCCTGAAGGACGAGCGCAAGAAGACCTTCGGCAGCCTGAACATCTATTCCGCGGAACCGGGTATCTTCGACGCCGGCGAGATCCAGCTCCTCGAAGAACTATCGAGGGACCTGGCCTTCGGGATCGTGGCCCTGCGCGCGGGCGCCGAGAGGAACCTGGTCGAGGAAAGGCTGCGAGAGAGCGAGGAGAAGTACCGCACCCTCTTCGAAGAATCCTTCGACGGCCTCTACATCACATCCCCCGACGGGAAGATCCTGGACATGAACAAGAAAGGCATCGAGCTCTTCGGCTACGACAACCTGGGGGAGATCCAGGAACTCGACCTGGTCCGCGACGTCTACGCTTTTCCCCCGGACCGGCACCGGATCTTAGGCATGGTCGATGAAAAGGGCGCCGCGGAGTACGAGGTCGTCGTCAAGAGACGGGGCGGCGGGCTGATGACGACCTACTGCGCCATGACCGCCATCAGGGACCAGCGGGGGGGCATCTCGGCCTACCGGGGGATCATACGCGACATCACCGGAATCAAGAACGCCGAGGAGAAGCTCCGCGAAAGCGAGAACCGGTATCGCCGCATCACCGAGTGCATCACCGACTACCAGTACTCCGTGACCGTCAGCGAAGGCCGCGCGATGGAGACGGTCCAAGGCCCGGGCTGCGTGACCGTGACGGGCTACTCTCCCGAGGAATTCGCCGCCGACCCTTATCTTTGGTTCCGCATAGTCGCCCCGGAGGACCGCGAGCTCGTCCAGGACTACGTGAAGCGGATCCTCTCGGGCAGGGAGACCCCTCCCCTCGAGCACAGGATCATCCGGAAGGACGGGGGCATGCGGTGGATTTGCGACACGACCATCCTGCGCAAGGATTCCTCCGAGAGGCTCCTGGCCTACGACGGTGTGATCAAGGACATCACCGAGCGCAAGGAGGCCGAGAAGAGGCTCCAGAAGAACCTCCTCGAGAAGGAAGCCCTGCTCCAGGAAGTGCATCACCGCGTCAAGAACAACCTGAACGTCATCTCCAGCCTGCTCAACCTGCAATCCTCGTTCATCCAGTCCCCCGAGGACGCGATCAAGGCCTTCCAATACAGCCGCGACCGGATCCTCGCGATGGCCTTCGTCCACCAGGAGCTCTACCAATCCAAGGATTACGGCCGGATCGATATAGGGACCTACCTGGCGCCGCTCACGAAGCAGCTCGCCGGCCTGTATTGCTCGGACCCGTCTATCAGAGTGGAAAGCGATATCGGCAATATCGCCCTCGACGTCAGCTTCGCCGTGCCTATCGGCCTCATCCTCAACGAGCTCATCACCAACGCCTTCAAGCACGCCTTCCCGAGCGGCGGCCCCGGGGCGATCCGCATCGCCTTCCGCCAGGACGGGGCGGATTTCTACGAATTCAGCGTATCGGACACCGGCATCGGCATAAGCGGCTGCGGCGCGGAGCCCCGCATGGGATCCCTCGGACTCACGCTCATCCGGCTGCTAGTCCAGCAGATAAACGGAGTCCTCTCGACGGCCTGCGACCACGGCACCTGCATAAAAATCCGTTTCCCATCGAAGTACGGGACGGAATGACATGAGGATCCTGATCGTCGAGGATGAGCTGATCGTCGCATGGAACCTCAAACTGACCTTCGAGCGCCTGGGCCACGAGGTCATCGCCACGGCCGAGACCGCCGAGCAGGCCATCCAGCAAGCGCGCCTCGGCGACCCGGGCTTGATCCTGATGGATATCAGGCTGCGGGGCGTGGCTACCGGTATAGACGCCGCAGTGGGGATCAGGCGTTTTTCCGAGGCCCCGATCGCCTACGTGACCGGGAACGAGCACCTGATCTCGGACGAGCAGATACTGGCGACGCGGCCCCTCGGCGTGTACTAGAAGCCCACGACCGACCAGGACCTCCGGGATCTCCTCGCTCTCGCCCTCGCTGCGGGCGGCGCGTGAGCTTCCGGGCGGGCGCTCGCCATGCTATTTGACGCGCAGCATGCTCTCGTGCAGCTCCGCGGCTTGCCGCGATCCGCGCTCGGCGACCTCGGACACCGCCTCCGCAGAGGATCGGAGCCCGACCGCCCGCTCCGCGACCGCACGGGCCTCGGAGAGAACCTCCCCTACGCCGTCTTTAGTGCGCTTCTGGAGCTCGAGCAGCTTGCCCTGCGCCTGGGCGATCGCCGAGCCCGACTCGCGCAGCCCCTGCGACGCGTCGTTGAGGGACGATATCGACTCGAGTATCTGCCTGCCGCCGTCCGAAAGCTCCTCGGTCGCCTGGGCGATCTCCGTGAACGAGTCCATCGCCCGCTCGATCTCCCGCTTGATTCCCTCGAAGGACTCGCCCGCCCGGCTTCCGCCATCCGAGGCCTCGGTGATGGAGGAGACGACCTCCTTGAGCTTGATGCCGATCTCCTTCGCGTTGCGCGAGGATCCCTCGGCGAGCTTGCGTATCTCGTCCGCGACGACCGAGAAGCCCCTGCCGGCGTCGCCCGCGTGGGCAGCCTCGATCGAGGCGTTCATCGCGAGCAGGTTCGTCGAGCTCGCGATTTTGTTGATCACGGCGATCATGTCGCGGATCGCCCCCACGCTCTCGCTCATGCGCTTGATAGCCTCGATGAGCGCGGCCAGCCTCCGCTCGCCCTCTTCGGCGGTCTCGCGCAGGCCGGCGAAGCCCTCGCGGCGGGAGCGGGTGGAGTCGGCCACCGTGGAGATCGAGGACACCATCTGGTTGACCGAGGCGGCGGACTCTTCCTGGGCCGAGACCTCGGTTTCGATGTGCCGATTGAGCTCGGAGACCCGGTCCCCGATGGAGGACGCCTCCGAGGTCGCCGCGTCGGCGGCGGCGTCGAGGCCGCCTAGGCTGGCCTCGATTTTCGAGACCGATTCCAGGGCGGCCTCCGAGGCGGAGCGGATCTCTAAGACGCGCTCCGAGAGGGCGCCCGTGGAGCGCAGGTTGTCCTCGCTGCGCGCAGCCGCCGCCTCGAGTATCTTCGCCCGCTCCTCGCCTGCCTTCTTCTCCCGCCCAAGCTCGCCCGAGATACCCCGGCCCGCCCGCGTGGGCATGATTACGAACAGGCTGCCGATGACGGAAAACACCGAGGCGATGAGGATTTCGTTGGCTAGGGCCTTCAGGGGCATCGAGGAGCCGAATCCGATGACCAGGTAGGCGGCCGCGATCAGGGTATTCAGGGTCGCGAAGATCGACGGCAAGGCGTTCTCGACGAGGAAAAAGCTCGAGAACCCCAAGGCGGCCGTGGTATAGGCGATCAGGCGATACACGCCCATGGGATCGGTGAATGGATGGCTGAAGCTCAAATAGAGCATCCCCGCCCAGAATACCAATGACACGGACCGGGAGGCCGCCACGTAGTGCCCCTTCCGCAGCAGGAGGGCGGCCACGACGGTCACCGCCAGGAAACCGAGCTCGCCCAAGCCCGATCGAAGATCGCCGGTCGCCAAGTCGCTGGCGCCGACGACGAGCAAGACCGCGAAGAGCGCCCGGAGAAAGCCCTTCAGCAGCGGGGCCTTCCCTTTCAGCTCCATCTGCACGACCCCGACGGGAAGGCCCCTGGTCCGAGCTCGGCTTGAATCAATCATCTGTCGCATCTTCCCTCTCCCTTATAAATCCGGCGAAGGCAGCCCGCTGACGGGTTAGCCGACATTACTATATCCCCCTTGCCGATCTTGTCAAACCGCGCGCCTATCCGAGGAGCTTGGATGGGCCTTTCGAGCAGGCCGCGCTCGTCGCGGAACGGTCCTTGACGGACTCAAGGCCATCGGTAAAATGGATGAAACTCGTAATTAATACTTTATTAATATGAGTAGAACCATAATTATACTCGGTTTAGCCATGCGCGGCCTCAAGGCCGCGACGGTAGGGCCTACTGCGAGGATCGATGAGAGTAAAGGCAGGATCGGGCATCAGCGAAAAGAAGGACGCGTTCGAGGCAGGGAAGGAAGCCGCCGAAGCGGCCGTCTCCACCCTGGGCGGCGAAGAGGCTGCGCTGGTCATCGTCTTCTGCATGCCCCATTACGACCTACCCCGACTGCTCGCGGGCGTGCGCAGCGTCTCGGGCACAGCCCGGCTAACCGGGGCCACGGGGTCGGGAGAGATCGCGCTCGGCGAGTACAGGGGCTTCGGCAGCGGGGTCGCGGTGACGGCGATGACCGCGGGGCCCTATCGCTTCGGGATCGCGTCGGCGTCCCGCATCTATGGCGATCTGGACGGTGCCGGGAGGGAGATCGCGCGATTAAGCAAGGCGGAAGCCGGGGTCTCGCCCTACTCGGCCATGATCCTTCTGGCCGATTGCATGGCGGGCGACCTGCAACAGCTATTCCTGGGAGCGTACAGGGTAGCCGGCCCCAAGACGGCGATAGTCGGGGGCGCCGCCGGCGATGAACTCCAATTCAAGGCTTGTTACGTCTTCGACGACGGCGAAGTAATAGAGCAAGGCGCCGTCGCGGTCTGGATAGCCTCCGATAGGCCTCTCTCCGCGACGACGCGTCATGGATGGGAACCCCTCGGGGAGCCGTTCCTCGTGACGAGGGCCGAAGGCACGGA
>DBTW01000170.1:57470-58504 GCA_002307245.1 Spirochaetaceae bacterium UBA1306 | reverse complement strand
GGCGAGTTCGA
Organism: Spirochaetaceae bacterium UBA1306; assembly: GCA_002307245.1. GTDB lineage: Bacteria > Spirochaetota > Spirochaetia > Treponematales > Rectinemataceae > UBA1306. Next base: position 58,493 of record DBTW01000170.1, on the reverse strand, counting down.
GGAACGGCTCAAGAGGATCATGAAGGAGATAGCCCAATCAGGCGGCATCGTCCTCTTCATCGACGAGATCCACACCGTCGTCGGCGCCGGTAGCGCGGAAGGCACGATCGACGCGTCGAATATGCTCAAGCCCGCCCTGTCCCGCGGCGAGGTCCAATGCATCGGCGCCACCACTCTCGACGAATATCGCAAGCGATTCGAAAAGGACGCCGCACTCGAGCGCCGCTTCCAGCCCATCATCGTCGAGGAGCCGGGACCTCTCGAGTCCATCGAGATCCTTGAGGGAGTGAAGGCCCGCTACGAGGACTTCCATCGCGTGTCTTATACCAGGCGCGCGATCGAGGAGTCCGTCGAGCTCGCCCGGCGATATGTCTCCGATCGATTTCTCCCCGACAAGGCCATCGACCTCCTCGACGAGGCCGGGGCCCTCAAGCGCGTCGGCGGCACGGCAAGGCCCCCTGAGCTCGCCGTAGTCGAGGCGGAGATCCGCCGCCTCACCGAGGACAAGCTCGCCCTCGTCTCGACCCAGAACTACGAGAGGGCGGCCGAGGTCCGCGACAAGGTCCGCAAGCTCAAGGCCAGGCTGGAGGGCCTCAAGGCCGAGTGGGACGAATCAGCCCGAGCCGAGCGTGCGACGGTCACCGAGGAGGAAGTGCGCGTGGTCCTGTCCGAGGCGACGGGGATCCCCCTGTCCCGCCTCGCCGAGGCCGACGCCGAACGCCTCCTGCACCTAGAAAGGGAGCTTCACAGGCGCGTGATCGGCCAGGACGAGGCCATCGCGGCCGTCTCCTCGGCGATCCGCCGCTCCCGCTCGGGCGTGTCCGACGGCCGCCGGCCCATGGGCTCCTTCATCTTCCTGGGGCCCACGGGCGTCGGCAAGACCCTGCTGGCCAAGAGCCTCGCGGAGTATCTCTTTGGCAGCGAGGAGGCTCTCCTCCGGATCGACATGTCGGATTTCATGGAGCGCCACAACGCCTCCCGCCTCGTGGGCTCGCCCCCCGGCTACGTCGGCTACGACGAGGG
>DBTW01000170.1:54222-57227 GCA_002307245.1 Spirochaetaceae bacterium UBA1306 | reverse complement strand
CTACGTCGGCTACGACGAGGGCGGCATGCTCACCGAGCGCGTTAGGCGACATCCATATAGTGTTATCCTCTTCGACGAGATCGAGAAGGCCCACCCCGAGGTCTTCAATCTCCTGCTGCAGCTCCTCGAGGAGGGCGAGCTCCGCGACAACCTCGGCCACGCCGTCAGCTTCCGCACCAGCGTGGTGATCATGACGAGCAACGCCGGGGCGCGCGAGATATCCTCGGGGGGCCTCGGCTTCAGGACCGAGGAGCGGATGCTCTCCTACGGCGAGATCCGCAACTCGGCCCTGGCCGAGCTCAAGCGGCGCTTCAATCCCGAGTTCGTGAACCGCATCGACGACATCGTGGTATTCAAGCCCCTCGACCGGCCCGAGGCGAGGGCGGTCCTCGAGCTGCTCCTGGCCGAGCTTTCCCGCCGCCTCGGCGAGAAGGGCCTGGCGCTCGAGGTTAGGGAAGCGGCCAAGGCCTATTTGGCCGAGAAGGGCTACGACCCGACCTACGGCGCGCGCCCCATGCGGCGCGTGATCCAGTCCGAGGTGGAGGATCCGCTCTCGGCGATGATCCTCGCCGGCGAGCTGCTACCCGGATCGGCAGCCATCGTCGACCGGAAGGGCGACATCATCGGCATCAAGGCCAAGCGCGCCGGGGCCGTGGCGCCCAAGCAGACCGTGCCCAAGGCCTAGTCCTCGTCCCCCATCAGCGCCCGCAGCTCGCGGATGCGCGCCTCGTCGACCTTCACGAAGAGGTTCTTTTCGTGGCTGGGCAGCACGGTGCCCTTAGGCGCGTCCTTGGCCCTACGCAGGTTCTTTACATAGGTATAGTAGAGATCCCCGCCACCGTTGGCGCGGCCCTTCGAGTAGTAGATCGCGAGCTGGCCAGCGTCCAGGAGCAGCTCGAGGGGGACGCTCTTGTCCTTCTTTGCCTTGATGAAGACATAGGAGCCAGGCCAGTCCCGGGCGTGAAGCCAAAGGTCTGAGCCTCGGACGCAATGCCGGAGGAGCTCGTCGTTCTCCTTCGCGCTCCTGCCGACGAGTATGGTCCAGCCAGATCGCTCGAGAGACAGGCAGGGAAAGGATCGGCCCTTTCCGGAGCCGGGCGATCCTCCGCCGGAGCTCCCCGAGGCCCGCGCCGCGCCGCCCTTCGCCAGGGCCCGCGCTATCATGAAGGGATCCTCCTCGGCCTCGAGGGCCACGAGCTCCCGATTCGACCGATCGAGCGCGGCCTTAGCCAGCTCGAGCTCCGATTCCACCTCGGCGAGGCCGGACTTGGCCTTGCGGCAATTCTCGTAGCAGGCTTGGGCGTTCTCCACGATGGACCGGGTGGGGTCCACGGGGATGAGAACCTCCCCGCCGCGATAGAAATCCGCGCAGACCAAGCGCCGGCCCTCGAGGGCTAGGCCCTGGTTGGCCATGAGTATGTCGCCAAGCTCGCGCATCCTCTCGGAGCCGCGGAATTCTGCGGCGATCGCGGAGAGCTCGGCGACGCGGGCTTCGAGCGAGCGCGCCTTCTTGCCGTAGCGTTCCCGCGCAGACTCGAGAAGCCGCTCGCGGGACAGCTCCCCGACATGTGAGGAGTAGAAGGCCTCCACGCGCTCGTTGAAGCCGCCCCCCGAAGAAGAGCCGGGGGCTGGGGGAAGCTCGCGGACGGCGAATTCCTTGCGTGGAGGATCCTTCGGGTCGGTAAGGCCCTTCTCGATGGAGCAAGGCTCTCCGGAGAGCTCCCCGCGCTTCGGCCGCCTGGCTATGGCGTCCACCACGATGCCTTCCTCGTCCACGAGCAGGACGTTGCCGGCGCCGCTCCATAGCCTCGCGTAAAGGCGGTAGCGGACGAAGGCCCCTATCTCCTCCGAGCGCCTCTCCGCGTCCTTGCGCGCGGCATCCTTGCGCGCTCCGTCGCCGATGGCCTTGTAGACCGTCGCTCGCGAAGATAGGCCTTCGGTCCTCGGCGCCACTAGCTCGAAGCGGACGATGCGTTCGGAGCCGAGTTGCGCGGCCGACTCGATCACCGAGCCCGGGAGCCTCGCGCGCAGGCATTCCTGGAAGCGCAGGGCTCGTGGGGGCCTGGGCGGGGAGGATCGGAGGGAATGCAGGCGGCAGGCTCCCTGGGCAATCGAGATGAGGAGCTCGGTAGCCTTGCCGCCTTTATAGAGCCCGATGACGAGAGAATCGTAGGAGGGCTGGACGATGCGCTCTATTTTGGCGCCGGCGAGCTCGAGCTCGGAAAGGACGAGGTCGATCTCCTTCCAATTCAGGGACATTATCTACCGTGGCAATGCTTGTATTTCTTGCCGGAACCGCAGGGGCAGGGATCGTTGCGTCCCACCTTGGCGCCCGAGCGCACGACGGTGACGCCCTCGGGCTTCGAGGCGTTCGCAACGGCCGACCCGCTACCGGCACCGCTCGTCTTCGTGCCTTCCGCACCGCCGAACTGGCCCACCTGGTCGTGGGAGGAACTAACCGATACCGGCGCTGCGGGCCTCGCCTGCCTCTCGTCGGGAGTCTGGATATGCACGAGGAAGAGCCGCGTCGCGATCAGGCGGCGGATGTCCTCGATCATCTTCTCGAAGATGTCGAAGCCCTCGAGCTTGTACTCTACCAGCGGGTTCTTCTGTGCGTAAGAACGCAGGTAGACGGCCTCGCGCAGGGCTTCCATGCCTTCGAGGTGGTCGAGCCACTTGTTGTCGATGGCCTGGAGGTATTGGAAGCGCAGAAAATGGTTCAGGTTATCCTGGCCCGCGAATGCGAGCTTCTGGGCCATGTCCGCGGCGAGGAGCTCCAGGGCCTTGGCCCTGATCGCGTCGGGGTTCTTGGCCTCGGCCGAGTCGGACTTGAAGGGGAGCTGAATGTTGAACTGTTCCTTTAGGCTCGACTGCAGCTCGGAGTAGGCGCGGGGGCCATCCTTGCGCTGGGTGTCTTCGAAGGCGTCCACGAGATTCTCGACCATGTCCTCGGCCGAGTCCTTGACGCGGGCGCCCAGGTCCGGGTCCTTGAGGATCTGGTTGCG
>DBTW01000170.1:41981-53938 GCA_002307245.1 Spirochaetaceae bacterium UBA1306 | reverse complement strand
TTGCGCTGCTCGTTGAGCACGTCGTCGTACTCGAGTAGGTGCTTGCGGATCTCGAAGTTGCGTTCCTCCACCTTCTTCTGGGCGTTGGCGATCGTACGGTTTAGGAGGGGATGGTAGATCGGCTCGCCCTTTTTCATGCCGATCTTGCTCATGAGTGACTTCAGGTTCTCTCCGCCGAAGAGACGCATGAGGTCGTCGTCCAGGGAGAGGAAGAACTGCGAGCGCCCGGGGTCGCCCTGTCGGCCCGAGCGGCCGCGCAGCTGATTGTCGATGCGCCTGGACTCGTGGCGCTCCGTGCCGATCACGTAGAGGCCGCCGAGCGAGCGCACTTCCTCGTAATCCTTGCGCCAGGTCTCGTACTCGACCGCGAGGGCCTTGAGGAATTCCTCGTCGCTCGCCTCCGAGCCGGCCTTCCGGCGAGCCCGGAACTCGGGGTTGCCGCCCAGCTTGATGTCCGTGCCGCGGCCCGCCATGTTCGTCGCGATCGTGACCGAGCCCTTGGCTCCCGCCTCGGCGATGATGATGGCCTCGCGCGCGTGGTTCTTGGCGTTGAGGACCTCATGGCGGACGCCCTTGCGCGTGAGCAGGGCCGAGAGGCGCTCGGACTTCTCTATTGATACGGTGCCGACCAGCATGGGCTGGCCTTTCTTGTGGGCCTCGGCTATCTCGTCGCAGATGGCGTCGAACTTCTCGGCCTCGTCCATGAACACGAGATCGTCCTCGTCCTTCCGGACGACGGTGCGGTTCGTGGGAATGACGCAGACGTCGAGGTTGTATATCTTTAGGAATTCCGGCGCCTCGGTGTCGGCGGTGCCGGTCATACCGGATATTTTTTTATACAGGCGGAAGTAGTTCTGGAAGGTGATCGTGGCCAAGGTGCGGTTACGGCGCGCGATCTTGATCCGCTCCTTGGCCTCTATCGCCTCGTGGAGGCCGTCGGAGTAGCGGCGACCGTGGAGGATGCGGCCGGTGAATTCGTCGACGATCTGGACCAGGCCGTCCTGCACCACGTAGTCCACGTCTTTCTCGAAGAGGATATGAGCCTTCACGGCCTGGGTGAAGTAATGGATGAACTCGAAGTTGCCCTCGTCGAAGACCGACCCCTTGATGAGGTTCCGCTTGAGGAGGAGCTCCTCAATCTTGTCCATGCCCTGGGGCGAGAAGGAGATGCGCTTGCCCTTCTCGTCGATCTTGTAATCGCCCTCGAGGGTTTCGCCCTCGTCCTCTTTGGGATACTCGCCAGTATCCGGGTCCTTCTTGCACTCCACGAGCTGGACGGCGAGGTGATTCACCTCGTTGACCTTGAAGGTATCGTCCTCCGCCGGGCCGGAGATGATGAGGGGCGTACGCGCCTCGTCAATGAGGATGGAGTCGATCTCGTCGACCACGCAGTAGTTGTGCCCGCGCTGAACCCGGCCCTCGGGCGTCCAGGACATGTTGTCCCGCAGGTAGTCGAAGCCGAATTCATTGTTGGTGCCGTAGGTGATATCGCAGGCGTATTGGCTGCGACGAATCTCGTTGTCCATGTTGGAGAGGATGACTCCCACGCTTAGGCCGAGGTATTTGTGGACCTTGCCCATCCACTGGGAATCGCGCTCGGCGAGGTAGTCGTTGACCGTGACGATGTGGACGCCGTCGCCGGAGAGAGCGTTGAGGTAGGCCGAGCTGACGGAGGACAGGGTCTTGCCCTCTCCGGTCTTCATCTCGACGATTTTGCCCTGGTGCAGGACGAGGCCGCCCAGGACCTGCACGTCGAAGGGCCTCTCGCCCAAGACTCTCCGCGCCGCCTCGCGGACGAGGGCGAAGGCCTCGGGGAGCAGATCGTCGAGGCTCTCTCCGGCCTTGTACCTGGCCTTGAGCTTGTCGGTCTCCTGGGGAAACTGCTCCGGCTTGAGGGAAAGAGCCCAAGCCTCTTTCGCGTTGACCTTATGGAGAATCGGGAGGAGCGCCTTGACGTCGCGCTCTTTTTTCGTGCCGAAAAGCAGGGCCAGGATATTCACGCTCATGCCCCCTACAATACCTATTTCAAATAAGGGGGGTCAAGCGTTACTGGGAGCCGGAAATCAGTCCGTATAGCCCCCGCCGGTGATGATGGGGAAGGACCTGGCCCCCGACCAGAGGTAGTCGGTCGGATCGAGGTAGCGCCTGCCCATGATGACCTCGTAGTGCGTATGCGGCGCGGTGGAGACGCCGGTATTGCCCAAAATGCCGATCCCCTGCCCCTGCTTCACCATCTGGCCGCTATGGACGAGTATCCTTTCCATGTGCCCGTAACGGGTCATATAGCCGTAGGCGTGGGCGATGATGACGCATCGACCGTAGCCGCCCTCGACCCCCGCAAAGATGACCTTGCCGTCTCCGGTCGCGACCAGGAGGTCGCCCGATCGGTAGGTCGAGCAGTCTATGCCCGTATGGAAGTAGCTTTGCCCGGTAAATGGGTTGGGGTTGGTTCCGAATGTGGTCGAGATATGGCCGATATTGCCGTTGATGGGCCATATCGCCGGGACGGTACGCTTGACGGCGCTCATGTTGCCCAGCATCGAGCCGTAGTCCGAAACCACCGGGCCCGATTCGTCGAGCATCTCCCTGATCTCGCCGATCGATTGAGCTTCGCTCGCCCGTTTCGCGAATATGGAGGGAAGGGAGATATTCCTGGTCTCGCGGGCGGCGTCATGGGAGCCTCCAGTGGCCATGATGGGGCTCAAGGCGGTCTGGAAATCCTTATAGGCGAGGGATAGCCTCGCCGTCTCGTCCTTGAGCGAATTGAGCTCGGCCCTCGCCTGAGCGAGCTCGTCGCTGGAGGCCGCGACCTTGGCCCTGGCGCCCCCGAGCCCGCCAGAGAAGGCGAACACGAGGACGATGACCGCGAGGGTCAGCATGGATACGCCGGCCAGGCCGAATATCGAGATGCGCAGTCCGCGCGGAGGCTCCTCGTCATGCGTGACGACGAGGATCGTGATGCTTTGGCTTCCGCCGTCGAAGAAGCGGCGCCAGAGCGTAGCTAACCTGTGCCATGCCCGAGCGAGGAACGAGGTGACTCGCCGGTAGTGTATCCGCTCCGCGTTCTTGTATCGCTGTAATAGAGTGGGCATTGAACCTTCTGCGGCGGAAGCCGACGTACGAACTTTACCGACAAATAAAGACCATGTAAAGGCGGCATCGTTGACAGGCCTCTCCGCGGGGAGCTAAAACCTTTATATGATAAGGATCAGGGCAATAAGCCTCCACACGGAAAAATGCGGCCAAGGACGTTCCGTCACCTTCATCCTCGCCGCCGCCCTACTGTCGGCCTTGGCCCTCTCCTGCGCGGGCAAGGAGGGGCCAAGCGTCGCGGTGAAGCGCGAGCAGCTTTTCTCCCTAAGCTACGGCCCAGCCGAGGACCAGCTCAATCTCTTCCAGATCGATGGAGCTCAGGCCTCACAGAAGACCTGCCTCACGATGCGCGAAGGTATCTTCTACATCGCGAACGGCGCCGGGGCCAAGGTCGTCCGATTCTCTTCCTTCGGCGATCCCCTATCGATGATCTACAACGCGGACCTGAATCCCGAGCCCATCGTGCTCAAGGCGGCCAAGCCCGAGAAGCCCGGCTCCGCCAAGCCCGATTCCGACGGTCTGGGCCGCATGGCGCTGCCCTATCCCTTCAGGTCGGTCGGGGAGCTGGCCGTCGATTCCCGCCAGCGGCTTTACGTGGAGGATCGCCTACCGCCTGAGCGCCGGGTCCAGGACAAGGACTCAGGAGCCCTCCTCGACCACGTGATCCTGCGCTTCGGCAAGGACGGGCAATTCATCGACTACCTCGGCCAGGAAGGCATCGGAGGCACGCCTTTCCCCTTCCTCCTCGGCCTCTACGCGGTGGCTTCCGACGACATCGTCGTCGTCTCCATGTCGCAGAGCGCATGGTTCGTCCATTGGTTCGACGAGAACGGCGTCCTGCTCAGCGTGCTGAAGCTCCGCAGGAGCGAGCTCCCCCAGCCGGAGGCTTCGGCCGAAGCCGGACAGGGCCTCATCGCCTCGCTGGACAGAATCGTGCCTGACGTCGCGGGCAGGGCCCTCCTCATCAAGGTCGATTATTATAAGGATGCGATCGATCCCTCCACGAAGGCTTCGGCCGGCGCCGAGTTCTCCAGCTCCTGGATCTTCCGCATGGATCTGAAGGACGGCAAATACGTCGATCGCTGGCAGATCCACGCCATAGAGAAGACGGCCAAGGCCGACGGCGGCCAGAGCGTCAAGTACTCGCGCATCCCCGGGCTCATCGGAGCGGCGGGCAGGGTCTTCTTCTTCATCTACGCCGACGACGAGGGCAAGACCTTCGTCTCCACCTACGATCGCGGTACGAGGGCGACGGCGCGCTTCGGGATAGACATCGCCGACGACGAACTCTACTACAACGCCTACTACCTCTCCGGCGACGGGGTGCTCAGCGCGATCCTCGGCACCAAGTACGAGGCGAGGATAGTCTGGTGGCGCTTCGACAAGCTCATCGCTTCCTCGAGCTCAGGGATCGTCAAATGAGCGCGAAGTGAAAAGCCTCGTGAGCTGCGCGGAAGCCCTCCGCCTGGATTCCGCGACCTCCTCGATCGCTGACCTGCAGCCCATCCTGCTCATGGAAGACGCATCGCTGCTGCTGTGGCAGGCCCTCGCTCCCCTGGCGGCCAAGCTGGGCGCGGGCTCCTCGAGCCTCCTATTGGCGGTCTGCGGCCCGGGCGGCAACGGTGGGGACGCTCTCGCCGCGCTCAGGCACGCGCGTTTCTCGGGCTTACGCCGAGTGGCGGCCATCCTGGCCAAGGCACCCGGGGAGCTCGCATCGATCCACGCGGCATCGTTGCGGGCCCTGGGCCTTCCCGTCCTCGATTGGACCAGCGAGCGGGGAGCCTGCGAAGCCCTGATAGCCGAAGCCGGCCTCATCATCGACGGTCTCGCGGGTACGGGGCTATCCGGTCCCCTGCATGGGCCGCAAGCCTCGATCGTCGCCGCCATGAATGCGACGGCCGAATCGGGCAGGGCCAGGATCGCCTCCATAGACCTGCCTTCAGGCCTGTCGGATCACAACGAGCCGGCTTGGCCCATCGTCCGCGCGAGCTGGACCCTTTCGGTGGAGCCGCGCAAGGCTTGCCTCTATCTACCCCCGGCCCGCGAAGCCTGCGGCCTCATTATCGGGATCGAGGGCGTGTTCCCATCCGACGCGGACATCGCGGAGGAAGCTTCCCTGCTCGAGGCGGGCGATCTGAGGGCGCTGTCACCTCTCCCGCCCGGCTCCTCCTACAAGGGTACGCGGGGCCGCGTCGCCGTGTTCGCCGGCTCGGTTGGAGCGAGCGGGGCTGCGTTGCTCTGCTCCCGCGCCTGCCTCGCCTCCGGCGCCGGACTCGCCGCCCTCTACGCCTCGCCCGAAACCTATCAGAGCGCCTCGGCCTCCCTCGCTTCCGTCATGGTCAAGCATGAGGACTTCGCCCACTTCGAGCCCGAGCGCTGGGATTCGCTCCTGGTCGGCCCCGGCTGGGGCCGGACGGAAGCGAGGCGTGGCGAGCTCGCCTCGCTGCTCGAGACGGGCTTGCCGGCCGTCCTCGACGCCGACGCCATCCACCTGTACCGCGAACTTTACGACTCGGGCTTTCGCGCGCGATCGCCCATCATCCTGACTCCGCATCCGGGGGAATTCGCGGCTCTGCGCGACGAGAGGGCTCTCGTCGGGGCATGGCCCCGAATACTGGCGGATACCGCGCAGAAATTCCAAGCCGTCATCGTCCTCAAGTCCCATGTCACATGGATAGCCTCGCCGAAGGTCGATTCCTCGGTGGAGCTGGCCGTTTGGGAGGGGCTCGACCCGGGCTTGGCGACGGCCGGCTCCGGTGATGTCCTCGCGGGCCTCGTGGCGGGCCTCCTCGGCCGCGAAGCGGCGAGAGCTCCCGGCCGAGCCTTGGGCCTGGCGGATGCCTACAGAGCGGCCCGTGCGGCGGTCATAGCCCATGGCCTGGCGGGCAGGGCGGCGCGCGCATCCATGGGCTGGTTCGAGGCGGAGGCGCTCATCGGAGAGGCGGGAAAGGCCCTCGGGCTTCAAGCTTGACCGCGACCGGGCTTTGCTTTAGAGTTCCCCGAAGCTATGGAAAGATCAGTCGCCGGCGTCCTCGTGCATAGCGGTAAGGTTTTTATCGCCAAGCGCGGACCTGATTGCAGCTTTAGCGGATGCTGGGAATTCCCAGGCGGCAAGGTCGAGGCCGGCGAAAGTGACGAAGCCGCCCTGTCACGGGAATTCGTCGAGGAATTCGGCATCGCCGTGACCGCGAAGCGCCTGCTCGGCGAGACCGTATTCCCCCACCGCGGCAAGGATCGGGCCCTCGCCGCCTGGCTCATCGAGCTCGGGCCGGGCAAGGAGCCCCAAGCCCTGGAGCACATGGAGCTCGACTGGGCGACGGCCGGCGAGCTCGATGATCGGGAATTCGTGGACTCGGACCGTCGGCTCCTTCCCTACGTGCTACCCCTATTGGCGCCGTGATAGCCCGATGCGCCGCGCAGGCGCCGCGATTTTATTCCTCGTCCCCAGCATCGAAGAGCCCCAGCTCAGGCTTTTCCTCGCCCTCGCTATCCTCGGTCGATCCGAGGAGGAGCTCTACCTTGCCCTGGATCCTCTCGAGATCGCGCATGAGCCCCTTGGACAGCTTGATGCCTTCCTCGAATACGGCCACGGCTTCCTCGAGGGGAAGCTCGGGCGCCTTGATCCTATCGGCGAGCTCTTCGAGCCTATCGAGCCGCTCTTCGAATTTCTTCATTTCCTGACCTCCAGGGCTTGGACCCTCGCGGCGCCCTTCGAGAATGCTATTTCCAGCTCGTCTCCGGCGGATATGAGCGCCGCATCGCGTAGGGCCGCCCCGCCGCCGGCCGGCCTCACCACGGCGAAGCCGCGGGCGAGCACTGCGGCCGGGCTCATGGCCGCTAGTTCCCTGCTCGCGAGCTCCACCCGCCGGGACCTCGACTCGAGGTCCCGGGATATACCGCCTTCGAGGGCCTCGCGAGCCTCGTCCAGGCGCCGGGACGAGGGCATAAGCACGCGCATAAGCCTAGCCTCGACGGCCGAGGGCTCGAAGCGGTCGATGAGTAGCCGTGCCCTGTCCAGCCGCGAGCGCAGCGCGGTCTTCAGCTCGGCCTCGAACTGCCCGACCTCGCGGCGGAGCGCCTCGCGGCTCTCCGAGACGAGCTCGGCCGCGGCGCTCGGGGTGGGGGCGCGGAGGTCGGCGGCGAAGTCGGAGAGGGCCCAGTCGATCTCGTGGCCGACGGCGCTGATCACGGGCAGGCGAGAGCCCGCGATCGCGCGCACGACGGCCTCATCTGAGAAGGGCAGCAGATCCTCGAGCGACCCGCCGCCTCGGCCGACTATGATGACGTCGCCGAGGGCCATGCGGTTGGCGGCCTCTATCTGGGCCGCGATCTGGGCCGCCGCCTCCTCGCCCTGGACCGCCGCGGGCAGCACGACGACGCCGAGGCCTGCGTTGCGCCGACCGAGGACGTTCAGGATGTCCCTGACCGCGGCGCCCGTGGGCGAGGTGACGACGGCGACGCGTTCGGGAAAGCGGGGCAGGGGACGCTTGCGCGATTCGTCGAAGAGTCCCTCGGCGGCGAGTCGCCGTTTGCGCTCCTCGAGCATCGCGAGTATGTCGCCCTCGCCGGCCTTCTCCATGCCCTCGACCAGGAGCTGGTATTGCCCCCGGGCAGCGTAGACGGTGACCGAGCCCCGCGCGCGGACGAGCATGCCATCGGCCGGCTCGAAGCCCATGGCTCTCGAGCGATAGCGGAACATCACGGCCTGCATCATCGAACCGCGATCCTTCAACGTGAAGTAGAGGTGGCCCGAGCTCGCGGGCCGGCAGTTGGAGATCTCGCCCTCGACGACGACGGGGGGCAGGGAGCCTTCGAGGATCTCCTTGACGAGGCCGGTCAGCTCGGAGACGCTGAGGACCCTCTCGATTCGCGCGCTCACGGCGATAAGATACGATAGGCCGGCTGCCGTGGCAACCGGTTCGGGGCGATCCTTACCAAGCCTCCCTGCCGCTCTTTTCCAGGTAGTAGCCGTAATCGCCCTCGTAGGCCTTAAGCTCGCCTCGGTCCAATTCGAAGACTCGATTGGCCAGGTGGCGTAGGAAGAATCTGTCATGGCTCACTATCATGATGGCGCCGTCGAAGAGCAGCAGGGCGTCGAGCAGGATTTCCCTGCTTCGTATGTCCAGGTGGTTGGTCGGCTCGTCGAGGACGAGGAAATTGACCGGGACGGCGAGCATGCAGGCCAGCATCACGCGGCTCTTCTCGCCCCCCGAGAGCACCGAGACCCGCTTGTCCGCGTCGTCGCCGGAGAACAGGAAGGCGCCGAGGACGCTCTTCACCTCGCCAATCGAGGCTTTGGGGAGCCGCTCGGAGACTTCCTCGAAGACCGTCCTCCCGGGCTCGAGGGAATCCGAGGAATACTGGCTGAAATAGCCCATTCGGACGCCTCCGCCCAGGGTCGCGAGGCCGCTCGAAGCCTCGGCATGGCCCGCGATGATCTTGAGCAGGGTGGATTTTCCGGCTCCGTTGATGCCGGTAAGGGCGACGCGATCGCCGCGTTTGACCATGCCCGAGGCGCCGGAGAACACCTCATGCGCGCCAGAAGAACTCGGCCAGGACTTGGAGAGCCCCTTCAGCACGACGACTTGGTCTCCGCTTCTCGGGCAGTCCGCGAATTGAACGCTCATCGCCTTGGGGTCCGGCGGAAGGACCACTCGATCGATCTTCTCGAGGGCCTTGATCCTCGACTGCACCAGGGACGCGTGCGAGGCCCTGGCAGCGAAGCGCTCGATGAACTCCTCATCCTTGGCGAACATCGCCTGCTGCCTGTTGTAAGTCGCAACAAGCTGGTCCCGCCTGATATCGCGCTCGCGGAGGTAGAAATCGTAATTGCCGGAATACATCGAGAGCGCGCCCGAGGCGAGCTCCGCGGTGCGCGAGCAGAGCCGAGTCATGAACTCGCGGTCGTGGCTCGTCATCACCAAGTCGCCCTTGAAAGCCTTCAGCCATTCCTCCAGCCAGACTATCGATTCCACGTCGAGGTGGTTGGTCGGCTCGTCCATCAGGAGCAGGTCGGGCTCCAGGACTAGGATCCTCGCCAGGGCGATGCGCATCTTCCAGCCGCCCGAGAAGCGCTCCACGGGCTCGCGGAAGCGGTCCGGGCCGATGCCGAGCCCGGTCAGCACCGCCTCCGCGCGGCTCTCGAGGCCGTATCCGTCGCGCTGCAGGTACTGGGTCTGAAGCTCGCCGTAGCGCTCCATCTCGGCCTCGCCCAGGGACCCGGAGCCCGGATTTGACATGCGATGCTCTAGCTCGGCCAGCTCGAGCCCGATCTTGAAGACCCTACCGGCCCCGGCCATCACTTCCTCAAGGGCGCTGCGGCCCGACATCTCGCCGGTTTCCTGAGAGAAGTAACCTACGACCGTGCCGGGATCCATCGAGACGCTGCCCTCGTCGGGCCTCTCCTCGCCGGCGATGACCCTGAAGAGCGTGGTCTTGCCGGCTCCGTTCGGGCCGACGAGGCCTATTCGGTCGCCCGGGCGCACGAGGAATTCCACGTCCTTCAAGACGACGCGCTCGCCGTAGGCGACGCATATGCCGGTAAGTTTCAGCAAATTGGGCTCCTGGGAAGTGAATGCTCAGGCTAGCGCTATCCAGGCCGTGCCTATGGCGAGAGTCGACAGGGTCAAGGGCAGGCCGACGCGGAGGTAGGTGCCGAAGGAGAGCACGATGCCTGATTTTCTCGCGCCCTCCGCCACGATGAGATTGGCCACCGATCCCATGAGGGTGAGGTTGCCCGCGAAGGTGCTCGACAGGGCCAGCATAGCCCATGCTTTCGAGGGGTCGGGGAATAGAGCGATGAGCGGGCGTTCGAGCATGACGGCAGGGACGTTCGAGATGATGTTCGAGAAGCCGGCGGTCAATCCGGAGAGGACCCAGAGCGGTCCTTGCCCGTCCCCGCCGAGCAGCGGCCGCGCGCGCGCGAAGAGCCAGGCGAAGGCTCCCGTGCCCTCGATGGCCCGCGTGATCACGAAGAGCCCCGCGAAGAAGACGAGAAGCGTGAAGTCGACCTCGGCGAAGACGCGCTCCGGGTTCACGCGCCGCGTCACGAGGAGGAGCGCCGCCGCCGCCAGCGAGGCGACAGCCGGCTTGAAGCCGGCGAGAAGGAGCACGAGCATGAGGGCGGCGGCCGCGAAGCTCTTGTAGACGAGGGGCCGATAGGCCCGGTGCCTAGGCGCCGGCGAGGGCTCGAGCCGGGCCCCGCGCTCGAATTCCGCGGGAAAGGCCCATACTACGAAGGCCCAGGCGAGGCCGAGGCAGACTATCGACGGAGGCGCGAGGCGGGCGAGGAATTCCGCGAAGGACATGCCGCTCTGAGCCCCGATGAGCATGTTCTGGGGATTGCCTATGATCGTCGCGCAGGATCCCACGTTGGCCGACACCGCGACCCCAATCAGGTAGGGGACGGGATCGCGGCGGGACCTTCGGCAGAGCTCTGCGACGAGGGGCGTGAGCATCACGCACATCGTGTCGTTCAGGAAGAGGGCGGACAGGAGGCCCGAGGCCAGGGCGACGAGGGCGAGGAGCTGGCGGGGGGTCCTGGCGGCGCGCAGGATGCGCGCGCCCGCGACGGTGAAGAAGCCCGCGACCCTCAGGTTGGCGACGATGAGCATCATCGCGAGGAGGAGGGCTATCGTGGACAGGTCCACGGCGGCGGCAGCCTCCTCGGGACTGACGGCCCCTATGGCGAGGAGGAGGGCGGCGGCCGCCAGGGCCAGGCCCGCGCGATTGGTCCTAAGCCCGGGCAGGGTCCCTGCGGCTATGCCAGCGAGGGACAGGGCCAGGATCGCGTATTCGAGGATTTTGATCGGCACACGGCCATGATACAGCGGAGGCCGGCCTTTCGTTAATCCGGCTACCTGGCCCAAGGCGCTCCCCCCGGTCTATAATGTAGGCATGGACCCACGCGAGCTTCCCGTCTACCAACAGAAGGAGCGCATCCTCGACGCGCTCAAGGACCACCAGGTCATCGTCGTCGAGAGCCCCACGGGCTCCGGCAAGACCACCCAGCTGCCCATCATCCTGCACGAGGCGGGCTACTCCAAGAACGGCCTCATCGGAGTCACCCAGCCCCGACGCATAGCCGCGCTCTCGGTCTCCGACTTCATCGCCGCGCAGCTCGGGGTCAAGGTGTCGGGCCTCGTCGGCTACAAGATGCGCTTCGAGGACCGGACCAGCGACGCGACGGCGATAAAGATCATGACGGACGGCATCCTCCTGCAGGAGATGAAGCTCGACCCCGCCCTGTCCCGCTACGGCGTCATCATGGTGGACGAGGCCCACGAGCGGTCCTTGAACATCGACTTCATCCTCGGCCTCCTCAAGCGCGTCCTCGAGGACCGGCCGGAATTCAAGGTTATAGTCTCCTCGGCCACCATCAACGCCGAGATCTTCTCCGAGTACTTCGGCGAGTGCCCTGTCGTCAAGATCGAGACCCCGATGTACCCGGTGACCCTCGTCTACGACCCGCCGGTCGGCGATGGCGAGCAGGCGGACTTCCGCGCTGCCGACGAGGCCATGCAGGCCAAGATCGGGCAGATCGTGGCGCGCATCGTGTCGGAGAAGCGCGACGGTGACATACTGATCTTCCTGCCCGGCGAGAAGGCCATCAAGGACTGCATGAAGCGCCTCGCCTTCGGCCCGGTGGGCGGCAAGCTCCACATCATCCCGCTGTACTCCCGCCTCGGCAAGGACGAGCAGGAGCGGGTCTTCGAGAAGGCTCCCCTCTTCAAGACCAAGGTCGTCATCTCGACCAACATAGCGGAGACCAGCGTCACGATCGACGGCATCACGAGCGTCCTCGACTCGGGGCTCGCCAAGCTCAACTACTACAATCCCAAGACCTTCACCTCGAGCCTCATCGA
>DBTW01000170.1:10561-41650 GCA_002307245.1 Spirochaetaceae bacterium UBA1306 | reverse complement strand
CCGGGGAGCTGCTACCGTCTCTACTCGCGCGCCGATTTCGAGAACCGGCCGCTCTTCACGACCGAGGAGATCTACCGTACAGACCTCACCGAAGTCGTCCTCAGGATGGCGGAGCTCGGCATCTCGGAGTTCGAGCGCTTCGAGTTCATCTCTGCTCCTTCCAAGTCGGGCATTGCGGGAGCAATCGACGCCCTGTCCCTCCTCGACGCCCTGAATCCCGACCGCAGCCTCACGAAGGTCGGCGAGATGATGTGCGCCTTCCCCCTCCTGCCCAGGCACTCCCGCATCATCGCCGAGGCCATACTTTCCTACCCGGACGTCGTCGACGAGGTGCTCATCGCCACCAGCTTCCTGTCGACGATGAGCCCCTACATCCTCCCGCCCGGCGAGGAGATGGAGGCGCGGAGGGCCCATCACGCCTTCCGCGACCCCGCAGGCGACTTCCTGTCCTACCTCAAGATATTCTCGGCCTTCCGCGCCGCGCGCGACGGGGGCCGATGGTGCGAGCGCAACTACCTCGACGAACGCACCATGCTCGAGATTGTACGGATCAAGGAACAGCTCGAGCTCATCGTCTCAGGCCTCGGTGTCCCGATCTCGGGCGGCGGCAGCGTCGACGACTACCTCTGCTGCGTCGCGCGCGGCCTCATCCAGTTCGTCTGCGTCCGCCAGGACCGCGGCCTCTTCCGTTCCCTGACCGCCGAGAAGATCCAGATCCATCCCGGCTCGGTCATGTACAAGGAGAATCCCCAGTACCTCGTCGCAGGCGAGATCGTGCGCACGACCAGGATGTACGCGATGTCCGTCTCCCCCCTGCGGAAGGACATGCTCGCCCGGATCTCGCCGAGGCTCGAAGGCCTGATCGGGCATGGGTCCGGCCGGGCCGCCGGGCGCGGGCCCGACCAGGGACGCGAGGCCACTCAGGCCGAGCGGGGAAGGGGAGGCCGCAGGGCCGCCCCCACCGAGGGCGAGGTGGCCGCGGCGGTATCCAGCGGCTCGAAGCGGCGCGATCGGGACTTCACCAACAAGATCAAGATCGCCACGGAGGTCTTCGAGCTCGTCATGGACAAGAAGAAGAAAAAGCTGGTCGAGCTCGATTGGCCTCGCCTAAAGAAGGTCCGGGAGGAGGTCGACCGCGACTCCCTGGCGCTCTACAAAGGCCTGAAAGGGGTCGTCTCGCACAATCATATGCGGCTGCTCGACGGGGAGCGGCTCGACCTCATCCTGAAGGTGGCGCCATGGCTCGATCTCGACGCCGACCTGGCCAGGGAGTGGCCGCGCAAGCGCAACTTCGCCGTGAAGGAAGAGCAGGGCGCCTTGATCGAGGCTCTCGGCCACGTGATGCAGGTCTCTCGAGCGCGTGACAAGACCGGGGAGCTGGGCTTCGTGGCCCTCTTCACGGACTCCGAGGGGGTCTATTGGTTCCGCTGCTCGAGGGGCATCCATACGGCCATCAACGAGAGCGTCGCCAGCCTGGAGACCCTCATAGACGAGTTGGGCGAGGACGCGAGCGACGAGGATCGCGAGAAGGTGAGCTCGCTGTACCGCAAGCTCAGCTCCTTCTTCGAATAGGCCCCGGACCGGGAGGCGCCTGGGGCCTACCCCCGCTCGAAGAGCAGCTCCCAGCGGCCCCGCCCGTCGAGCGAGGCGTGCCGCTCGAACTTGGTCTCCGGCCTCCACTCCTGCCGCGGAGCGAAGCTCTCGAAGCGATTGCGCAGCCCGGGCGTGGCGGACAGGACCTCGAGCGACCATCGCGCGTATTCCTCGATGTCAGTCACGAAGTAGAGGTAGCCGCCGATGGCCAGCCTCGAGGCCAGGAGCTCGGTCAGGCCCGGCCTGATCAGCCTACGCTTGTGGTGGCGCTTCTTGGGCCAGGGGTCGGGATAGAAGACGTGCAGCCCGGAGAGGCTCGAGGGGGCGAGGATCCGCTCGAAGACCTCGACCGCGTCGTGCCTCAGCACGCGCACGTTGGCGATTCCCCGCGAATCCAGGTCAGAGAGCAGCCTGCCCACTCCGGGCGTATGTACCTCGAGGCCAAGGTAGTTGGTGCTGGGATGGTCCTTGGCTATCTGCCAGGTGGCCAGGCCCATGCCGAAGCCGATCTCGGCGACGGTCGGATTCGCGTTCCCGAAGGCGGCTTCGAGGTCGAGCGGCTTCGAAGCGTCGAACTCGATTCCGTAGCGGGGCCAAAGCATATCGAGCGCCCGCCTCTGCGCGTCGGTCATCCTGCCCGCGCGCAAGACGTAGGTGCGGATGCCCCTGTCGTCGCCGTTGCTCATCTGGTCTTCGCCCTTTTCGAGAACGAGCCCATCCGTAGGTTGGGGTCGTAGCCATAGGCCCCTATCTCGGCCGTCCGCGAGGCGGAGTCCTCGCCCAGCGCGCCGGCTAGGCTGGTGGCTCCAGCCTGCGCCCCGGGCATGGCGATGAGGGCCCCCGCGGAGTCGAAGGCGAGCAACAAGGTCTCGGGCCATTCGGAATGCAGGGAGAGCGAGTCCTTCGCGAAGGCGAGGGTCGGTGGCTGGCGGTCGGGAAAATCTCCCGCGACCTGGAATTCGCGCTCGACGCGTTGGCCGCCAGCGTCGATGGCGATGAAGCGGTAAGTCCCCCTCGGCATAGGCGAAAAATCAGCCATGGACAGGGCCGAGGCGCCGAACCAGGTATCGCCACCCTCGACGGCCTTGATCCAATCGGCGTCGGTCATTTTCCAAGAAAGGGCGGACTCGTCCTCGACGACCCACAGCTCGACGAGGTTATCGAGCCCTTCCTCGTCCTTGATGTCGGCGAAGACGGAAAGGCTCTCGTAGGGGGAGCCCGACTCGGAGGGCCTCGACTCGAGGCGCCACTCGATAGCGGCGATCTCGGGCGGCTTGACGCTGCAGCCCGAGGCCGCCGCGGCTAGACCGATAGCGGCGAAAGCGAGGGTGGGGCGGATCACGGCCCCTCGAGCCATGATCACGCGCCTCGCCGCGCCAGGATTTCGGCGGCCCGGGCGACGAGCTCCGCGGCGTCCCCCGAGGCGAAGGCCGCGGTCGCGCTCTCTCGGCTCGCGAGGTCGCGCAGCTGGGCCTGACCGCGCTCGGCCTCCTCGGCCCCGAGAATCACGGCTAGGGGAATGGCCTTGCGTTCGGCGTAGGCGAACTGCTGAGAGAGCTTCTTCTTCTCGGGATAGACCTCTGCGGCGATGCCCGCCGCCCTGAGCGCGCGGGCGATCTTGTGGTAGGAGGGAGCGAGCGATTCCTCGACGTCGAGGATCAAGACCTGCGTATAGCCCGAGCGCCGCTTAACCGTTCCAAGGGCGTCGAGGGCCGCGAGGAGCCGGTCCAGGCCGATTGACGAGCCGACCCCGGGCAGGCGCTTGGTCGTATAGAGGCTGGCCAGCTCGTCGTAGCGCCCGCCCGAGCAGACCGAGCCGATCTCGGGCATCGCGTCGAGGTTGGTCTCGAACACGACACCGGTATAATAGTCGAGGCCTCTCGTGATCGAGGGATCGAGGACGAGCGAGCCGGGCATGCCGGCCGCGCTCGCGTTGCGCCAGATATCCCGTAGACGCTGGGTATCGGCGGCGGGACCCCCAGCGAGGCCCTCTATCTTCTCGAGCGTTGCCTCGAAGCCGCTCTCCTTAGCGATGTAGCCGAGGAGCTTGCCCGCGCTCGCGTCGCCGAGCTCGGCGGAGAGGAGCCGGCGGAGCTCATCGGAGCCCACCTTCTCGGCCTTGTCCACGAGCCGGAGGATGGGGACGGACTTGTCCCTAAGCCCGAGCGAGTCGAGGAATCTATTGAACACCCCCCGGTGGTTGATCCGCAGGGTGAAGCCGCCGACGTCCAGGGCTGAGATGGCATCGGAGATGAGGAGGATGATATCGGTGTCGGCGGAGGCAGAGTCGGAGCCTACGATGTCGAAGTCGCATTGCATGAACTCGCGATAGCGCCCCCGTTGCGTATTCTCGCCCCGCCAGACCTTGGCCATGTGATAACGGCGGAAGGGGAGGTAGAGCTCGTCGACGTGCTCGGCCATGAAGCGCGCGAATGGCACCGTGAGATCGAAGCGGAGGGCGACGTCGCGGTCCCCGTTGTCCTTGAAGCGATAGACCTGCTTGTCCGTCTCGCCGCCGCCCTTGCCGAGGAGAACCTCGGCGTACTCGAGGGCGGGCGTGTCGATCGGCACGAAGCCAAAGGAGCGGAACACTCTCTCGAGGACTTCCATCAAGGCTCGCCGCGCGGTCTCGTCCTGGGGCAGGTAGTCGCGGAAGCCCTTGAGGACCCTCGGTTCGATGATCTCGGCCATGTTCCCTCCGAGGCCATTATGCCCGCCGGGAGCCTTTCTCTTCAAGCGCCGCGGACAATATCCTTGACCTTCGTCCGTTTATTTTGACACTATTCATCCATGTTGTTAGTCATCGACGTCGGTAATACGAATATCTGCGGCGGCATCTACGAGGACGCCCGCGGAGGCTCGCTCGCCCATACTTTCCGCATCCACACGGTCCCCAAGAAGACCGAGGACGAGTACTCGACCATCATCAAATCGATACTCCTCGACCGTGGCATCGCCCCGTCGTACATAAGCGAGACCGTGCTTAGCTCGGTCGTGCCCTCGCTCACCGAGCCCATGATAATGATGTGCGAGCGCCTCTTCGGGGCTTCCCCCATCGTCCTGGGCTTGGAGCTCTACGGCAAGCTCCCCCTCAGCATACCGAGCCCGCACGAAATCGGATCGGACTTGGTGGCCGATGCTCTGGCCGCCTGGCGCAAGACCGGCGGCGCTTCCATAGTCGTGGATTACGGCACGGCCCTGACCTTCACCTGCGTCGGGCACGAGTCGAACATCCTCGGCGTCGCCATCGCCCCCGGCCTCGGCACTGCGGTCAACGCCCTATCTCGCGACACGGCCCAGCTCCCCTTCGTCCAGCTCGCCGCTCCGGCCTCGGTGATTGGGACAAATACCATCATGTCCATCCAGTCCGGGGTCATCCACGGCTATATCGGCCTCGTCGAGCATATGGTGGAAAGGATGAAGGAGCAGATCGGAGGAGAGGTTAAGGTGATCGCGACAGGCGGCCTCAGCAGGACGATCGCAGGACTTACGGAGATATTCGATACCGTGGACCCCGATCTGACCCTCGACGGCCTCGCCTTCGTCGCCGAATACGCCGCAGATTAAATTCTCTTGTAGTTTTTTGTTCGAAGGTAGTCGGTGGTTCCCTTGCTAAAAATAACAATAATTATTTATTCCTTAAGGAGTTCTGAGAGTTCGTCTTGGGAGACGAGATCCGTCTCGGCGTCCTCGACCAGTGAATCGCGCAGGAGCTCGGACAATCTGGACAGTAAGGCCCTCTGAGCTCCGGAAAGGGCGGAGATCCGGGAGCCCTCGGGGGCGAAGGCTTGGGCGCGGGGATAGCCCGAGCCTTCCAGCCTATCCAGAACCCCGATGAAGGATTTCGTAGTCCTCTCCAGGAGCTTCAGATAATCGGCTCTCTCGATCAGCAAGGTGTTCTGCTCGAGTAAGGTGGCGAAGGATTTCAAGCTGCTGTCCAAAAAGTCCAGGTCGCCGGCGACCCTCCCCGCGAAGAAATCGGGGTCCGTATCCGTGGACAGGATCAGGTCGAGGGACTTGACCATGACGCTCAAGGAGAACAGGTCGTCCTGATAATGGATCATCTGTGGCATATCTGGATTATATCATCGGCCTTAACGCCTCCCGCGTAAAGCCTTGATGCTGCATATCTCTTCATGGTATAAAACGCAGGCCTTTGCGCGTAGGACTTGTTTAGCCCGACGCCAAGACGAAACCCAGCCGCTCGATACCGAGCGGCCCAGTCCGCCCCTGGGGCGGATATAGTCCATTGGGAGGAACCATGAGACAGTATGAGCTAGTCGCCGTCTTTCCCCCGGAAGAAGAACTCTTCCGCCAGGGAAAGGAGGCGGTCGTCGCGGAGCTCGCCAAAGAGGGCGCCGCGGACGTCAAGGAAACGGACATGGGCGATAGACAGCTCGCCTACGTCATCAAGAAGAAGGAGCGCGGCCACTACATTCTCTTCACGATGAACCTGGACCCCCAGAAGGTCACCCCCGCGGAGAAGATGTTCAAGCTGAACGCCAACCTCCTCAAGTACCTCTTCGTCAAGGTTGAGAGCTAATTAGGGAAGGGGAAGAGATATGAGCGATCTCGCCGTCGCCGTCATCGTAGGCAGGCTCACGCGCGATGCTGAGCTGAAATACACCAATTCCGGACAGGCTGTATGCCATTTCTCCGTCGCGACCAGCTCGCGGCGCAAGAAGGGCGACCAGTGGCTCGAGGAATCCAGCTTCTGGGACGTGGACCTCTGGGGCAAGGCGGGAGAGTCGATCAATCAATACCTCACGAAAGGCAAGCTCGTCGCTGTCGAGGGCTCGATGCGCCAAGACCGCTGGGAACAGGACGGCCAGACCCGGAGCAAGATCCAGATCACGGCCAATACGGTCCAGCTCCTCGGTTCTTCGGGAGGCGGCCAAGGCGGCCCGGGCGGACAGTCCGGTTCGTTCGAGCGCCCACAGGCGCGCCCGGCTTCGGGGCCTCATGCCCAGGACGGCGGCCAATCAAGCCCGTCGGGACCTTCGAGCGCCCCCCCCGGCGACGATTTCACCGACGATATCCCGTTCTGATCGGTTAAAACCAAGGAGAAGCAGCTATGTCTGATATGAGAGAGCAGATGGATGCGCGTCCCGCTCGCCAGGAAGGCGAGGGGATGCCCGAGCCCAGGAAGGACGGCGAGGACCGCGGTCCCGGCGGCCCCCGCAGAGGCAAGGGCTTTTTCAAGAAGAAGGTCTGCAAGTTCTGCACCCAGAAGATCAAGGTCGATTACAAGGACGTCGATTGCATGCGCCGCTTCGTGACCGAGCGCGGCAAGATCCTCCCCAGGAGGATCACCGGTACCTGCGCCAAGCACCAGCGCGTCCTCGCCATCGGCATTAAGAGGGCCCGGGCCTTGGCCTTCCTGCCCTACGTCGCCAAGTAAGGACGATTAGGCTTAAGCGCGATGTCCGATCCTTCCCCGGCCCCGGGACCGAGTCCCTACGCCTCCCCCTTCGTCGCGATCCTCGCGACGGGTTTGGCGTCGAGCCTCCTCTACGTCTCGATATTCCTATCCTTCGCCTTCCTCCTCCCCGTCCAGGTCGCCTACGGGCGCTTCGGCAGGAATCAGGGCTTGGCGGCGGCGGGGATATCCGCGGCGGGGATATCGGCTGTCCAGCTGTGGAGGCTCGCCCAGGGCAATGCTCTCGGCGCAGTGGGGATCGCGTCCGCCATCCTTCCTCCCCTGGTGCTCCTCGCGGCGATAGTCTTGCTTAACGAGCCTTTCGGCGCGGACTGGGAACCAACGTACAAGCTCTTCGGGGCCACGGCTCTCTGCGCCCTGGCCGCCCTGCCCATCATCCTGTCCCTGGGGAAGGATCAGACGATAGCGTCCTTCCTCGAGGAGCGGATATCTGAGCTGCTGGCGCCGCTCAGCGCCGGCGCCGGAGAGGGTTACGAGGCCTCGGCCTTGGCCGCCTCGATGGATCCAAAGGAGATCGTCGCGAGCTCCATGCTCGTCCTACGTGATTCCTTCGCCGCCATACTCTTCCTCCTCATCGGGGGAAGCCGAAGGCTCGGCGACAGGCTCTCGGGGCGGTACGGCATCGGGCGCGCGAGGACGGCGGCGATAGAGGCCCTTCGCCTTCCCTATCCCCTTCTCTGGGCCTTCCTCGGCTCATGGTCGCTCGTGCTCGCGGCAGAGGCGCTCCATGCGCCCGTCGCGGCCGGGGCGACCGCCTGGAACCTCGCGCTCGTCGCGAGCCTCGCCTATGCCGCACCGGGCCTGGGGATAGTCGTGCATTTATTTAAGCGCTGGAATGTGCCGAAGTCTGTCCGCGCGCTGCTGGCCGTCACGGCGGTCATCGCGCTGGCCACTCCTCTAGGGATAGCGGTCGCGATCGCGCTGCCTCTCTTCGGCGTCACGGAAACCTGGATACCTTACCGAAAACCCAAAGGAGTCGGAGCATGAGAGTCATCCTCAATCAGGACGTTCCGAATCTCGGCGAGCTCGGAGACGTCAAGGACGTCGCCGCGGGCTACGCCCGAAACTTCCTATTTCCCCGCAGCCTGGCCTTCGCGCACAACGCGAAGAGCGTGGCCCAGTTCGAGAAGCGCAAGGCCGAGATCGAAGCCCTCAAGACGGCCAAGCGGTCAGCCTCAGCCGGCCTCAAGGACAAGCTCGAGGCCGAGGAGCTCGTCCTCACCCTGCCCGCAGGCGCCAACGGCAAGCTCTACGGAGCCGTGACCGGCCACGCCATCGCGGACGAGCTGCTCAAGAAGGGCATCGAAGTCGATCGCAAGAGGATCGAGGTTCCCGGCCACTCCATCAAGAGCGTCGGGACCTACAAGATCGCGATCCGCCTCTACGAAAAAGACGAGGCGACCCTCCGCGTCGCGGTCCAGGGCCAAGCCGTCAAGGTCGAGGCCAAGGAAGAGGCGCCGAAGCCCCGCAGGCGCCGTTACGAGGAAGAGCGGCCCGCCGAAGCCCAGGAGCCCGCGGGCAGTCCCGAGGCATAGGGCCGCGGGGGAGGGCGCGGAATCCGCGCGATCCTCCCCCACGACAGGGCATCGGGCGCCCGCGGCGGGAAAAGACAACCGCTGCGGGCGCCCTCGTCTTCCCGCGAGGGCATCTTAGTGATTCCAGCAGAGCTGAAGGACAAGGTTCCCCCGCACAACTCGGAGGCCGAGCAGGCCTGCCTCGGGGCCGTCCTCATAGACCCGGAATCCGTCGCCAACGTCCTTCGCTTCCTCCGCCCGGAGGATTTCTACGTCAACGCCAACCGAGAAGTCTTCTCCGGGATCGTCTCGCTCTACGAGAAGGGCCAGAAAGCCGACCTCATCACCCTCTCTGACGAGCTACGGCTCCTCGGCACCCTCGACCGGGTGGGCGGGCCTGGCTACATCGCCAACCTGACCTCGGTCACGCCCTCTTCGGCCAACGTCGAGTACTACGCGCGGATAGTGCAGGAAGCCTCGGTACGGCGCAGCCTCCTCCGCCTGTCGGCCGACATCGTCTCGCGCGCCCACGACGAGTCCACCGAGTCGGCTGTCGTCCTCGACGAGGCCCAGGCCCGCATCTTCGAGATCTGCAATAACAGGCAGGCCGTCTCGTACAAGAGCGTCAAGGAGCTCCTGCCCGAGACCATCAAGACCATCGAGAAGCTCTTCAAGAACAAGAGCGCCTATACCGGCGTACCCTCGGGGCTGCCCGACCTGGATGCGATGACCTCGGGCTTCCAGGACTCCGAGCTCGTCATCATCGGCGCGCGTCCCTCCGTCGGAAAGACGGCCCTCGCCATGAGCATAGCCGCCCACGTCGCGATCAAGGAGCGCATTTCCTGCGCCTTCTTCTCCCTCGAGATGGCCGACATGGCCATCATGCAGCGCCTCATAGCCAGCGAGGCGCGAATCGCGAGCGAGAAGATCCGCTCCGGTCTCATCAAGCCCTCGGACTTCAACGCCCTGATGGAGGCCGCCGGCCGCATCTACGAGGCCCCCCTCTACATCATCGATATGCCCAACATCAAGCTCCTCGACCTCCGCACCATGGCGCGCCGCCTCAAGGCCGAGCGGGACGTGAAGATCATCTTCGTCGACTACCTCACCCTCATCACCCACGAGAACGCCGACCTGCCGCGATGGGAGCAGATCTCTAGCATTTCGCGCTCGCTCAAGTCCCTGGCCCGGGAGCTCCGCATCCCCGTGGTGGCCCTGTCCCAGCTCAAGCGCGAGGCCGAGGGCAAGCAGCCTACCCTGGCCGACTTGCGCGAATCGGGCTCCATCGAGCAGGATGCCGACCTCATCCTCTTCCTCCATCGCGACCGCGAGAGCAACAAGTCTAGGGAAGAGCGATCGCCCGTCGTGGAGACCGAGCTCATCATAGCCAAACAGCGCAACGGGCCGGTCGGCAAGATCGAGATAGCCTTCCTGCCCGCCTACACCCGCTTCGAGTCGATTGAAAAGCGGATGGGATAGGATTATTGTCTAGGAAGCGAGTTGTTGGAGGTCGATAGATGGGAATACGCGATGATTACGACTTCGGAGTCCTCGTCAACGAGGCCGAGCGCATGGTCACCGACGAGCTCGAGCGGAGCTTAGCCGAGTTGGCCGACCCGAGCATCTGCGTATGCCAGGACTGCGTCCTCGATATGGCCGCCTTCGCCCTCAACGCCCTCAAGCCCGTCTATCGGGTCTCCCTGCTCGGCACCATGTACGCCCATGCGATCGACGACGACGCCCCCTATTCCCGCGAAGTGCGGGCCGCTGTCGAGGCCGCGATCGCGAAGGTCCACGCCAACCCCGGCCACGACTAATCCGAGTCGTCGAGCTCCAAGATCCTCACGGAGCGGTACGGCCCCTTGAACACCCGGTCGAAGGGCGGCTCGCGCATGCGCTTCGCCTTGTCGGCCAGGATTTTCTCGTAGGTGGCCGGGTCGATCGGCAGGACGGCTATCTCGCCCTCCTTCAGCCCCGAGAGATGGAAGGCGAGCTTATCGCCCTTCTTGCCGGCGTAGGAGACCGATATATCGCCGTCGGGCGACTGCTCCTCGGCCTTCTCGATCATCCATAGCTTCAGTATCTCGATTGCGTCCGGGTCGAGGGAATCAGCGAGGATCCTCGCTCGCTCGTAGAGCTCAACATAGCCGACTATGGCCTCGGAGCCGGCAGGGATCCCGGCCGTACCGCTGTAGAGCGTGCCGCGCTCGAGCTCGGGCAGCACCACGATGTCCAGGCCCTTCTTCTTGGAGAAGAGCCTGACCCGGAGCTCGGGCTTGAGCAGGGAGCCGCAGTTGGGGCAGGTCACCGCGAGGAAATCCCCGTTCAGGATCTCGTCCAGGACGCCATCGGAGGCGCCGCCCTCGCCGTCGAGATCGATCTCCTCGGGCAAGTCCGCGTCGAAGCTCGTCTCGCACCTGCAGGTCACTTTCCTCATGATTGCCTCCCTATTACTTCGCGACGAAGAACAACAGGTCGCCGATCGTCGCGACAACGAAGATAGCCAGGATGAAGGTAGTTCCGATAGCCTGGTAACGATAGATAGTGAGGGGCTTAAGGCCGCGCCTCCGTACTCCCTCGATGACGAACATCACGATCTGCCCCCCGTCGAGGGCGGGAATAGGCAGCAGGTTCATGATGAAGAGGCCGATGGAGAGGAAGGCCAGGAATTCAATGGGAATGGCCAAGCCACCTTGGCCGGAGTTCTGGATGCCCTCGGACGCCGATTGGCCGACCATGTAGGTAATGCGGGCCGGTCCCGAGAGGGCCTTGAAGAGATCCACGCCCTGGAAGAGGCTCCCGAGGCCCTTCAGGGTAGCGTCGAAAGTGCCCCAAGTCTCGTCCAGGCCCGCGGCCACGGCTCCGCCCAAGCTCGTCGCGCCCTTCACCGAATGCGTCTCCGTCTTGAATACGATGCCCAGGTTCGACTTGCCCTGGGCGTTCCAGCTAAGGACGGCGGTCAGCTCCATGGGACTGCCGCCCCGCTCGATGCCTATCGCCACCCGCTCGGGTTTGGCGGAATTAAGGACCGAGAGGGCCTCGACGGCGTGACGGACGGGCTTGCCGCCGATTGAGACGATCTTGTCTCCAACGAGCAGGCCGGCGATCTGCGCGGCGCTGCCCTCGGAGACCTTTCCGATCACCGGATCGGCCCAGTAGGTGACGCCCATGAGGCCAGCGCCCGTGTCCTTGTCGAGCATGGGAGTGATCGTCTTGTCGTAGACGATGCCGCCCCTCTCGATCTTCAGCTTGACGGGCTTGTTGGCCGACAGGGTGATGTTCTGCAGGAGGTCGCTGAAGTCGCCTATCTTCTTTCCGTCGACGGCGATGATACGATCGCCCGACTGCAGGCCGGCGGCGTCGGCGGGATAGCTCGCGAGGGTCTTGGTCCCCAGGTTGAACTCGCTCAAGAGCACGACGCGGTTCGAATAGGTAGGCACGGAATAGCTAATCGTCGAGACGATCATGAAGGCGACGATGGCGAAAGCCACATTGGCCAAGGGCCCGGACAAGGCGATGACGACCCGGCGCCAGGGCGCCGCGCCATAGAAGCTGCCCGGCTCGCGCGGCATATCGGAGGCTTTATCCTGCAAGGCCTTGCGGAAGGACTCTTCGCCCTTCATCTTGCAATAGCCGCCCAAGGGTAGCGCCGAGAAGCGCCACTCGGTGGCGCCGCGCTTGAAGCCTGCGATCCTGGGCCCCCATCCTATCGAAAAGGCCTCGACCTCGACGCCCATGGCCCGTGCCGCCGCGAAATGCCCGAGCTCGTGCACCAGGACCACCAGGCCGAGTCCGATGAGGCCGAGAAATATCGTAACGATCAGCATTCGATCTCCCTGACGGCTGCCTCGGCCGAAGCTCGCGCCCGGCCGTCGATATCGAATATACTCCCGAGCTCGACGGCGCGGGAAGGCCAAGGTCCGGCCAGGGACTTGGCCACGACGATCGCTATGCCCGGATAGGCTATCCTCCGAACCTCGAAGGCAGCCACGGCCACCTCGTTGGCGGCGTTGTAGGCTATCGTGGCGCCCTCTCCCGCGGCCAAGGCTTCGTAGGCCAGGCCGAGGAGGGGATAGCGCGCGGCCTCGGGCTCGCGGAACTCGAAGACCCGCCCGGCAAGCTCCAGGCGGCCGAAGGGACAGGGCCGGGCCTCGGGCCAGGTGAGGGCGTTCTGTATAGGAACGCGCATATCGGGCTCGGAAACCTGGGCGTAGAGGCTGCCGTCCCGCGTCCGCACGAGGGCGTGAACGAGACTCTGAGGGTGCACGAGCACCTTTATGCGCTCGGGTGGGAAGCCGAAGAGCCTCGAGGCCTCGATCACTTCCAGGCCCTTGTTGGCCATGGTGGCCGAATCGATGGTAATCTTGCGGCCCATGCTCCAGTTGGGATGGGAGGCGGCCTCGTTCGGGCTGACGGATGCGAGCTCGCCCAGGGGCCGGTCACGGAAGGCGCCGCCGGATGCTGTGATGATCAGCTCCTCGATCTCCCCGACACCGATCCTTTGCCTCAGCTGGAAGAGCGCAGCGTGTTCGGAGTCGACGGGCAGGATCCGCGATCCGGAAACCTGGGATAGCGACGCCAGGAGGGACCAGGCCATCACGACGCTTTCCTTGTTGGCGAGGGCCAGATCGGCGCCGCTCTCGAGGGCCGCAATGGACGGTGCCAAACCGCCCGAGCCAGCGGCCCCGTTGACGACGATGTCGGCCTCGAGCTCTCGGATCATGCGAACCAGGCCTTCAGGCCCTCTATAGGCGATACCTCGGCCTTCGGCGATAGCGCCCTTGACTGGCCCGCTCAGGCAAAGGATGGCCCCCGGATACGGCGAAGACGCCGCCCTCAAGCCCGCCTCGTCGCGTTGCGCGGAAAGGCCCGCCAGCTCGAAGGCCCCGCGTGCGGAACGGATCACTTCCAAGGTCTGGCGCCCGATTGATCCAGTCGCGCCGACGACGATTACACGCTTGGCCATTTAGCGGAAAAAGCCCATGAGGAGGGATAGGCCGTAAAACAGGGGCGCCGCGAAGAGCAGGCTATCGAAGCTGTCGAGAAAGCCGCCGCGGCCCGGGACGGCATTGCCTGAGTCCTTGAAGCTCGCCGAGCGCTTGAGAGCGCTCTCGAAGAGGTCCCCGACAATGGCCGCGGCGCCGATGACGACCCCGAGCGTGAGTAGCTGCCACCACGGCTTCCCCATCGCCTCGGGGAAGATGAGCGAGCAAACGAATGCCATGCATACTGATCCGCCCATGCCTCCGACGAAGCCTTCGAGGCTCTTGTTGGGCGAGGCGTCGAACAGGCCCCGCCTGCGCCCCACCGTCACCCCCACCAGCCAGGCGAGACTGTCGTTGCTGAAGGCGAGGGCGCAGAATGCCAGGAGCGACTCGGTCGCATAACGCGGTTCGGAGGCTATAAGGACGATCGCCGCGCCGAGGATTCCGGGATAGAAGGCCGCGAAGGCGAGGCCGCTCGCGCGCGACAGCGTCCCTTGGATGTCGGCGGACTTGGCGAAGGCGAATCGAGTGAACGAGGCAAGGAGGGCGAGGGTCGAGCCCAGGAGTATCCCGGCCAGGGCGCCGCCCAGGAAACCGAGCGAAAGGGGCTCGGCGAGGAGGAAGCCTCCGGCGAAGGCGCAGGCGGGGATGCCCGCGCCGAGCGCGGCCATGGACCTAGGCCTGGCCCGAATGCCCCTCGACTCGAAGAGCCGCGAAAGCTCTAGCGAACAGCCTAGGCAGAAGGCGACAATAGCCGTCACTGCGGCGGCGTGGTGAAGCTGGGGCAGGAAGACTATCAGACAAACGACCGAGGGAATGCCGAGGAAGAACAGGAGGAGCCTCTGGGCCAGGTTACTCATCAGGTCCCTCCATAGCGTCTTTCCCTGCCCTGGTAAGATCGCAGAGCCTCGGCCAAGTCAGCCGCGCCGAAATCGGGCCAGAGCTTCGGGCTGAACCAAAGTTCCGAATAGGCGGACTCCCATAACAGGAAGTTGGAGAAACGCATCTCGTCGCTCGTGCGTATGATGAGGTCGGGATCGGGCAGCTCGGGATGGTCCATCGCGCCGGCCATGGCTTCGGGGCTCGGCTCGACGCCAGAGGCCGCGAGGCGCCTGGCCGCCCGGACTATCTCGTCGCGGCCCCCGTAATTGATGGCGAGGTTCACGGTCATGCGCTCGAAGGCGGCTGTATCGCGTTCGACCTCACGGATCTCCCGGAGGACCTCGGCGGGGAGGCCGTCCGGATCGCCCGAGTGCATGACGCGTATGCCGTTGGACCGGTAGAAATCAAGCTCGGCCGAGAGGTGTTGCTTGATGAGGGCCATGAGGAAGCCGACTTCGTCCGAGGCCCGCTTCCAGTTCTCCGTGGAGAATACGTATAGGGAAAGATACTTGACGCCGAGATCCTCGGCGGCCTTCACAATCTTCTTTGCGACCTTGAGCCCTTCGCGATGGCCCTCGGTCCTCGGAAGGCCCCTAGCCTTGGCCCAACGGCCGTTACCGTCCATGATGATGGCGATATGGTCGGGTATCTTGCCTTCGCGTGCGGAGCCTGCCATACAGCCTACGCGCCCTAGACTTCCAGTATCTCTTTTTCTTTCTCTTCTAGGGTCTTCCCGATCTGGGCGATATACGAGTCGGTAAGCTTCTGGAGCTCGTCCTCTTCCTTCTTTATCGCGTCCTCAGGAACCCCGCCCGCGGCGAGATGCTTTTTAAGCTCCTCAAGCCCGTCTCGGCGGATGTTGCGTACCTGTACCCTCGATTGCTCGGCCATGCCCTTAGCCACCTTCGCGAGCTCCTTGCGGCGCTCCTCTGTGAGGGGAGGGATAGCGATCCTTATGACCTTGCCGTCGTTCGAGGGGTTGAGGCTGAGCTCCGACTTCTGAATGGCCTTCTCGATCTCGCCGATTAAGGCCCGATCCCAAGGTTGGATGACGATGAGCCTGGCTTCGGGAACCGAGACCGTGGAGACCTGGGCCAGGGGGGTCTTCTGGCCGTAGTAGTCCACACGGATCTTGTCGAGCAGGGTAGGCGAAGCCCGCCCCGTCCGGACTCCGCCGAATTCGTCCTTGAGGGCAACGAGAGCCTTCTTCATCTTTTCTTCGCAAACGGTCTTCGTGGAATCCATGCTATGCCCCCATGACGAATATTTCTGCGGGGCTGGCCCGGGGGCCGACCCCGCAGAAGGGTTAGGCGGACTCGCCGACCTTTACGTAGGCGAAGTCGACGATCTCCAGCTTGATTCCGGCTTCCTTGGCCACAGCGGACATAGCCTGGGCCACGGGCGTCTTCTCTTCCTTCACGAAACCCTGGTTGAGCAGGCAGATCTCGGACATCAGCTTCTTGAGCTTGCCGGCGGCCGCGCCCTGGATGACCTTCTCGGGCTTGCCCTTCATCTTCTCGTCGAGCTCGATCTGCTTCGCGAAGATCTCCTTCTGCTCCTCGATCCACGCCGCCGCGGGCTTGGTATCGTCGAGGAACATCGGGTTGAAGGCCGCGATGTGAAGGGCCACGTCGTGGACGAAGGCCTTGACCTTGTCGTTCGCGAAGGCCTCCGCCTTATCGGCGCGGAACTTCACGATGACGGCGAGCGTGGCCTCGCCGTGCACGTAGGAGTGAAGGTACTCGTTGGCGCCCGCGGTGACGAGCCTCACGCGCTTCAGGGCCATATTCTCCTTGATGATCCCGGCGATGTCCTTGACCATTCCCTCGAGGTCGGGCGTGGGCTTGTCGTAACCCTTGTCGAAGGCGAGGGCCACGGCCTTGTTGCCGACGTCGATAAAGTCCTTGTTGCGGCAGACGAAGTCCGTCTCGCATACGATCTCCACGAGGGATATCTTCCCCGGGCCTTCCTTGAGGAATATCTTGCCCTCGTTGGTGGCGCGCCCGGCGCGCTTCTCCACGCCGGCCATGCCCCACTCGCGTAGAATCTTCTCGGCGCCGGCGAAATCCCCGTTCGCC
The DNA here is from genome assembly GCA_002307245.1 of Spirochaetaceae bacterium UBA1306. GTDB lineage: Bacteria > Spirochaetota > Spirochaetia > Treponematales > Rectinemataceae > UBA1306. Next base: position 25,158 of record DBTW01000170.1, on the reverse strand, counting down.
TCGACGAGGGCCTTCTTGCAATCCATCATCCCCGCGCCGGTCTTCTCGCGCAGATCCTTAATATCGCTAGCCTTGATATCCACGTCTATTCTCCTCGAATTTCCCTGGTGAAGCTCGGAAGCTCACTTCGCTTCGTAGAGCCGATCCTCGTCGACGATGGGAGCGGGCTCCTCGGTGGCCGTCGCCGCTTCCTTGGGCTTGTCAGCCGCGTTGTAGGTGGCGGGATCGATCTCGATCTCGTCGTCCTCGGCCGAGGGCGCCGCGTCGGTCTTCACTTCCTCGGTTTCGTCGCCGGCCAAGTTTTCGATGATCTTGAGGCCTTCGGCCGCGCCAGCCTCGACGACCGCGTTGGCGATGATCTGCGTGAACAGGCTGATGGATCGGATGGCGTCGTCATTGCCGGGAATCGGGTAGGTGATACCCTCGGGATTGCAGTTGGTGTCGACGACGGCGACGATGGGGATGCCCAGCCTCTGGGCTTCGGCCACGGCGATGGCCTCCTTGCGGGTATCGATCACGAAGATCGCGCCCGGCAGCTCCTTCATCTCCTTGATTCCGCCCAGATTCTTTTCGAGCTTGGCCTTTTCCTTCTGGAGACTTGCGATCTCCTTCTTGGTGAGGCTCTCGAAGGTACCGTCGACTTCCATCTTCTCTATCTTCTTGAGGCGCTGAATGGACTTCTTGATGGTGGAAAAATTGGTGAGCATGCCGCCGAGCCAGCGATTATTGACATAGAATTGCTCGCAGCGCTCGGATTCCTTCTGGATCGCGGTCTGGGCCTGCTTTTTCGTGCCTACGAAGAGTACGCTCTTCCCGGAGCTCACGATCTTCTGGATCGCGTCGTAGGCCTCTTTGATAGCCTGAATGGTTTTCTGGAGATCGATAATATGGATGCCATTGCGCTCGGCGAAGATATACTTCTTCATCCGAGGATCCCAGCGCTTGACCTGGTGCCCGAAGTGGACGCCCGACTCGAGCAGGTTCTTCATCGTTACGACTGCCAAGAGTTCCTCCCGTGGACGGGCGCCTAGGCCCATCCTCCATCTCTGTATCTCATCCGCATGAGGCGGCGTGAAGCCGTCGACGGATGGAAAATGCCGACGCTCTCGCGTCGGTCGGAATAGGGCCGCGGCAACGCCGCGCCCCTTCCCTTATCCCGCTAACGATTCCCCATTAAGGGCTCACCGGTAGCCGGACCGCGGTAACCCGCTTGTGCCAGAATGACATAAAGCTCCCGGAGTGGCAAGCCCACGACGCCCGACCAGGAACCTTCGATACGGACGATGTGCATGGCCGCACGCCCTTGAATGCGATAGGCGCCGGCGACTCCCTCCCACTCTCCCGAGGTGAGGTATGCCTCGACTTCGACTGCGTCCATCGACGCGAATTCGACGGCCGAATCGGAGCGCGCTGAATAAGCTTTCCCAGATACCCGGTCCAGGAGAAAGAGGCCGGTGCGTACAAAGTGGATTTTGCCGGATATCGAGCGCATCATGCGCCTTGCGTCCCCGATATCGACCGGTTTTCCGAGCGCGAGCTCCTCGCCATTGGCCCCGGGCAGGCAAACTAGGGTGTCCGCGCTCAAGATCAAGCGTGGGAACGAAGGCAAGGCGAGGGAAGCGGCCTTTCTCGCCTTGTCCTCCGCAAGGGCAAGGACCCTTTGAGCGGGTGGCAAGCCGTCTCGGATCGATTCGTCCAGATCCGGAGCGAAGGTTTCGAAGGAAACACCGATGGATTCGAGCAATTCGCGTCGCCTAGGCGATGCTGAGGCAAGTAGCAAAGTTTCCATCGAATAGATAATCGCTCGCGAAAAGGGCTGGGGTCAAGGCGGATATAACGCCGCGGCTTGACATCGCCGACTTGCGCATACTAGTCTGCAAGTGACCGAGCGATTAGCTCAGCTGGATAGAGCGTTGGCCTCCGAAGCCAAAGGTCACGCGTTCGAATCGCGTATCGCTCAACGGGTTACACGTACAAGTCTAGGGTTTTTCCGGAATCTTCAGGGATTTCGGGCGCTATAGGCTCCGTTTCCGGGCGGCGCTCTTCAACAGGCTGCTGCAGAGGCACAGAAGGTGCCACAGAACCTTCAATACCATTGATACTGTTCGTGTCCATTTTGCCCCCCCTTATATAGATAATAATACTACTATCGCCTACGAGCAATGCGAAAGAAGAATGCATCACGAAGTAAATAAGCGATAGTTATAAATGTGTAGGCGTACACGTTAAATGTTAACCAATGCAACGTATAAAAAAGGGAAACCCCCGAGGGTTTCCCTTTCGTCAAAACAACAACAAGCTTCGAGTAACTGGCTATTTCTTGCTCGAGTTGTTCTTGGACTGAATCTGCGCGAGTTTCTCGAGAGTCTGCATGGCGAGCTTCTTGACCGGTGTTACGTAATTGCCTTTAGTAAAGTTCATTAGGGTACTGGTAACCGTGCCCATGTCCTTGATACCGCCCTTATCCGCAAGATCCGTAAAGGCGAACATAGTATAGACGGCAAGCCTGTCCTCCGACATGCCGACCTTAGCGAAATGATTTACGGAATAGGCGATCGCATCGACGACCTCGTCGTTATCATTCATACCTATTCGGCCAAGGGAGCGGATAGCCTCGGCGAGTACCATCGGATCCTCGATCTTGGAGTTCAGGATCACCTTGACGAGGGTGTCCTTTGTTTCTACCGAGGGGAAGTCCCCTAAATACTCGCAGGCTTTCATCCTGACGTCGGGAAAATTGTTGGTCGAGACGCCAAGGCCGCCCGAGCGCACGATAACCTGGGTATTCTCCAGGGCCAAATATTCGAGGGAATTGCGTACTTCGTCGCTCTTACGCCCTGCGTCCATGGCCTTGCGGGCGTAAGCTAGGGCTACGAGCTTTCCATCTTTGTCGTCGGAGCGGGAAAGCTCCTTGACCATCATGTTCTCGGCTGATTCCTGGAGATAGGCTTCCTCGACCGTCTTCTCGCCGCCCTGGGCCTTGCTCGAGTCCGCTTTGCCGGACTTAGCCTGAGCCCCCGCGCTGAGCGCCAAGGCGACCGAGATCGTCGCAGTCAATACCGCGCGGATTGCAGGTTTCATCATTACCTCCCGATTCCTATCATCCAGGCATCGCCATGCTTCTCGAGCATGTAAAGAATATTCCGGTCGCCCTTGGGGCTCACGGTTATGGCCTTGATCAAGTTTTCGTCGACGAATTCGATATCATCGACCTTGTCGTTCTGATGCGAAGGATAGACGACATTGACGAAATAATCCTTCAAAGTCAATAATTTTATTCCCTTACGCTTGATTATCGGAGATTCAGAGTATCGGGACAGGGTCGCGGGGTCCGAATAGGAAGCAATATATCCCTTTGTGAGGTGGGATAGCCAGGCCTCGTAGTCCTGGTTCCGGATGAGCTCGTTGAGCGATTCGATAAGGGCCCGGACATCCACGAAGGTGGCGGTCTTCACTACCTCGGTCACTGCCGAGGGATCGAAGGGCTGAACGGGGGCAGGGGAGGGGCTCTCCTGGGGCTTTACTTCGACGGGAGCGTTTTCCGCTGGTTTCTGGGAGACGACGGGCCCTACGCCCGGAGCGTTCGCGACGGGCCCGCCGGCGCAGGAGGACAGGAAGAAGCCCACGGCGCATAGGGTCGCTAGAGTCATGATCCGCATATTCGCTAAACGCATGCGACTATTCTACAGCGTATATGGATAAATGTCAAAAGCAGAGGCAATTCCACAACTCGTTTCGCGGGCGGCCGTTCCCGTAAACTTATTTTTATTGAATGAGATCTCGATTCGATGTATGATAGCCGCAATAAATTGAAAAGGCGAGGAGTCGCGAGCCGGGAAACTCCCCGTCTCCTCGATGAGGTACTAATGAAGGACATCGCAGCGCTTCACCGGGCAGAATACGACGTCGCGCCGGATATCGTCGCGGCCGCGCCCGGTGTGGTTAAGTTCCTCGGGGAGCATACCGAGGCCTCCGAGGGGCTTGTCCTCGCGGCGGCCCTCTCCTTCGAAATACAAGTGGCAATATCAATTAGGCGCGATTCATCCCTCCGTTTCTTCGCCGCGGACCTGGGCGAGCGCAAGCGGACAAGCGTCGGAAACCTGAAGTACAAGCGAGAAGACCGCTGGGCTAACTACCCCAAGGGCGTACTGGACCTCCTGGTCAAGGAGGGACTTCCGGCCAAGGGAGTCAATTTTACGATCGCTGGAGATATCCCAATCGGCTTGGGACTCGCTTCCTCGGCTGCCCTAGGCCTCGCCTCTGCGATGGCTTTTAAGGAGCTTTTCGGCCTGAACAAGCGCGGAGAGGAGCTGGCGGATCTCGCCAGGCGGGCAGAAGCCGAATTCCTCGGTAGGCCAGTGCCCTCCTACGATTATCTCACGGCGGCCGCCCCCGCGGGCGGTACCGTCTCCATCGTTGACCTCAGGACCAACCGGCGTAGGGCAGTGCCCTTTCTCGACGGGGACTATATCGTCGTCCTAACCGACTCCAAGGTTCCCCGAATCAATGTCGACGCGGAGCTCAAGCAGAGGGCGGACGACTGCCAAAAATGCCTGGCCGCCCTCTCTCGCGGCTCCGCTAAGACCTTGCGCGATTTCGGCCCGGACGAGGTCGAGGAACTCATGGGCAATCTTCCCGAGAGCGTCAGGCGCCGCTGCCTCCACGTAATCGAGGAGATGGCCCGCGTCGTGGAAGCGGAGGATGCCCTGATCAAGGGCGATGCAGTCGCCTTCGGTCGGACCGTGAACAAATCCCATGCCTCGCTCCGCAACCTCTTCGAGGTTTCCTGCCCCGAAATCGACTGGCTCGCAAAGAGAGCCATCGAGATCGATGGCGTCCTCTGCTCACGCCTCACCGGGAAGGGCTTCGGCGGCTGCACGGTTACGATCATGTCCGAGTCGGCTCTCCCGGAATATAAGAAGAGACTCGAGGACTACGAGCGGATATTCGGCTTCCGCCCGACCGTCCACGAGACTAGGCTCGCGGGCGGGCTGCGCGTCGTCGGCTAGGATTATGAGGATACTCGTCACCAACGACGACGGCCTCGGGGCCGAGGGCCTTGAAGCCCTCGCGGGCGCGCTCTCGTTCGATCACGAAGTCTGGGTATTCGCCCCCGACCGGGAGCGCTCGGGCGTCTCGCACGCCCTGACCCTTGGCGCGCCCGGCAAAGTCCGAAAGGTAGGAGACCGAGCCTACAGCTGCTCTGGCACGCCGGCCGATTGCGTCGTGCTCACGATGCTCGGGGCTATCGATTTCAAGCCCGAGCTCGTCGTCTCCGGAATCAACCGCGGCCCCAATCTCGGGACCGATATCGTCTACTCAGGTACCTGCGGGGCCGCTAGCGAGGCCGTCCTTTCCGGGATTCCCGGCATCGCCGTCTCTTGCGCCTCCCACGACTCTCGCCTCCACTACCGCGCGGCGGCGTCCTTCGTGAGCAGGAACCTGGCGAGCCTCACCGCCGCCTGCCTGGACGGAGCCTTCGTCAACGTTAACGCCCCGAGTTCCGAATGCGAGACCCTCCTCGCCTATTGGAGCAATCCCTGCGCCCGCGTCTATGGCAACGGACTGCGTTCCTTCGATGGGCCGGACGGCCTAGCCTACCATTTTATTACCGGAGGGGAATCGGGTTCCCGCGCTTCGCCCACGAGCGATCATGAGATCGTCGCGGGAGGGAGCATCTCGGTGAGCGTGATCCTGGCTCAACCTCAAGCCTCCGCGGGCATAGTCCCCGGTCGGGAATTCCGGTAAGGTATGGCCATGCCCGAGCCCCTTTCCGAGGCCTCGCGCCACGTCGCCGAGCGCGATTGGCAGGGAGCTCTCGAGGCGCTCAGCCTCATCGAGCCGTCGGATGGCAACCAATTCGAGATAGCCTATCTCCTCGGCATCAGCCATGCCCGCCTCGAGCATTGGGACGAGGCCCTGCTCTACCTCGAGCAGGTCGTGACGGGAGGCCTCGACCCGGCGCGCGATTGCCAGAGCCGTTTTGCCTTGGCCTACGTATACACGATGACGGGCCGTCATAAGCTTGCCGAGTACGAGATCGAGCACCTCAGGTCGGGAGGCGTCGAGTCGACACAGGTCCTGTCCTTCCTCGGCTATACCGCCTGGGCTCAGGATCGCATCGACGAAAGCCTCAAGTGGTACGCGAAGGCCCTCGAACTCGATCCCGAGAACGCCAACGCGCTCAATGGCCTCGGCTACATCCTCGCCTGCCAGGGCAGCGACGGAGCCCGAGCCCTGACTTATTGCCGGAAGGCCGTCGACAAGAAGCCCGACAACGCGGCTTATCTAGACTCCCTGGCCTGGGCCTACTTCAAGCTCGGCTTCCTGGCCGAGGCTCGGGACATGATCGACCGCGCGCTCGAGCGCGCGCCGAACGCGGCCGAGATACGCGAGCATGAACGCTCGATACGGCTCAGCGAAGGCAGGTCCTCATGAATCTCCGGCATCACCACTTGGCTCCCGCCCTCTGCCTCGCCCTCGCCCTGGCCGGACCCCTATCCGGCCTTGCCTGGGCTCAATTCCCCTCCGTGCTGAAATCGTCCGGTGCGGCCGAACAGCTCCGCCTGGGCGTCCAATCCTACCATCGCGGCCGCTATTCCGAGTCCATCCTCCTCTTCGAGAAGGCCCTGGCCTACTCGCCCGGGGAGGCTCTTATCGAGTACTGGCTCGGGCGCTCCTACCTAAAGGCGGGCTATGACGAGACGGCCTTGCGAGTTTGGGACCCACTGCTGACGGCGGCGGACGCGCCCCCCTTCCTCAAGTCCAAGTCAGCGCTGATCAGGGCTTCGCGTGCGATCGAGCCGGCTCCCAGCGAATACCATTACGTCGAAGTCGAGCGATTCGAGGGACAGAAGGGCCAGGCTAAGCTCTTCTCCCGCCCCTCAGCCATAGTGCCCAGGCCCGACGGGTCCCTCCTCGTCGTCGCCCATGGATCCAACGAGCTCGTGTTCATCGACGCCTCGGGCGTCATCCGCGAGCGCCTCCGCGGCGGGCTCGCGGGATTCGACCGTCCCTACGGGGCCGCCTACCTGCCCGACGGCACCCTCTTCGTCACAGAATTCAACGGCGATCGCGTCTCGCGTTTGGCGTCGGGAGGGGCGGTTACGAGTTTCGGCCGCAAGGGCAGGGATGCCGACGGACTCATCGGGCCTGAGTACGCGTCGACCGACTCGGACGGCTATGTCTACGTTGTCGATTTCGGCAACGCCCGCGTCAGCAAATTCGACGACCAAGGAGCCTTCGTCCTCTCCTTCGGCGCCAAGGAACCCGAGGGGGGCTTCCCCGGCTTCCAGAGCCCCACGGGCATCCTGGCCCTGGGGGGCATCGTGTACGTGGCGGACAATATAGCGAAATCCATCTACGAATTCGATGGATCGGGCAATTATCTCGGCGTCCTCGCAGATGGCGAGCTCCATATGCCCGAAGGTATTTCCTCGTGGCAGAGGGGCCGGGCCCTCCTCGTGGCCGATACCGACCGCGTCGTTTCGATAGACCTGGGAAGCGAGGCCCTATCCGAGGTCTATCGCGCGACCAGCCGCAAGGCCCGCCTGGTTGGGGCAGCGTCGGACTACAATGGCAATCTCGTGGCCTGCGACTTCGACGCATCCGCCGTCCTCGTGCTCTCCGACGTCTCGTCCCTCGCTTCGGGATACGACGTCGAGATCAGGAGCATAGACTCGAGCGCCTTCCCCACGGTAAGCATCGACGCCATCGTCCGCGCCGAGGACGGTTCCCCTGTGGTCGGCCTTCGCGAGGGCAACTTCTACCTTACCGAGACCGTACGACGCACGACTCAGGCCGACGAGGGCGGCAAAGCCGTCGTCAAGACCGTGGAGACCATCGAGCCCGCCTCGGGCGCGGCCTACCTCGGCTCGGGCGACGCCGCGGCAGGGGCGCGATCGGTCCTGGTGCTCGAGCGCTCGGCCGACATGTCGTCGCGGCGCGAGGCACAGCGCGAGGCCCTGGCCGAGCTCTACGAGAAGCTCAGCGGCCCGGTTTGGACGGGGCCGTCCTTGATCGCCGCGGCCGCCACTCCCGCCCTGCAATCCTCAGGCGACCTGACGTCGGCCCTTCGCCTCGCCCTCTCGCCCGCCTCCGGGCGCGGCCGATTCGACCTGGCCCTGCGCCTCGCCGCCACTAGTCTCCTGCCCGCGGGCAACCGGGACGCCATCGTCTACCTCGGCACGGGCGCGATCGACGAGAGCTCCTTCTCAGGAACTACCCTGTCCGAACTCGCCTCCCTCATGCGAGGCAATGGAATCCGCTTCTTCGCCGTGCTCCTGGGCGAGCCCGATCCCGCCCTCCGCTATCTCGCGGAGAGGACAGGAGGGGAGCTCTTCTCCGCGTCGCGACCTCGCGGCCTCGGCGACCTCGCCTCCGCCATCGTCTCGGCGCCAACCGGGCGCTACCGCTTCTCCTTTACCTCGAAGGCCGAGACAAGCTTCGGAAGAGGCTATCTGGCCATCGGCCTCGAGGCCTATCTTTACAAGCGCAGTGGGAAGGACGAGCTCGGATATTACGCGCCCATCAAATGAGGGAGCGGCCGGGGCGCTTCGACATCGGCCGCCGCCACGAATAAAGTTTTTCGCGGAGTCTCGGCCTTGACTAAAAAGGCGGCCACCGGCTATATTTGCCGCCGTCGTCGAGGCCATCTTAGCTCAGTTGGTAGAGCGCGTGACTTGTAATCTCGAGGTCTCCGGTTCGATTCCGGAAGATGGCTCGGGTCCGATTAAGATAGGCCTTTTCCCTGGGGAGATTCCCGAGTGGTCAAAGGGGGCAGACTGTAAATCTGTTGGCTTACGCCTTCGAAGGTCCGAATCCTTCTCTCCCCAAATTGCCCCTTCTCATCGAGGAGGGGCTTTTTTTTCTGATCGCCTATGAGCGCATAGGAAAACATAAGCAAGGAGGAGTGGCAATGGGCGATCCGTTCTATGCGGACGGGCTCCGCTTCGCTTGCGCCCGCTGCTCGAAATGCTGCACGGGCGAGCCCGGTTACGTCTTCCTTACCAAGGGCGACCTCCGCAGGCTCCTCGATCGCTTTAGCCTTGCTTTCAAGGATTTTTTTAGAGAGTATTGTACTTTGGTCGACACGGGCCTCGGCCTGGCCTTAAGCCTCCGGGAAAGCGCGCGACAGGCGGACGACGTCGCTCGACAGGCTTCAGGCGGTGATCACCGGGCGAAGCCAGACAAGCCTTCCTTCGATTGCGTCTTCTGGGCGCCCGGCGGCTGTTCCGTGTATGATGATAGGCCGATTCAATGCTCGACCTATCCATTCTGGGATTCGATCATATCCTCGAGCGGCTCCTGGGAAGACGAAGCCTTCGCCTGCCCGGGAATTGGGAAGGGAGAACTTCGATCGCGGTCGTATATTCAAGAACGCCTGCTTGCCCGGCGCGAGACGGGGACTATTCTCCTCGGCTACGGCGTCGATCCGGAGTGCACGGATGAGGATTCGATTTTGGGGAGTTAGGGGCTCCGTGCCTACCCCGCTGATGCCGTCGAGGGTCAAGAGCAAGATATCCTCCAGCGTTCAGCGGATCTCGGCCAAGGACATCGTGAGCCAGGAAGCTCGCGAGCTTTTCCTGTCTTCGCTGCCCGATTACCTCTTCTCGACGGTGGGAGGCAACACTTCCTGCGTCGAGGTCATAACCGGCGAGAAATGCCGCTTCATCTTCGACGCGGGGACGGGCATCCGTGAGCTCGGCAACGAGATCATGGCTGCCAAGAAGCCAGTGGACTGCCACATCTTCTTCTCGCATTTCCATTGGGACCATATCCAGGGCCTGCCTTTCTTCGGGCCGGCCTTCGACCCCCGCAGCGCAATTACCTTTTATAGCCCCGTCCCGGAATTCCGGTCCATCCTCGAAGGGCAGATGAAGCCGCCCTATTTTCCGGTCACGATGGACGTCATGGCCGCCCAAAAGGAATTCCGCGTCCTCGGCGGGGAAAGCGTCGCAGTCGGCGGGGTCGTGATCAGCCACCGCTCGATGAACCATCCGGGAGGCTGCTTCAGCTACGCGATCGAGGAAGGCGGGGTCAAGGCCATCTACTCCACGGACACCGAGCTCCGCGAAGAGGATTTCCGCCGGACGCCCGAGAACAGGGCCTATTTCCAGGACGCCGATATCCTCATCCTCGATACCCAGTATACGCTCGGCGAAGCCATCGAGAAGTACAACTGGGGCCATTCCTCCTTCAGCCTCGCCTCCGACTTCGCGGCGACCTGGGGCATCAAGCGGCTCGTGTTGTTCCATCACGAGCCCTCGTACTCCGACCTCAAGATCGAATCCATATTCAAGAACGCATCGTGGTACATCGAGCACCTCGAGTCGAGGGGCATCGAGGTCTTCCTCGCCCGCGAGGGCCTCGAGCTCGAGGTCTAGGCGTGGAAGACTTCACGGTACGGGCGAGCCTCAGGGAAGCCCTCGAGATATACCTCTTCCTGGACGAGCGGGAGGCCGAGCTACAGGGCGGGACGGCGAGGCTCCTGATCGGCCTCCGCTCCTACCTCTACGACCGCTTGTCGATCGAGCAGATGGAATCGCCCAGGGAATTGCTCGCTAAGCTCGATTCGGAGGCTAGATGACGAAGACGAGGAAAGCCAGAGTGCCGATCATAAGGTTCCTCGGCACGGCCGCCGCAGGGCTGGTACTGGCCGCCGCCGCCGCCGCCGTCGCCCTGGCCTTGGCCGCTCGGCCAGCCGATGGGCTCGGCGAGGACAGGCTCTTCACGGTCGAGCGCGGCGATAGCGCCCGGAGCGTCGCCGCGGCCCTCGAGTCGAGGGGCCTGCTGCGATCGGCGCTCGCCTTCAAGGTACTTGCGAGGATCGAAGGCTCGGGGGCCTCGCTGAAGGCGGGGAGCTACCGCATCGAGGCGGGCATGGGCGCCAAGGGCATCCTGGACGAGCTCGTCTCCGGCAAGCAGGCCCTCGCGAAGGTCACGGTGCCGGAGGGCTATACCCTCTCCCAGCTCGCAGCCCTCCTGGACCGTCTCGGCCTGGAGCCCAAAGCCTCCTTCCTCGCGGCCGCGAGCGACCCCAAGCTCCTCTCCGAGCTCGGCATATCAGCTAACAGCGCCGAGGGCTACCTCTTCCCGGACACCTACTTCTTCCCCGTAGGTTATCCGGCGGAGGGGATAATTAGGCAAATGGTCAAGGCTTTCAGGGACCGCGTCTCGAGGATACCGGAGGCAGCCGCCCTCGACGCCGCCGAGCTCCATGACCGAGTCATCTTGGCCTCGATCGTCGAGCGCGAATACAAATCCCCCGACGAAGCCCCCCTCATGGCCAGCGTCTTCTATAACCGACTCAAGATACGCATGGCTCTGCAATCCTGTGCTACCGTCGTCTATGTGATCACCGAGCGCCAAGGAAAGCCCCACCCCGAAGTCATCTACGACAGGGACCTCAAGCTCGACGATCCCTACAACACCTATGAGCACAGGGGACTTCCCCCCGGACCCATCTCCAATCCAGGGATGACCGCCCTCAAGGCCGTATTCTATCCGACGGCCACGAAATACCTCTATTTCCGCCTCATGGATCCATCGGCGGGCAAGCACCATTTTTCAGCCAGCCTCGAAGAGCACATCGATGCCCGAGCCTTATACATAAAGAAGGTCGGCGGCTAATGGGACGCATTCCCGATCGCCTCGTCCAGGATATCCTGGATAAGACCGACATCGTCTCGGTGATCGGCGATCATGTCCGCCTTACGAAAAAGGGAGGTCGCTGGGTCGGGCTCTGCCCCTTCCATGCCGAAAAGAGTCCTTCCTTCAGTGTCGATGCGGATAAGGGCCTGTTTTACTGTTTCGGCTGTCAGAAGGGAGGCTCGGCCGTCCAGTTCTTGATGGAGCTGGATAAACTGAGCTTCCCGGAAGCCATGGAAGAGCTAGCCAAGCGCGCCGGCATTCCTTTGGAACTCGAAGAGGCCCCAAGCGAGGAAGAAAAAGAAAAAAAGGCTCTTTTCGAGCTTTATGAACGATTAAGGGGTACATTTCACTGGTTCCTAACCGAAAACAAAGCCGGATCGGAAGCGCGGCAACGTTTGCGAACCCGAGGCTTACCCGATGAAATAGTCGAGGAGTTTATGCTCGGCTATGCGCCCATGGATAGGCGGTGGTTACTGCAATTCCTTATTAGTAAAGGATATTCAGCGCCTTTTTTATCACGATCCGGGCTTTTCGGAGGAGTGTCGCACGACTACCCGATATTCACCGATCGCCTAATGTTTCCAATTTCCGACATGAAATCCAGGGTAATCGCCTTTGGAGGAAGACTCCTTCAAGGCGATGGACCCAAATATATTAACAGCCCGGACACTCAATTATTCAGGAAACAAGACAATCTCTTCGCTTTGGATAAGGCCCTGCCGACAATTAAGAAACAAGGAGAAGCCCTCATCTGCGAAGGCTACATGGACGCTCTTTCGTTCCACGCCGCCGGCGTCGCGATGGCCGTCGCCCCCCTGGGGACGGCTTTCACGGCCAACCAGGCGAGACTCCTCAAGCGATGGGCGGACCGGGTTCTCCTCTGCTTCGATTCGGACGACGCCGGGCAGAAAGCGGCGGAACGTGGCTGCGTCGTCGCGGCCGGGGCTGGGCTGGATCCTTTGGTCGTTTCCCTGCCCGGGGGCAAGGATGCCTCCGAAATTCTGGAAAAAGAGGGAATGGGGACATTGCAAAAGACCGCAGAGTTCACTATAAATGGAGACGATTTTCTCGTACGACGGGCGAAGGGGCTCTTCGACATAGGCTCGGTGGAAGGAAAGGCGAGGGCGGCGGCGTATTTGTACCCTTATGCCGATGCGCTGAATTCAGAGGTCAAGCGGTACGCATTCCTGGAACTCGCGTCCAGGTCTTTCGGGGCTAATCCCATTTCAATACGAGCGGATTACGAGGCCGTCAAACGCGGCGCGTCGTCGCGCGCGCCTAGGGTGCCCGCTCGGCAGCCCGAAGCCCACGCTGCCCATGCCGCGGATTGCGTCAGGTCCGACGACCTCGTCTTCATGGCGGCCGTCGTTCTCAACGCCGACCGTTTCATGGGTCTGCGCTCGTCGGTCAAGCCCGATGACCTCGACGATTTGAAGGCGCGCGATATTTTCATCGCGTTGGAAGAGGGCTTCCGCGCCGACGAACTCGGCGTCGAGTCCGTCCTGGCAAGGATTACGGACGAATCGGTCCGGCGCTTCATCCGTGAAGCCTCCGCCTCGGGCGAGTTCGCGGATCACGCCGACCTCCTGATCGACGACGGGGCCGCCAAGCTCCGGCGCCGCGGCCTCGAGCGCAGGCGCGAACGTCTCCTCGCGCGCATCGCCGACCTGGGCGCCTCGAAGGCGGCGCTCGACTCGGAGGCGCTCGGCGAGCTCTTGTACGAGAAGAAGCGACTGGATTCCGAATGGGAGGCTATGAAGGGTGAGCGCGATGAACGACCTTGAGCTGGATCCAGCGATCGCCAAGCTTCTCGAGTACGCGAAGACCAAGAAATCCATCAGCTTCGACGAGCTCTCGGATTTCCTGCCCGAGCACGTCCTCAATTCCGACAAGATCGACGGCATCCTAGCCCTTCTCGAGGCCAACGACATACGCCTCGAGGAGGAGGACATCCAAATCGAGGATGAGGTTGTCGTCAAGGAGGAGACGGAGAAGAAGCGCCTGGTCTATAACGACAAGGAATCCTCCGTCGACGACCCCATTCGCCTGTACCTCCGCGAGATCGGCAAGGAAAACCTCCTAACCGCCGAGCAGGAGGTCGAGCTCTCCAAATCCATGGAGGAGGGCGAGAACATCATCAAGGGGATCATCAAGCGCTCCGGCGTTCTCATCCCCGAATTCTTCCAGATCGCCGTCAAGGCCACCCGCAGGGAGGCTAAGGACTCTTCCCTCCAGCGCAAGGAGAATACCGAGAAGATCGCGGAGCGCCGGCGCCTCAACCAATTCTACCGCGACGTCATTCGGGACTGCCTGGCCGACCTCAAGGACTACGTCGAGCACAAGCGCCACATCCTCTCCCGCGGCGGCGACATCTTCTCCGACGCGGAGCTCGCCGCCGAGCGCGAGGCCCTCCTCGTCCGCCTCAAGGAGGCGGAGATCCACCCGGAGGAGATCAACAGCTTCTCCGAGAAATTCATCTCCTCCGCGAAGAAGATCCGCAAGTACCGCAAGGAGCAGGAACGGATCGAGCGCATCCTGCGCATCTCTAGCACGAAGGAGTTACGCACCCTCGGGCGGAACCTCACCGTCAAGGAGAAGCGCGAGGCCATCGAGGAGGAGCTTGGGCTCTCCTCAGACGAGATCAAGGAGAAGATCCGCCAGATCCAGGTCACCGATAAGAAGCTCCGCGAGCTCGAGACGATGTTCGAGTCCGACGCGGACTCCATAATCTCGATGGCCAAGGAGATCAACCGCGGCCGGATTATGATGAAGAACGCGAAGGACCGCCTCATCAAGGCCAACCTGCGGCTCGTCGTCTCCATCGCCAAGAAGTACACCAATCGGGGCCTGCATTTCTTCGATCTGGTCCAGGAAGGCAACATCGGCCTCATCAAGGCCGTCGAGAAGTTCGAGTACCGCAAGGGCTACAAGTTCTCGACCTACGC
>DBTW01000170.1:7013-10277 GCA_002307245.1 Spirochaetaceae bacterium UBA1306 | reverse complement strand
ACCTACGCCACCTGGTGGATCAGGCAGGCCATCACCCGCTCCATCTCCGACCAGGCCCGCACCATACGCGTACCCGTGCACATGATCGAGCAGATCAACAAGGTCGTGCGCGAATCCCGCCAGCTCATGCAGAAACTCGGCCGCGAGCCCACCGACGACGAGATCGCCGAGCAGCTGGGTTGGCCCGTGGCCCGCGTCAAGAGCGTCAAGAACGTCGCGCGCGAGCCCATATCCCTCGAGACTCCCATCGGCGAGGACGAGGACTCGCTCCTCGGCGACTTCATCGAGGACAAGGAAGTCGAGAACCCTTCAGTCCAGACCGACTACAAGCTGCTTCAGGAGCAGATCCGAGCTGTCCTTTCCACTCTCCCGCCCCGCGAGCAGGAAGTCCTTCGCATGCGCTTCGGCCTAGACGACGGCTATTCCCTCACTCTCGAGGAGGTGGGGCTCTACTTCAACGTGACCCGTGAGCGCATCAGGCAGATCGAGGCCAAGGCTCTCAAGAAACTCCGCCATTTCAAGCGCAGCCAGAAGCTGCGCGATTACATGGATCATTAAGATCTACCATAGATCGAGAGGTGCCCTATGCTGATGGAAGAGGTTTTCGAGCGTCTCCGAGAATACCAGGAGATCCTCACTAAGCGCGTCGGTATCGAGCGCGAGGTCGACGAGATTCCCAAGGCGCTCGACGCTCAGATGGAGCTCCTGTCCCGCGTCAAGAAGTCCTACCTCGAGAAGAACGAGGCCTTCCAGGCCTCCGAGGCCAAGGTGCGCGATCTTCGCCAGGAGCTGGCCGAGGCAGAGTCTACCCGAGAGGGAGCTGAGAAGCAGATGGACTCCATCTCCACCCAGCGCGAGTACGAGGCTCTCAACAAGGAGATCCGCGACGCGACCGATCGAGAGCACGGCATCCGCAAGGATCTCCAACGCGAGGAGCGCTCCCTGGCCGAGATCGAGGAGTCCTTGCGCCGCGACGAGTCGATGATTCAGCTCCAGGAGACTGAGATCGCCGAGAAGGGCGCCAAGATCAACGGCGAGAAGGAGCATAAGCTGGTCGAGATCGGCGAGCTCCGGGCCAACGAGGAGCGGGCCTCCAGCGGTATCGACAAGGACGTGCTCTTCAAGTTCGAGCGCATCATCCGCAACAAGCAGGGCCTCGGCATCGTGCCCGTCAAAGGCTACGTCTGCACCGGCTGCTATATGATCCTCCCGGCCCAGTTCGTCAACGAGGTCCGATCGGGCAATCGCATCATCTTCTGCCCCTATTGCTCGCGCGTGCTGTACTACCAGGAGACCGAGGAGGCGGGAGAGCAGCTCTTCGCCGACATCGAGTCCGGTTCCCTCTCCGATCTCGAGGACTACGCCGAGGAAGGCGAGGACGAGGGCGAGGACGAGGACTACGACGACGGAGACAAGGATTCGTCAATGGAGGATTCCGAAGGTTGATTTTAGGCGGGCCGCACCGCCGTCCCGCGTCGCCCTCGGGCGGCGCGGGGAGGAAAGTCCGGGCTCACGAGAGCGCAACGCCGGGTAACACCCGGGCCTTCGCCAATCCTCGCAGAGGACTGGCGGGGGACAGATAGCGCCACAGAAAACAAACTGCCCGATCGGGGACTGCGACTTGGTTCAAGCAAAACGCGCAAGCGTTGTGCAAGGCCAGGGGAGCGGAGTTTCCCTGGCCAGGTGAGGGTGAAAAGGCGGGGTAAGAGCCCACCGCGTCGACGGCAACGTCGACGGCATGGCAAGCCTCGTTGCGAGCAAGGCCGAGCAGTGAAGGGGAGCTCCCCCGCGTCAAGGCCGAGAGGCCGGGGCGATTTCACGGGTTGGTCGCGCGGAGCCGGCGGGAAACCGCTGGACGAGATGGATGGCGGCGGCCCCGAAAGGGGTACAGAACCCGGCTTATAGGCCCGCCTTTTCTTTCTGCTATTTCGGCTCACATTGACGCATCTTCCTCATTCGTGGTACAAGGGATCGGGGCGCGCCGAGCGCCTCGGCGCCCAATGGAATCCTTCTCCAGAACCCTGGAAAAACACACCGGAAGCTACTTCGCACAGCGCCGGCGCAAGCGAGTGGCCCTGGCCCTCGCCTTGCTCGCGTCGGCCATCCTGCTCGCCGTCGCCGGCATCCGCCTCGGGCGCTCCGGAGCCTTCGAGAAACTCTCGTCCAATCGCCCGGTCCCAAAGGGGGAGATCCTCTCGGCTTGGACCGCCAAGGATTGGGATCGCGCGCGCAGCTCCTGCCTCACCTCGCTGGCTGCCAGGCCCCTCGACTCGTTCTATCTCTCCTTCTTGGGGCTTGCATCGTTCTACAAGGGAATGGACCTCCCCGAAGGCGAGGACCGGGCGGCCCTCGTCGACGAGGCGGTCGTCTCGCTTCGCAAGGCCTTGGCATCAGGGGGAAGCATGCCGAGAGCCCAGGTCGAGTACGTCCTCGGCAAGGCCTATTTCATCAAAGGGGACTCTTATTATGACGAGTCCGTTAAGTACCTAGAGCTATCCATCGCGTCAGGCTACATCGCAGCCGATAGCCGCGAATATCTGGCCCTAGCGTATTCGGGTATCGGCGACAAGGAGCGCGCCGTGAAGAGCTTTGAGTCGGCGCTGGATAAGAGCCGCGCCGAGCTCCTCCTCATCGCGGCAGCCAAGGCCTACAGCGACGATGGCCAGGGCGTTAAGGCCGAAGCCCTTCTTTTAGAAGCCCTCGCCAACGGCAAGGACGAGCTCGCGAAGGAGAATGCCCGCTTCGCGCTCGGCGACATATACCGCTCGCGCGGGGACCTCGCGAAAGCGCAGGCCCAGTACGAGCAGATACTGTCCAAGGACGCGGCCTCGGCGGAGGCTCATTTCAGATTAGGCCTCGTCTACCAGACGATGGGCGATCCCATCAAGGCCCGCGCCGAATGGCGCAAGGCCGTTTCCATAGATCCCATGCACGCTGCCGCGCGGCAGAAGCTTTCCGAGAAGTTATAAGGCTAGAGCGGAGGTTCGTAATGGCTTTTGGCGGATTATTCGATTCCTTTTCCCTCGATATCGGCATCGACCTAGGAACCTGCAATACGCTCATCTATGTGCGCGGCAAGGGAATCGTGGTAAACGAGCCTTCGGTCGTGGCCGTCGAGCGCGGCACCAACAAGGTAGTCGCAGTCGGATCCGAGGCGAAGCGCATGCTCTGGAAGACCCCCGGCGACATCATAGCCAAGAGGCCCTTGCGCGACGGCGTCATCGCCGATCCCGATATGACCGAGAAGATGATCAAATACTTCGT
>DBTW01000170.1:6164-6664 GCA_002307245.1 Spirochaetaceae bacterium UBA1306 | reverse complement strand
GTAATGGACTCCGGCTACAAGGCCGGCGCGCGCTTCGTGAAGGTCATACCGGAATCCCTCGCCGCCGCGATCGGCGCCGATATCCCGATCTCCGAGCCGGCTGGACACATGATCTGCGATATCGGCGGCGGAACCTCGGAAATCTCGGTCATCTCCCTCAAGGGGATGGTGGTCACCAACGCCATCCGCGTCGGCGGCGACGAATTCGACGAAGCCATCATCAAGCACATCCGGAACGTCCACAACCTCATCATCGGCGAACAGACGGCCGAGCGCCTCAAGATCGAGATCGGCAACGCCAGCCCCGACAAGGTCATCGAGAAGGTGGAGATCAAGGGCACCGACGCGATCACGGGGCTCCCCCGCAGGCTCGAGATCGATTCCGTCGAGGTCCGGGAGGCACTCCAGGAGCCCATCACCCAGATCGTCGAGGAGATCAAGAAGACCCTCGGCCAGACCCCGCCCGAGCTCGCGGCCGACATCGTCGAGCGCGGCATCGT
>DBTW01000170.1:0-5890 GCA_002307245.1 Spirochaetaceae bacterium UBA1306 | reverse complement strand
CGGGCGGCGGCTCCCTGCTCAAGGGCCTGCCCAAGCTCGTCGGCAAGGAAACGGGAGTGCCCGTCATCCTCGCCGAGCGGCCGCTCGAGTGCGTGGCCTTGGGGGCCGGAAAGTATTTCGAGACCATGAGGAGCCAGGACGGCTCCCAGAGCGTCTACGACAGCCTGAACATCTGACGTGTCCGCCCAACAGCCCCGTCCCGAGGGCCGCGGCCGCCGCGCGGTCGCTCCCATCTTACTCGCCGCGAGCCTACTCTGCGTCACTGTCTCGACCCGGAGTCTCGAGGGCCTGCCGGAGAGCCTGGGCCTCACCGTCTTCGGCTTCTTCCAGCGGGGCTTCTCTTCCATCGGCGGCTTCGTCTCCGATACCCTCAGCTCGATAGCCGAGCTCCAGAAACTACGCGAAGACTACGCCCAGCTCGCCGCGAAGCTCGAGCGCTACACTAACATCGAGCGCGGTATCGCCGAGCTTCGCGAGGAGAACAAGCGGCTCAAGGACCAGCTCGGCTTCGCCGACGATATCGGCTATCAGCGCATCGCCGCCAAGATCGTGGCGAAGGATCCCGAAAACCTCTACTCGACCATCACGATCGACAAGGGGATAGGCGAGGGCATACGCAAGAACATGCCCGTCATCGCCTTCCAGGACGGTCTCGAGGGCCTCGTGGGCCGGGTGGCGGAGGTCGGCCGGGGCACGAGCAAGATCGTCCCCCTCTACGACGCGAAATCCTTCGTCGCCTCCAGGATGGCCGGCGGATCCAGGACCGAGGGCTTGGTCGGCGGCCAGGGCTCGCCCGACGACCCCCTGCTCATGCGCTTCGTCAAGAAGCGCGCCAAGGACGAGATCCAGTTCGGGGACCTCGTCGTCACGACCGGCTACGAGTCCGTCTACCCGCCCGAGGTGGCGGTGGGCCGAGTCAAGAAGGTGCGGGTCCTCGATTACCAAACCTCGATCGACATCGAGCTCGATCCCGTGCTCGACTTCTCCAGGATCGAGTACGTCTTCGTGGTACGCCCTCAGGACGCGGTGCCCGAATCGAGCAAGGCCTCGCCTGCCGCGGGAACGGAGGCATCCAAATGATTCGGAGCGTCGTCCTTTCAACCCTTCTCCTCGTTGCCTTCGCCCTCGTGCAATCCGCATGGCTCGGCGCGATCGCCGTCTTCGGCGTCATCCCCGACCTCGGGCTCCTCGCCCTTATCTGGATTAGCTACAAGAACGGCCCGGTGGCCGGGCCGGCGACGGGCTTCCTCTCCGGCCTGGCCGAGGATTTCCTCTCGGCATCCCCCCTGGGTTTCCATGCCTTCGTGAAGACGGCCGTGGCCTCGGTCGCCTCACTGCTGCACGGCTCGTTCTATATCGATAAACTCCTCCTCCCCATGGTCCTCGGCGTGGGAGGCACTCTCGTCAAGGCCATAGCCGCAGGCGCCCTATCCCTCCTCTTCGGATCGGCGATCCACGCCTACTCCATCCTCGATCGCGTCCTTTGGATAGAAGCCGCCTACAACGGCCTCCTCGCGCCGGTGGTATTCTTCATCCTCACTCCCCTGGCACGGGTCTTGGCGCCGGAACGCGGCCGAGGATGAGCCGCTCTGCGATCCCCGAGCGCTTCGCCGATTCCTCGGGAAGCTCCGAGGGCAGGATACGCGCGCTCTCTATCCTTTGCCTCGTCCTCTTCGTCGCCTACTCGTCCTACCTGTTCTACCTGCAGGCCGTCCGAGGCGGCGAGTATCGCAGCAAGGCCACGAGGATTACGCAGCAGAGCAACGTCATTCCCTCGCAGAGGGGGGAAATCTACGACAGAACCTATACGGTGCCCTTCGTCCTCAATACGGATTCCTTCGCCATAGATCTCGTACCGGCCGAGCTCCCCGCCGAGCTCCGCGAGAGCGTCTTCACGAAGCTGGCCGACATTCTCGGCATATCGGTAGAGGACATACGCCGGAAGGTTCCGCCCGCGTATTATCACCTCTACCAGAATATTGAGATCCTCGGATCGGCGCCCTACGCGACGGTGACTGCCCTCGCAGAAAAGCTCGACGAGTACCCCGGCGTCTCCTGGCACTCGAAGCCCGTCCGCAACTACCTCGAGACGGGCTCCCTCTCGCACGTCATCGGCTACGTCGGTGACATCACCAAGGACGAGCTCAAGCTCATGTACAACAAGGGCTACAAGTCCGGGGATGTCATCGGTAAGGCTGGCGTCGAGAAGCAGTATGACATGCAGCTGCGCGGCAAGGACGGACGCGAATACCGAACGGTCGACGTCAAGGGCAAGAATATCGAGTCCGAGCAGGGCAGCGTGGATCCGCCCGTTATGGGCACCAATGTGGTGCTCACCATCGACGCCACCGCCCAAAAGCTGGCTCAGAAAGCCCTCGGCGAGAGGATGGGGTCCGCCATCGTGCTGAAGCCCGCTACCGGCGAGATCCTAGCGATGGTCTCTTATCCATGGTACGACCCTAACCTCTTCACGGGGAAGGACGCGAACAAGGCCTACGCTCAGCTTATTACCGATCCCAACACGCCGCTCCTCAACAGGGCCCTGGGCTCGAGCTATCCCCCGGCCTCGACCTTCAAGGCCATCCTCACGACCGGCATAATAGAGGAGAAGGCCTTCCCGCAGGACAAGAAGGTACTTTGCACCGGCGAGGTGCTTTACGGCGACCGTGTTTCCAGGTGTTGGCTGCACAAGCCCGGCCACGGATGGCTCGACCTCAAGGGCGCCCTCGCGAATTCCTGCGATATCTATTATTGGAGCGTCGGGCGAGACTACCTGGGGATCGAGCGCATCGTCTCCTATGCGAAGGACTTCGGCTACGGCAAGACCACGGGGATAGACCTCCCGGGCGAACTCGAGGGCTTTGTGCCCACTCCGCAATGGAAGGAACGCAAATTCCACGAAAAATGGCTCGGCGGCGATACCATGAATCTATCCATCGGCCAGGGATACCTCCTCGTCACGCCCCTGCAGATGGCCGATATGATGGCGATGATCGTGAACGATGGCATCGTGTATCAGCCCCACGTCCTCAAGGAGCTGCGCGATCCGGTCTCTGGCGCGGTTGTCCAGAGCATTACCCCCCAGGAGATCCTGCGCTCTCGCGTGTCCAAGGAAACCTTCGCCACGGTCCGCGAGGATCTGCGCGGGGTCGTCACCGAGGGCACGGTCAAGGTTCCCTTGAATACCAAGGCAGTTCAGGTCGCGGGCAAGACGGGCACGGCCGAGATTGGGCTCAAGGATCATTGGCACTCCTGGTTCGTCGCCTATGGCCCTTATGATGCCCCCGATCCCAAGGACCAAGTGGTGGTCGTCGTCATGGTCGAGGCCTCCAATCCCTGGGAGTGGTGGGCGCCCTACGCGACGAACATCATCTTCCAGGGCCTGTTCGCGAACCAGGACTACGACAAGGCAGTCGACAGCTTGGGTTTGCGCTACCTCATACCGAAGCAACAGGGGCGCGTGGAATGAACTCCCTCAAGAAGGCTATCGCCGAGATGGATTTCGCCATTCTGGGCATTGCCCTGGCCCTGACCGTATTCGGCACATTGTCCATCTACTCCTCCGGCCTCACCGCCGAGGGCGTTCACGTATCTAACGAGTACATCAAGCAGATAGTCTGGGCGATATCGGGCCTTGCCCTATTGGCCATCGTATCCCTCCTCGACTACCAGCGAGTCAAGGATTATTCCCTCGTCATCTATGCCTTCTTCGCCCTGGTGATCCTCTATGTCCGCTTCTTCGGCCATACGGTCAATGGCGCGAAGTCCTGGATCGGGCTTTTCGGCGATTACGGCATACAGCCCTCGGAGTTCATGAAGCTCGCGACTATCCTCTTCCTCGCCCATTACCTCTCGGAATCCGAGCATCAAAGCTCCTTCAGGCGCCTCGTCGTCTCTTTCGGCATAGTCCTCCTACCCATACTCATCATCGTCTCGCAGTCCGACATGGGCACGGCCCTCGTGTTCTTTCCGATCTTCATCTTCATGATTTATATCGCCGGCCTCGACCGCCGCTACATCATATTCATCATCGCGGCGATCGCCGCGACCTCGATCATCACCATCCTACCCCTGTGGGAAAAGTACATCCTCAATTCGCCGACGCGCTTCCTCTTCGTGCTCTACCAGGCTCCCTACGTCTATTATCTGATCATAGCCACGTCGGTCGTCATGGGCCTCTCCATATGGGGATGGATCTCGTATAAGAAGAAGTACTATTTCTGGATCGCCTACGCAGCCCTAATAGCCGTCGGGTCGCTCATTGCCTCGGTCGCCGCCCATAAGGCGCTCAAGGAATACCAGATCATGCGGCTCATCGTGTTCCTCGACCCGAGCAGCGACCCTCGGGGCTCGGGCTGGAACATCCTCCAATCGATCACAGCGATAGGCTCGGGCGGCTTCCTCGGCAAAGGCTTCCTCCAGGGAACCCAGAGCCATTATCGCTACCTGCCTCAGCAGAGCACCGACTTCATCTTCTCGATCATCGCCGAGGAGTGGGGCTTCATAGGCGGTTTTGCCGTGTTCGCCCTGTATTATTTCCTGTTCAGGCGCTGCACGGGCCTCATGAAGACCGTCAAGGACAGCTATGCGAGGTATATCATCGCCGGCATCCTGGGCATGTTCTTCTTTCACTTCATGATCAACGCAGGCATGGCCATGGGCATCATGCCCGTCACTGGCATCCCGCTCTTCTTCCTCTCCTATGGGGGGACCTCGCTCTGGACGGCCATGATAGCTGCCGGGCTCCTCCTTGGGATATCCGCCAGGCGGTTCAGGACTTGAGGCGGGAAGGACTCCGCCGCGTCAGGGCTATCGAAGAGCTGGGCGCCAGGCTCCTCGAGGTGGAAAAGCCCGCCCGCTACCTGGGTGGTGAAGCACTATCGCTACGCAAGGCCGACGACGGCCTGTTCTCCATAGCCCTTTGCTTCCCCGACCTCTACGAGATCGGGATGTCCAACAACGCAATCCGCCTCCTCTACGAGGGCCTTAACTCCATGCCCGGAGTCCGTGCCGAGCGCGTCTTCGCACCAGCTCCGGACTTCGAGTCACTCCTTGCAAGCGCGGGAATCCCTCTCTATACCTTGGAGACGGGTATAGCCCTTTCGGACGTCGACCTGCTGGGCCTATCCCTCGGTTATGAACTCGCGGCCACGAGCGTGCTGACTGTCCTTAAGTCCGGAGGCGTTCCCCTTCGCGCCGCACTAAGGGGGGAGGGCGATCCCATCGTCATTGCCGGAGGCCCCGCGGCAACGAACCCCCATCCTTTCGCCTCTTTCCTGGACGCCGCCTATATTGGCGAAGCCGAGGCGGGGTTCTACGAACTCGCACAGGAGCTTTCCTCGATGAAGCGTTCGGGCGCGAGTCGCGCCGATATATTGGATCGGCTAGCCAAGGTAGACGCGATCTGGATGCCGGCGGGGGAGGGCCGCCCCGGGAAGAGCGCCAAGCGCGCGGTATTCGCCCTTTTTCCCTCCAGTCCCGCGATTTCGCGTTTTCCCTTGCCTGTCGTCAAGACCGTGCAAGACCACGGCACGGTGGAAATCATGCGCGGATGCCCCAACGGTTGTCGATTCTGCCATGCGGGGTATTTTTATCGTCCTCAGCGAGCCAAGCCCTACGAAGTGATCCGTTCGGAGGTCGAAGGTCTCGTATCTGGCGGTGGATTCCGGGAAATTACCCTATCCTCCCTCTCTTCGGGAGATTATCCGGGCATTGGCTCTGTCCTCGACAAACTCAATGCCGAGTATGGCCCGCGACGCGTCTCCTTCCAGCTCCCTTCCTTAAAAATCTCGAGCTTCACCCTGCCTATCGTGCGTAAACTTGCCGAGGTGCGAAAATCCGGCCTCACCTTCGCCATCGAGACTCCAGTATCCGAGTGGCAACGGAGCAT
>DBTW01000074.1 GCA_002307245.1 Spirochaetaceae bacterium UBA1306 | reverse complement strand
TCGAGGAGGGCGGAGAACTTGTGCCGGTCCTCGGCCTTGTCGATGTCGCGCGCGTCGGTGCCGAGTATGACCGCCCCCGCGTCGAAGAGCTTCATCGCGAGGTTGTTCGGGATCTGCCCGCCCATCGACAGGATCACGCCGGAGGGGCGCTCGAACTCGTAGATGTCGAGGACCCGCTCCAGGGAGAGCTCCTCGAAGTAGAGGCGGTCGCAGACGTCGTAGTCCGTGCTCACCGTCTCGGGGTTGCAGTTGACCATGATCGAGGTCCGGCCGAGCTTGCGCACGGTCTCGACCGCGTTCACGCAGCACCAGTCGAACTCGACCGAGGAGCCGATGCGGTAGGCGCCGGAGCCGATCACGACCACGCCCGCCTCCGAGGCCTCGACGTCGTGCTCGGTGCCGTGGTAGGTCGCGTACAGGTAGTTGGTCTTGGCCGGGTACTCGGCCGCGAGGGTGTCGATGCGCTTGAAGGCCGGCCTCACCGAGAGCCGCTCGCGCAGGGCCCGTATCGCCGCCTCGCTCGTCCCCGCGAGCTCGCCCAGGCGGGCGTCGGAGAAGCCCAGGCGCTTGGCCTCGAGGAGGGTCTCGCGGTCGACCCCCGCAGCGGACTTGCCGCCGCCGGAGCTCGCCTTGGCCACCGCCCTCTCGCAGGCGAGGATCTTCGCGAGCTTCGCGAGGAACCAGCGGTCGATCTTGGTGAGGGTGTAGATCCTGTCGATGGACCAGCCCTCGGAGAGCGCGCGGTAGACGGCGAAGATCCGCCGGTCGGTGGGCTTCGAGAGGGCGTCCTTGAGCCGTTTCACACCCTCGGGGCCTGCTGCGATGCGGGAGATGGCCGGGGCGGCGGAGAGCCCGGGGGCGCCGATGCCCGTCATGCGCAGCGCCTTCTGCAGGGCCTCCTCGAAGCTCCGGCCGATGGACATGACCTCGCCGACGGATTTCATCTCGCTGCCGATGCTGACGTCCACGTCCTTGAACTTGCCGAGGTCCCAGCGCGGCACCTTGACGACGCAGTAGTCGAGGGCTGGCTCGAAGCAGCACTTGGTGGCGCGCGTTATGCGATTCTCGATCTGGGTCATGGTCTGGCCCAGGGCGAGCTTCGCGGCGACGAAGGCCAGGGGGTAGCCCGTGGCCTTGGAGGCGAGGGCCGAGCTGCGCGAGAGCCGGGCGTTGACCTCGATGACCCGGTACTCCTCGGAAAGCGGGTCGAGGGCGTACTGGATATTGCACTCGCCCACGATGCCCAGGTGGCCGATCACCTCGAGGGCGATGCGCCGGAGCTTGTGGTACTCGGAGTCCGATAGGGTCTGCGAGGGGGCGACGACGATGCTCTCGCCCGTGTGGATGCCAAGGGGGTCGAGGTTCTCCATGTTGCAGACGGTGATGCAATCGCCCGCGGAGTCGCGGACGACCTCGTACTCGATCTCCTTCCAGCCCCCCAGCCATTCCTCGACGAGGACCTGGGGCGATACGGCGAGGGCCTTCTCGCAGCGGGCACGGAGCTGCTCCTCGCCCTCGCAGAGGCCGGAGCCCGAGCCGCCCAGGGCGTAGGCCGCGCGCAGCATCACGGGGTAGCCGATGCGGGCGGCCGCGGCGACCGCGCCCGGGAGCGTGGACGCGGCCTCGCTGCGCGCGGTGCAGACGCCGATCTCGGCCAGCTTCTTCGCGAAGAGGTCCCGGTCCTCGGTCTCCTCGATCGCGCGCACCGGGCTTCCCAGCACGCGCACGCCGTTCCGCTCGAGGACGCCGGAGCGGTGCAGCGCCACGCCGCAGTTGAGGGCGGTCTGGCCGCCGAAGGAGAGGAGGATGCCGTCGGGCCTTTCCTTTTGGATGACCTTCTCGACGTACTCCGGCGTGACGGGGAGGAAGTAGGTCGCGTCGGCCATGCCCTCGCTCGTCTGGATGGTCGCGATGTTGGGGTTGATCAGGACCGTCCGCACGCCCTCCTCGCGCAGGGCCTTGAGGGCCTGGGAGCCCGAGTAGTCGAACTCGCCGGCTTGGCCGATCTTGAGGCCGCCCGAGCCGAGCACCAGTACTTTTTTGACGTCGATCATAGCGTCGCCCCTTTCGCCGATGCGCGCGCGAGATCCAGGAAGCGGTCGAAGAGGTACTCGGTGTCGCGCGGCCCCGGGCAGCCCTCGGGATGGAACTGTACGGCCGAGAAGGGGCCTTCCGTGGACCTGATGCCCTCGACCGTGCCGTCGTTCCCGTTCTCGAACCAAACCTCCCAGCCGGAGGGCAGGCTCTCGGCCCGCACCGCGTAGCCGTGGTTCTGGCTCGTGATGTAGCAGCGGCCTGCGCCGAGCTCCACGCAGGGCTGGTTCTGGCCGCGATGGCCGTAGGGCAGCTTATAGGTGTCGGCGCCCGCGGCGAGGCCCATGATCTGGGCGCCGAGGCAGATGCCGAAGACGGGCTTGGTTCCCGCGAGCGCCCGCCGCACCGTCGCTATGGTCTTCGTGCAGGCCTTGGGGTCGCCGGGACCGTTGGAGAGGAAGATGCCGTCGTAGTCGACGTCCTCCAGGCCCGAGTTCCA
>DBTW01000134.1:13625-14895 GCA_002307245.1 Spirochaetaceae bacterium UBA1306 | reverse complement strand
GGTTCATGTCCCACTTCACGTAGGCTATGGGCGCGGAAGCGAGGATGGAGGAAACCGCCTCGACGACGTAGCGACGCGTATCCGACCTGCCCATGTCGAGGACAAGCTGGTGCCGTCCCTCCGAGCGGGACCGCGATGGGACGTGGAGGCACCAATCGGGATGGGCGCGGTACAATTCGCTGTCCGGGCTGATCATCTCCGGCTCGAACCACAGGCCGAAGGCGAGGCCCTTCTCGTTGACCCCGGCCGCGAGGTCCGCGAGCCCGAGCGGAAGCTTCCGCTCGTCGACCTTCCAGTCCCCGAGGGAGCTGCGATCGTTGTCGCGCTTGCCGAACCAGCCGTCGTCGAGGACGCAGAGCTCGATCCCGAGGGCCTTCGCCTCGTCGGCGAGGGCGAGGATCTTGTCGGCGTCGAAATCGAAGTAGGTGGCTTCCCAGTTGTTGACCAGTATCGGCCGCTCCCTATCGCGGTACTTGCCCCTGCATAGGCGCGAGCGATAGAGGTCGTGGAAGGCCGAGGACATCCCCCCGAGGCCGGCGGAGGAATGTACCATGACCGCCTCTGGGGATTGGAAACTCTCTCCGGGCTCGAGGAGCCAGGAGAACTCGAAGGGATTGATGCCGATGGCGAGCCGCGTGCAGCCCAACCTGTCGACCTCGGCTTGGGCGATGAAGTTGCCCGAATAGACCAGGTTCATCGCGAAGACCTCGCCCGAGTCCTCGTTGGCCCCGGGACTGACGAGCGCGATGAAGGGATTGTGCTGATGACTCGAGGCTCCGCGCCTGCTTTCTATGCCTTGCGATCCGGGCGACAGCCGGCTGCGGACGATATTTCGCTCGCGGGCCCAGTCTCCCGCGAGCTGCAGCATCTCGAAGTCCGAGCGGGGCAGGTCGACGCTGGCGCTCAAGGCGCGCACTAGGGAGAAAGGGCGCGTTCCCCGGTTTCGAAAGGAGACCGATCGCGTAATCGCATCGAGCTCGTTGAATGCGCTATAGGACAGGATGACTTCGAGCCCGATCAGTTCGTCCGTCAAGGTAATCTCGAGCGTGTCCGCCTCGGCCTCGCTCTCGACATAGGTCGAGGGGAGGCCTGGAAGCCCAGGCTTGCCGCCGAGGATCCTGTGCGAGCGGTACTCGAGGCTCGTTAGCGTCGAGCCGTTCTCCTGGCGGACCTGGTAGGCGGGCGAGCGGAAATCCGTCGAGCCGAAGGCCGGATACTCCTGCGGCAGGGTGTCGAGCGAGAGCAGGGGATCGTTCGGATCGGGGTTGGG
>DBTW01000134.1:0-13281 GCA_002307245.1 Spirochaetaceae bacterium UBA1306 | reverse complement strand
ATATAGCGAGACTTCTCGATCCCGAGTACGTAGCTGGAAGAGCGCGACTTAAGGTGGAAGCACTGATACTCGGGCGAGAATGCGATGCTCATCGTTTGCTCCTATCCACCTCGCTGATGCCGGACCGGGACTTTCGCGAGCGAATCAGTCCGCCGATCGGGAAGGGGGCGAATACCCGCCCCCTTCCCGAAAGGATGCCTAGGTTTATCTTACTTGAAAAGGGCGTTGACTTTCGCGTTGGCCGCCTTGAGGGTCGCGGCGACCTCGCCCTTGCCGAGGAAGATCGTGTCGAAGGCCTGGACCATGATCTCCGAGACCTTGACGCCGTTATCGAGGACGGGATAGACGAAGGTCGTGTTCTTGCCGGTGGCGAGGTCGGTGAAGGCGGTGACGTTCATGTTCTTCGCCTTGTAGGCGGCGAGAGCGTTGTCGACGCCGGCCTTGACGGCCGGGAAGACGACGCCGAAAGTTCCGACCGTGGTCTCAGCCTCGGCGCTCGCGAGGTACTTGACCCATTTCCAGGCCTCTTCCTTGTGCTTGGAGCCGATCCAGATGGAATCGGCGAGGCCGTTCGTCATGCTCTTGCGTCCGACGGGGCCGATCGGGGTCTGCACGAAGGCGACGGGGAAGTCCACGCTGTTGGCGTAGTAGCCGATCATCCACGAGCCGTCCAGCGTCGCGCCGGCCTTCTTCGCGGGGAAGAGCGTCGAATTGGAGAGCGCGGTCACGTCGTAGGGGCAGATGAAGCCCTTCTTGGTCATGTCGAGCATCCATTGGATCGTCTGGATGAAGCGGGGATCGTCGAAATGGTAGTTCGCCTTGAAGGTCCCGTCGGTATACTGCCAGCCGGTGCTGAGCGCGAGGCAGCTGAACTGGGACTGTCCCCTGTCGTCTGAGTGCTGGATCTCCATGCCGTATCGGACAACGTTCTTCGGATCGAAATTCGGGCTCATGCCGTTATTGCCGTTCTTGTCGAGCGTGAGCTTGGCCAGCACCTTCTGGAAGGTCCCGCCGTCCTTGGGGTTCCAGGTGAGGTTCGCGAGATCGGCGTCCGTGACGCCGGCTTCCTTCTGGATGTCCTTGTTGACGACGATGGCGATGGTGTCCCAGTCCTTCGGCAGGCCATAGCGCTTGCCGTCCTTGGTCCAGAGGTCGGCCAGGCCGGGAAGGTAGATCGACGTGTCGACCTTGTCGCGCTTCACGTAGGATGCGAGATCGACGAGCTGGCCCTTGCTGGCGAAGTCCGTGACTTTCGCCAGATGGTCGGTGAAGACGTCGGGCGCCGTGCCGCCGACCATGGAAGTCTGCAGGCCCGTCCAATAATCGTTCCAGCCGGCCTGGTCGATCACTATTTTTATGTCGGGGTTCTTCGCCATGAAGTCGTCCGCCACCTTTTGGTAGGCGGGGAGCTGGTTGGCGTCCCAGAGGATGTACTTGATGGCCACCGGCTCGGCGGAAAGACTCCCGACCGCCAGCATGACGAGCATCGCGAGCGGCACTACGAAGCAGCGCAGTTTCTTAAGCATACACATACCCTCCATTCTCATGTATAGCTCCATTCCCCCAAGGGGAAAATTTCCTTAGCGGAATCCGGAGAAGTTGATCGAATTGACGATTCTCTTGCCGAAGACGATGAACAGCATCAGGGTCGGGATGATCGCGAGGGTCGTGCCCGCCATGAGGCCGCCCCAATCAGGACTTCCCTGCGGTGTCTGGGAGCGGAACACGCCGAGGGCCACGGTCAAGAGCCGTACTTTTTCGTCCTTGCCCACGATGAGGGGCCACATGTAGTCGTTCCACTGGGTGATGAAGGTGATGACCGACAGGGTCGCGAGGGAGCTGCTGCTGATCGGGAGGATGATCTTGAGGAATATCCGCAGCTTGCCCGCTCCGTCGATGTACGCGGCCTCCTCGAGCTCCCGGTTGATGCCGAGGAAGAACTGCCTGAGGAAGAAGACCGCGTAGGGCGTCATGAGCAGGGCCGGGGCCATGATGCCCATGTAGGTATTGAGCCAGCCCAGGTTTTTAACGAGGATGAAATTCGGGATCATCATGACGATCGAAGGCACCATCAAGGCAGAGATATAGAGGCTGAAGATCTTGTCCCTGCCGGGGAAGCGCAGCCGCGCGAAGGCGTATGCCCCGGCGGCCGAGAACAGGACCTGAGAGAGGGTCACGATCGTGGAGACGAGGATCGAATTGAAGAGAAAGCGGAGGAAGTTGATCTTCTGCCCCGATCCGCCTAGCTTGACCGCCGTCGCGCTGTCGATGAGGCCGAGGACCCTCTGGTAGTTGGTCGCCGTGAAGCTGGGCGGAAGCAGGGTGGCCGAGCCGGATACTATCTGCTTGTTCGGCGTGAGGGACATCCTTACGACCCAATACACCGGGAAGAGGCTGATGAAGAGCAATAATGCCGTGATGAGTATAAACGGCAGCTTGGATGTCCACTTGGCTTTCGTCATCGCTTCCTCCCCTTAATCCGATTCGCCCGCGCGCATCATCCGTATCTGGAGGAAGCCGACGCCGACCAGGAGGAAAAATAGTAGGATAGAGGCCGCCGTCGCATATCCCATCTGATAGCCTTCGAAGGCGTTCTTGAAGATGAAGAAATTCATGACCCAGGTCGAGTTCACCGGGCCGCCGCGAGTCGCGATGGCTACCGTATCGTAGACTTGGAAACTGCCGATGACCGACGTGACTATCACGAAGGCGAGCACGGGGCGCAGGAGCGGCAAGGTTATCTTGCGGAAGGCGGTCCAGCCCGTCGCTCCGTCGATGAGCGCGGCCTCCTCGACCTCCCTCGGTATCGCCTGGAGCCCCGCGAAGATGATCAGTGCCGTGTATCCCATGAATTTCCAGGTGTTGATCCCCGCGATGGAGGGCATGGCCAACTGGGTCGTCGTAAGGAAGCCCAAGGGATGAAGACCCAGCGCCTTGAGCCCTTCGTTCACGATGCCGATCGCGGGATCGAGGACCGCGAGGGCGAGCAGCGCGACGACTACGTTGGGCAGGAGCCATGGAACGATCATGGCGCCCCGAAGGAGACTGGAAGACTTGATCCCTCTCATCACAAGGGCGATGACCATCGCGATCACGGTCTGAATGGGAATATTCCATAGTACGTACTGAAAGGTCACCCATAGGGAGTTCCAGAACTCGCTATCCAGGAAAAGCTTCTTATAGTTTTCCAGTCCTATGAATTTTGCGGTGCACAGAAGGTCCCAATCGGTGAAGCTGATGACGATTCCTCTGAAAAGCGGGACGGCAAAAAAAACAATGAAGCCGAGGCAACTTGGAAGAATGAAAGCAAGGGCCGTCAGGGAGTTCCCAGGTTTATAGTGCTCTCGATACGCAAAGTCGGATCGATGCGTCATTGCCGCTCCCCGTGCATCCATCTCAGCATAAAAAGAACGTAGCACGGGTTTTCCGATATGTAAAGAATCTTTGGAAAGGTTTTCATTATATATTTACGGAAACCTAATCCTTACCCAGTTCCTCGAAACTCGTTGGGATTTTTTCCAACTTGGCCCCCTTAGGGCAGTATTTGAATTGAGTGAGGGGGCATGTTTCTGAAAGGTTTTTTTCCCCCGCGCTCCCCATTTTAAAATAGGCGGCGTAGACGATTTGGGAGCCCGAGCCGATCAGGATCGTGATGTTACTTGGGAAGAACTGCGAGACGCCGAAGGGGAAGCGGTGCTCGCCAGCAAGCTCGATAAGCAGCCAGACTTGCCTCCCGCTTGAAGCTCCAACAAGCTTCGAGGAACTACACATGTTTTTTTTGTTTGCGAAGTCTTCCGCCGGCAGTACCTTCTTCTCCCATGAGCGAAGCCAATGCCCCGATCGCTATACTTGAAGTTAAAGACTTGGTTAAGTCCTACGGCAAGGTAAGGGCCGTGGACGGCATCAGCTTCGCCGTTCGCGAGGGAAGCTGTTTCGGCATCCTGGGCCCTAACGGCGCGGGCAAGACGACGGCCATCGAGGTGATCGAGACCATCCACGATCCCGATTCGGGCAGCATACTTTACCGGGGCGAGCCGGTCTCGCGCTCCTTCAAGGAAAACATCGGCATCCAGTTCCAGGACACCTCGCTGCAGGAATTCCTCACGGTCCGCGAGACCCTCCAGCTCTTTTCCAAACTGTACCCGAGTCCGAGGCCGATGGACGAGATCATCGCCGCCTGTTCCCTGGAAGAGTTCATCGACCGAGACAACCGCAAGCTCTCGGGCGGCCAGCGCCAGCGCATGCTCCTCGGCATAGCCCTCGTCAACGATCCCGACCTCCTCTTCCTCGACGAGCCCACCACGGGCCTAGACCCGCACGCGCGGCGCAACTTCTGGCGCCTCATCCAGGGCATCAAGGCCCAGGGCAAGACCGTCATCCTCACGACCCATTACATGGACGAGGCCGAGTTCCTCTGCGACGACATCATCGTGATGGACCATGGCCATATCATCGAATCGGGCCGCCCCCGCGAGCTCCTCCTCAAGCACTTCGGCGAGGCCGTGATCCGCCTGCCCGAAGCCGCCTTCCCGACCGGGAAGGCCCCGGGCCAAGGAGCCGCCTTAGGCTGCCCCGCGGAGACCGAGGACGGCTTCGTCTCCCTTTCCTGCTCGGACACGGACGCCACCCTGCGCGAGCTCGTCTCCATGGGCGTGCCTCTCGGGGGCATATCGGTCGAGAGGCGCAACCTCGACGACCTCTTCCTCAAGCTCACCGGATCGGGGTTAGACTAATGAAGAAATTCTGGGCCGTATTCGTAGCTCGCAACCTCGAGTTCTTCCGCGACCGCTCCACGCTGATCTTCAACCTCGTGCTGCCGATCGCCCTGATCTTCGGCTTCGCCTTCGCCTTCCCCGGCGGCGGCGGCACGACCTACAAGATCGGCACGATAGGGGAGGCACCCGCCATCGGCAGCCCGATGGACTCGGCCTTCCTCCACTACAAGTACCTTCAGTTCGTCCCCTACTCGAGTCTCGAGGCCCCCCTCGATCGCCTCGCCCATCACCAGATAGACATGGTGATCGACTTCACGAAGGGCGAGTACTACGTCAACGAGAGCTCGGCCAACGGCTACGTCCTCGAGCGCATGCTCGCGCCCTCCTCCTTCGGCCTGGCGGTCGCGGGCCCGCCCCAGGGCGGGAGCGCCTTCGCCAAGAAGACCGTGTCAGGCGCGCCGATCCGCTACGTCGATTGGTTCATACCCGGCGTCATCGGCATCAACATACTCTTCGGCAGTCTCTCCGGAGTCGGCTTCGTCATCGTGCGCTACCGCCGCAACGGCGTGCTCAAGCGCTTCAAGGCCACGCCCTTGCGCGCCTTTGAGTTCGTCGGCGCGCAGGTCATGTCACGCTTCTTCATCGTAGCCTTCATCTCGGTCCTCATCTTCACGGGCACCGACCTAGTCCTGCACTTCCGCATGGCCGGCTCCTGGGCCCTGCTCGCCCTCGTGAACGCCCTGGCCATCCTCTGCATGATCGCCCTCGGCCTCGTCTTCGCGTCGCGCATCAAGAGCGAGGAAGTGGCGGGCGGCATCATGAACCTCATCACCTGGCCGATGATGATCCTCTCCGGAGTCTTCTTCTCCCTCGAGGGCACGCCCGCCGCGATGCAGGCCGCCTCGCGCGCCTTCCCGATCACCTACTATATCGAGGCCTCGCGGGCGATCATGCTCGACGGGGCCGGCCTCGCGCAGATAGCCGGCGACCTCGGCGCCCTCGCCGCGATGACGGCCGTATTCCTCGCCGCCGCTGCCTTCCTGTTCAAGTGGGAATGAGGGATCGTGCGGGAGCGAAACCTTTATAAAAGGTTTCTCCCCCGCGCCCCCTCTTCCAAATGCCAAAGAATCTCGCCGAGGGATACTTGAAAATCGTATTGATAATGATTATCATACTCTTCGTGCACTATGGGAGGCGCCATGGGAATCGGAGCCGAGGAGCGGCTGATACTCGAGGACTACCTGCGCGAGCGGGGCCAGAAGATGACCCGTCCCCGAGAGACCGTGCTCGAGGCCTTCCTCAAGCTCGAGCGACATGTCACCGCCGAGGAGCTCTTCGCGGCGGCGCAGCGCCTCGATCCGAGCATCGGGCAGGCGACGGTGTTCCGCACGATCAAGCTCCTGGCCGACGCGGGCCTCGCCCGCGAGGCCTGCCCCGACGAGGGCGCCCGCCGCTACGAGCATTCCTACAAGCATGAGCACCACGACCATCTCGTCTGCCTCGGCTGCGGCGCGATCGTAGAGTTCAAGGATCCCGCGATCGAGCGGGCCCAGGACGCCATCTACGTGAAGTACGGGTACAGGCCGAGCAACCACAGGCTCGAGCTCGAAGGCTACTGCCCCGTCTGCGCCAAGAAGAAGGTCGGAGTCTAGGCCGGCTCGACGAGACGTGGGTTTTGTTTTGCGCATAAATGATAATGATTATCAGATACTAAAGGAGATACTCATGGTGATCGCGGAGGCCCCGGCAGGGGCCAGCTTCAGGGTCGTCAGGGTGATGACCGGCAAGGAAGTGGGCAAGCGTTTGGCTGACATGGGCTTTACGGAAGGAGCCGAGGGAGCGGTCGTTCGCGGCGGCTTCCTGCGAGGCCCGTTCCAAATCAGGATCAGGGGCTACGACCTGCTCATCCGTCGCAGCGAGGCGGCCGAGATCGAGGTCGAGCCGATCGGTGACTGGAGCGCGGCGCGCGACGCCGCGCGGAATAGGCGCGGTCATTGGGTAAACGGCCACGGCTGCGACGGTCGCGGAGGCGACGAATGAAACCGATCAACGGAGCGACTGTCGGCGGTCGCGTGGTTCGTGTCGCGCTCGCCGGCAATCCAAACGCCGGCAAGACTAGCCTCTTCAACGCCCTCACAGGCGCCCACCATAAGGTGGGCAACTATCCTGGCGTCACCGTGGAGAAGCTCGAGGGCTCGCGCTTCCGGGGCGAGACCGAGTATCGCTTCATCGATCTGCCCGGCATCTACAGCCTGACCGCCTATTCGATCGACGAGGTCGTGGCGCGGGACTTCCTACTCGACGAGCGACCGGACCTCATCGTCGACGTCCTCGACTCGACGAACCTCGAGCGGAACCTCTTCCTCTGCCTCCAGTTCCAGGAGCTCGGCATTCCCGTGGTCGGCGCCCTGAACATGAGCGACGAGGCCGAGGCCAAGGGCGTCAGGATCGACGATCGCGCCCTCTCCTCGCTCCTGGGCCTCCGGATGGTCCGCACCGTCGGCACCAAGGGCTCGGGCGTCGACGGTCTGCTCGACGCGATAGACGCGGCGGTCGGCGAGGGCGCGCCGGCGCTCAAGTCCATACACTACGGCGAGGAGCTCGAGTCGCACATCGATCCCCTGCAGACTTCCCTGGCCCTCGACGCCGCCTTCTCCTCCCGCTATCCCTCCCGCTGGCTCGCGGTGAAGCTTATCGAAAAGGACGAGAACGCGTTCTCGCGCCTCTCGGAGCACGAGGCGGGGGCGGGCATCGCGGCCGAGGCGCGGGAAGCCTCGGCCTGGCTCGAGAGGCACTTCGGCAAGGACGCTGAGATCATCGTCTCCGAACAGCGCTACGCGTATATCCACGGCGCCGTCCGCGAGTCGGTGAAGCTGGTGAAGAAGCCGAGCTTCTCGGTCACCGAGGCTGTCGACGACGTGATCATGAACCGCTTCCTCGCGATACCCGTCTTCATCCTCGTGCTCTGGGGCGTCTTCAAGCTGACCTTCTCCCTCGGCGCCTATCCCCAAGGCTGGCTCGAGTCCTTCTTCGCCTGGCTGGGCGGCGCTTTCGCCTCCGCCCTGCCGGAGGGTCTCGTGCGCTCGGTCCTCGTGGACGGGATCATCGCGGGCGTCGGGTCGGTTTTCTCGTTCGTGCCCCTCATCGTCATCCTCTTCCTCCTCCTGTCCGTCCTCGAGGACCTGGGTTACATGTCGCGCGCCGCCTTCGCCACCGACAAGGCCCTGCACGCCTTCGGGCTCCACGGGCAATCGGTCTTTCCGATGATGCTCGGCTTCGGCTGTTCGGTTCCGGCCATCATGGCGGCCCGGACGCTCAAGTCCCGGCGCGACCGCATCGTCACCATCCTCGTGATCCCCTTCATGAGCTGCGGAGCCAAGCTGCCTGTCTACGTCCTCCTGGCCGCGGCCTTCTTTCCGAGGAATCCAACGGGGGCGGTGATGGGCATCTACGCCATCGGCGTCGTCCTGTCCCTCCTCGTGGCCCTCGTATTCAAGCGGACGATACTGAGGGGCGACCCCACGCCCTTTGTAATGGAACTCCCGCCCTATCGTGCGCCCACCCTCAGCGGCGTCCTCTGGCACGTCTGGGAGAAGACAGCCTCCTATCTCAAGAAGATGGGCACGGTCATCATGGCCGCCTCGATCCTCGTCTGGGCCATCACCACCTTCCCGGCCTACGAGCCCACGGCGGCCGAGTCCGCTACCCTCGACGGCGCGGCCCTCGCCGAGCTGTCCATGGAGCACAGCGCCGCCGGCGCGATCGGCAAATTCATCGAGCCGGTCTTCAGGCCCATCGGCTTCGATTGGAAGCTCTCGGTCGCCACCATCACCGGCTTCGCGGCCAAGGAAGTTATCGTCTCCACGCTCGGCATCCTCTACAGTGCGCCCGAGTCCGACGAGGGGGGTGGTGGGAGGCTCTCGGCGGCCTTGCGGGCCGATCCCGACTGGAGCCCGCTCCTCGCCTTCGTGCTCATGCTTTTCACGCTCACGATACCGCCCTGCCTCGCCGCGATGGCGACCATCAAGGCCGAGCTGGGCTGGAAGTGGCTGGGCTTTGAATTCCTCTTCCTGCTGTCCGTCGGCTGGCTGCTTTGCTTCGCGGTCTTTCAGATCGGGGGCGCTCTCGGGGCAGGTGTGGGCACTTGATCAAATGATACGCAAATAGTAATATACCGAACATGGATAATACGAAAATAGAACTAAAGCGAAAACTTCAAGCCTCCGTCGTCGATCGCTCCCTGCGGAGCTTCGACGCGAAGGCGAGGAACTACCTGGAGTCCGGCGACGGGATCTTCTCGGCGAGGCTCTACGACGGGCTTGTCTCGACGGTCGGGACGCGGTCATGGCGCTCCATCCTAGATGTGGGCTGCGGCAACGCCGTCGTGCTCTCCCGGCTCTCGGGCGAGGGAAGGAGGCTCTGCGGCCTCGACCTCTCGCCGGAGATGGTCAAGCAGGCGCGAATCCGCTTAGGCGACGCGGCCGAGCTGAAGGTCGGCCGGTCCGACTCCCTGCCCTGGCCCGACGGGAGCTTCGATGTCCTGCTCTGCAGCTGCTCCTTCCATCATTACCCGGATCCCGCGTCGAGCCTGGCGGAATTCACCCGCGTCCTCGCGCCCGGGGGGCGGCTCGTCCTCGCCGACCCGACGGTCCCCCTTCCGGTCAGGCTGGTTATGAACTTCTGCCTCCGCTTCTCCGACGGCGGCGACGCCCACATCTACGGCAAGCGCGAGCTTCTCGCCCTCCTCGAGGAGGTCCGGCTCAGTCTCTCATCGTGGCGCCGGATGCCGAACCATAGTTTCATCCTCGTGGCCGAGAAGCGATGAGCCGGTACTTCGACGAGTCGGATCTCGCCGAGCTCGATCGTATCCACCATCTCTTCCATATGAAGGAACTCCAGGGCTCGCCGCGCAAGGACCGATATCCTAGGCTCAAAGCGCTCTCGACCCTCGAGCTGGGAGTCCTTGGCATACTTTTCGGAATGCCGGACACTGGCCCGGCTGGAATCGCGAGCATGCTGCGCGTCTCGAGGAGCACGGTGACCGGGGCGATCGATCGGCTCGAGTCGAAGGGCTACCTCGAGCGCCGCATCAATCCGGAGGACCGGCGATCCTTCAGGCTCGCGCTCACCGACGAGGGGAAGCTCGCGCAAGACGAGCATGTCGCGAGCGAGCGCGAGTTTTACCTGCGCCTCCTAGGACTCATGTCATCGCGCGAGGAGACGCGGACCTTCATCGCCCTCGCGAAAAAAATCGCCGAGAGACTGTAGGCGTCCGGCCGCGGGCCGGATGCGGCGGTTGACCCTCGGGCGGCAATGGAACTAGAGTGCCTCATCCCCGATGACCAAGATTCCGCATCCCGAAGACGGGCACAGGCCCTCGCTCCCCCGCAGGATAGCCGCGCTGCTCATGGCCCCAGTCTTCCTCCTCGGCTGGGGGGCCTGGCTCTCGCTCTCTCCCTTGACGGGGGCGGGGGCCGCGGGCTCCCTGGAACTCGCGGCCTGCGATCGCGCCCTCGAGCCTGGGGCGGTCGCCGTCGCGGGCGAGGCCGGGGCGGCCGAGGCCGCGGCGCGCTCGGTGCAGCTTGCCCGGCTGGGCGGCCTCGATCCCCGGGACCGCCTCGCCCGCGCCTTCCCCGAGGCCCATGGGGTCATCGGCATGCTCTCCCGGGATCGCGACATCGAGGACTACGAGGCCTACGCCGATCGGGACGGGGCGATTGGCGCGTATTACGCGTCCGAGGCCGCGCTCGCGCGCTCGATGCGCCCCCTGCGGCCGATATACGAGGCCGCCTACGCCTCCGCCTGGGACGCGTTATGCGGCATTGATCTTCGCCGGGAACGGCCATGCGGCCTCCCTCCCCGCCTCGCCCTTCCCGGAGAGCTCTGGTTCCCCGGTAGGGACGAGCTGAAGAGGGCCCATCAATACGCCCTCGACGTCTTCTTCGCCCGATCGACCATGAGGGGCGAGGCGGAGACCGGGCCGGCGATCCGCTCGCTCTGCCCGGGCCTCGTCGTCTGCGCCGCCGCCGGCTGGTCGGGGGGGCTGGACGGGGAGTCCTGGCGGGGCGGCGGCCTGAGCCCGGCAGCCGGAAACGGGCTCGTCGTTTATGATCCCGCGGCGAGGCGCTACGTCTCGTATTTCCACTTGAGCTCGCTCGCCCGCAGGGCCGGCGATATCGTGCGGGCGGGCGATATCCTGGGCCGGGGAGGCAACAGCGGCGTGCACGCCCGCATGGCAGGCCACGGAGGGCACGTGCACGTCGAGATCTTCGACTGCGCGCGCGGCGGGAATCTCTCCATCTATGAGCTCTACGACCTGCTAAAGCCCTAACAGGGCGGGAATGCCCTTGAGCAGGGGCCCGGGCGATGCTAGAATGCCGCATGGATTACGATAGGCGGCACTTCTCCCAGCTCGCGGCCTACAACCGCTTCGTCAACGAACGCTTGATCGCGGACCTCGAGGCCTTGCCCGCGGGCGAGCTCGCGAAGCCTCACGGCTCCCACTTCGGCAACATCCAGGGCATTCTGGACCACGTGATCATGTGCGACATCAACTGGCTGCGGCGCTTCCGCGAGCTCTTCGGCGCCGACGAACCCCTCAACCGCCCGAGGCTCCAGCCCTCGGGCCATGCCTGGACTAAATTCGAGTTTCCCGACTTCCCCGACTTCCGCCGCGAGCGCGCGATAGTCGATTCCATCTTCGTGGACTGGATCGCCGTCGCCGACACTTCGCGCTTCGGACTGCCGCTCGCCTACCGCGACTCGCACGATCAGCCCCTGCGCTTCTACTTCCGCGACGCCCTCGACCACGTGTTCAATCACCAGACCCACCACCGGGGCCAGGTTTCGCAGATCCTCGACGAACTCGGGATCGAGCACGACTGGTCCAACCTCATCGGCGTCGCCGAGATACCGCCCCTCGGCTGAACGGAAGGATATCGATATGCCCACGCGAGACGAGGCCCTGGAGCTCTGGAGACGATACAACGACGACGACTACCTCTACCGCCACGCCCTCTCCGTCGAGGCGGCCATGCGTCACTTCGCGGCTAAGCGCGGCGAGGATCCCGATTATTGGGGCCTGGTCGGACTACTCCACGACGTGGATTACCAAAAGCATCCCGAGGAGCACCTCAAGCATAGCCGCGAGATCCTGGGTCCCGCCGGCTACGACGAGGCCTTCATCCGCGCCGTCCTGAGCCACGGCTACGGCCTCTGCACGGAGGTCGAGCCCCTGCTCGAGATGGAGAAAGTCCTCTACGCCGTCGACGAGCTCACGGGCTTCATCTACGCCTGCGCCATCATGCGCCCCTCGAAGAGCGTGCTCGACATCGAGGTGAAGTCGGTCACGAAGAAATTCAAGACCCCGGCCTTCGCCGCGAAGATCGACCGCTCGGTCATCCAGAACGGCGCCGGCATGCTCGGCCTCAGCCTGGAGGAGCTCATCCAGGAGACGATCCTGGCGCTGCGGCCCGTCGCTGCCGAGATCGGGCTCAAGGGCTGCCTCTAGCCGCTACCGGCGCGCCCGAGCCGAGCTATACTGGGCCGGGCCCTATTCTCCAGCCTCCGCGCGAAGCTCGTCGCCTATATCCTCGCGATCACCTTCCTCGTCCTGGTCTCCCCAGGGGCGGCCTCCTTCGTCGCAATCCGGGGTTTCCTCAAGGAGAGCCGGGCCGAGACGACCCGTTACAAGCTGCGCATAGCGATGGACGACAGCGACAGGGACATGGACCGCCTTGTCCAGCTCCTCGACTACTGCCCCCTCGCGCCCGTCGTCACGATCTTCGTGCCCTCATCGGCGAGCTATCCCGAGGACCGGAAATTCAAGGCTCTGTCGGCCTTTAACACGATCCGCGACGCCGCCTACGGCAACGGGCTCGACACCTATATCGACAAGCTGATCGTCGGCGGCTTCGCGGGCGACTCGATCCAATTCGGCCTGCTCCAGGGGCAGCCTGGCAATTACGGCGTGACCCTGGGCGAGTTCCTGGCCGCCGCCGGCCATCATCAGGGGCCTGCAGCTCCTCACGAGCAGCCTCGCGGCCTACGCCTTCGCCCGCCTGGAGTTCAAGGGCCGGGACGTCCTCTTCCTGGGCGTGCCGAGGGAGCTCTCGGGCGCGGCCCGCATCGACGGCCTCGGCGAGTACCGGATCTACTCGCGCATCATGCTGCCCCTGTCCATGCCGGCCCGCGCCTGTTCATCTTCCTCCAGCGCTTCTTCATCGAGGGGATAGCGAGCACGGGGGTGTAGGGCTGGGCCGGGCCTTGATCGAGCGGGGTCGGGCGGGCGATAATCGCCAACCATGCTAGAGAAGATAAGCGAGCGTTTCAGCGATATCGCCAGGACTCTCGGCGGCAAGTCCGCCATCACCGAGAAGAACGTCGAGGAGGCGGTGGAGCAGATCAAGCTCGCCCTCCTCGACGCCGACGTCAACCTCCGGGTGGTGCGCCGCTTCGTCAACGCGACCCTGGAGGAGGCCAAGGGCGAGAAGGTTCTGAAATCCGTCAGCCCGGGCCAGCAGTTCACCAAGATCGTCTACGACCGCATGGTCGCCCTCCTGGGCGA
>DBTW01000023.1:16182-54340 GCA_002307245.1 Spirochaetaceae bacterium UBA1306 | reverse complement strand
TCGGCCGGGATGCGCTGGGCGACGGCCTCCGCGAGGGCGAGGTCCCGGCGTTTCGTCACTTCGACTTCCCGCCAATAGGCCTCGAGGCTCGCCCGATCGTTCAGCACCGTGAAGGAACGCGCGCAGTCCATCAGGAAGTCCGAGGCCGCGTCCATGTCCTCGCCGATGAGGTAGGTCCTTTTTTCCGCCTCCTCGGCCGCCTGGGCGAGGACCATGCTCGATCGGAAGACCAGGCCGCCCGCCACGAGCGAGGGAAGGGCGATGCCGAGGAGGACGAAGGCGATTGCGTTGATGGTCGACTGGCGGAGGCGCTTCATCCTATTCGGAACCTCCGAAAGGCTCCGAGGATACGCGCCGGAACTGCGTCCCTGCGTCCGTGTCCAGCTGAAGGCCGATGCGCCAGCCGAAGGCCTCGTCGGGATCGTCCACCGAGAGGCGGACGAAGCCCTCGGCGAAGACGCGGCCGGTGATGGCCGCCATGCCCTCCGCTGCCCCGAGGTCGAGGGAGAGCCGCGCGAAGGACGAGTCGAGGATCGAGCCGCGGTAATAGGCCCCGCGACAGCCGACGTCGACGAGCAGTCTGTTGAAATAGAGGCCGAGCAGGTCGGCGTGGATGCCCTGGTCGGCGAGGCGGTAGGCGAAGCTGCCCTCGGCGATCAGCTCGGCGCTGTCGGCGTAAAGGCCGCCGTATTCGAAATACTGGGGGCGTCGGTCGGAGGAGAAGACGCCGCTCGACGAGTCGAGCCTGAGGATCCGCCCGTTCGCCCAGGCGCCCCAGAGCTCGAGCCTGATGGGCACTCGGTCGTAGGCCGCGACGAGCCTGGACTCGACCTTGTAGTAGCGGGATTCGAGGTCGAAGTCGCAGTAGTTCATGAGGTCGAGGCCGCGCGAGGTGCTGATCGCGGAGCCTTGAGTCCTCCCCTCGAAGCCGAGTAGCCCGGAGGCCGTCGCGTTCCAGCCGGAATAGCCCCAGGAATAGGGGCTGCCCGCATCGCCCGATCCCCGAGCGAGGGCCGCGATGCCCAGGCCGACGTAGAACGCTCGGCTCGGGTAGAGGGGCAGGTCCAGCGTAGCCGTGACCGAGGCCGAGCTCTGCCGCTCGGGCGCCCCCTCGGACCCGTAGGCCAGCTGGTCCCCCAGGCCCGCGGACAGGGTTACGGGAAGCTCCCGCGAGGTCCAGGAGAGGCTCGCGTCGGCGAAGGGATAGGCGGAGTCGTAGCCGAGGTCGAGGTCCACCGTGTTCGTGTCGATGGGATCCTGGAAGACGAAGAGGGCTCGGGGCCTGAAGCTGCGGTCCAGGGTCCCCACGTCGACGTAGGGGAACCACATGTTGAAGGGATTAGCGTAGGCGAGGGGCCGGTAGGGGCTGATCCTAGGCTCGCCGAGCCCGGCATCGGCCGGCGCGACCGATCGCGCTGCGGCGGCCTCGAAGTCCTCGTAGCCGAAGGCCACCCGGCGCTTCCCGGGCTCGCCGGACTCGAGGGGGTAACGGCAGAGCTTGTGGCCCTCGGAGAAGCGGCCTATGTAGTAGACGCGCCCCCCCGCCTCGATGGGGGAGAACACGCCGCCCGAATAGTCCGTCGTCTCGAGCTCGATAGCGCTCCCCTCCGCGCCCAGGTCCACGGTCCCGAGCTTGTAGAAGCGGTCGTCGGAGTCGTAGTTGAAGTATAGCTTGCCTCCCGAGGCCGAGAGCTGCCGGACATAGCGGAAGAGCTCGGAGTCGCCGCCGCCCGGCGAGGCCCCGGGCTTGACGAGGGAAAGCCGGCCGGAGTCGGCGTCGAATATCCCGAGCCTCCGCTCGCCCGCTATCCCGACGATGAGGGCTATCCGACGGTCGTCCAGGACGGCGGGAGAGGAGAACATCAGCGACTCCCCGCCCGAGAGCAGGGTCCTCCTGCTCTCGGCGTCGACGTAGACCAGGTCGGTGTTATGAAGCCTCGAGGCGATGCCGACGACGCCCCGCCGGAAGAAGCGGGCCTCGCGCAGGTCGGGGACGGCCGTGTCGGCCAGGAAGCGGCCCTTATCGGCGTCGTAGGCTATCGTCTCCACCCGGTCCCGCCCGTCGGCTAGGGCTATCGATCGATACACGAGGATGCGGCCGGCCTCGGGCGAGCCCTCGACTGCCGCGTCCGTGATCGCGTCCGAGCTTCCCGCGTCGAAGAGCGGGGATATCCTGCCCGTCGCCAGGTCCATCCGGACGGCGCGCCGGTCCCGCGCGTCCACCCAGAACAGGGCCCGGTCGTCGCCGGCCAGGCCGCCCGAGATCGAGGCGAGCTTCGCGGGGCCGAGGATCTCCGGCGGATCGACGATATCGGCGATCTGCAGCGATTGGCGGAAGTCGGCCCAGGCTTTCGCGAAGGCTTGGCCATAGGTCCTTTCGAAGGCCTTATAGAAGCCGGCCTGGTAGGGGTCTAGCGTGAACGCGAAGACGAGATTGCCCATCGCCTTCCATAAAGCTGCATAGCGCTCCATGCCGTAGGCTTTTTGGAGGTAGGCGCTGAAGAGGCCGCCATACTCGTAGAAGATGTTGCCGTTCGGGTACTCGTCGTAGAGTCCCGATGCCTCGATGGGCGACTTGAAGCGATTCTCCCTAATATCCTGGCGCACTCGCTCGCGGACCTGGGGATCGTTGGCGCGGCCGGTTTTCCCATCGGCGCTCTCGAAACTCACCGTCACGCCCTCGCACATGAACTCCG
Organism: Spirochaetaceae bacterium UBA1306; assembly: GCA_002307245.1. Classification (GTDB taxonomy): domain Bacteria; phylum Spirochaetota; class Spirochaetia; order Treponematales; family Rectinemataceae; genus UBA1306. The sequence goes on along the minus strand of DBTW01000023.1, from coordinate 51,644 downwards.
GCGTGTTGAGCAGGCCGGGCAGGACCCAGGAGCCGAAGACGCCTCCGAGGAAGGCCGCCCAGGGCGCCCTGATCCCGAGCGAGACCGCGTGGGTGAGCTCGTGGAGGAAGAGGCTGCGGAGGTTGTCCTCGAAGCTGGTCCAGCCCAGGTCCATCGAGGTGTCGAAGAGGATGATGTGCGTATACGGGAATACCGAGGTGTAGCCGTTGAAGCTCCCGATGTCCGGGGTGATCACGACCGGGACGCGATCGAGTATTTCGGCTTCGAGCTTGCCCGCCACCTCGTCGTAGACCGAATCGGCCATGGCCGAGAGCCGCAGGGCGCTCGGCTTCGACTTCTCCGAGAAGATGATATCGAAATGGGCGGTTTGGATGACGAAGAGCTTGCTGCCCGGCGCGAAGACGGGCCCAGCGAAGGCTCGCGAGCACAGGACGACGCAGGACATCAAGGCTAAGAAAATGTATTTTCTGCTCATGCCTCAACTATAAACACTTATCCCCGCCTAAAAACAGGGGGAGACTTTCCGGGATTCCGCTTCCCGCCCTCCCCTGAGCCGCTTATATTTTTATGCAAAGGAATTGTATACGGCCCGAGCCTTGTCCCTGCTCCGCGCATCGACTTATACTTATAGCTTCGCCGAATTACGGTTTCGCAGAAAGGATAGGGCATGGGCAGGAAGACTATCGTCGTCGCCTTGGGCGGCAACGCGATCATAGAAGAAGGCACCGAAGGCACGATGGCCCAGCAATTCGAGAATACGCGCAAGAGCATGGACGCCATCGTCGGGCTCATCGCCGAGGGGCATCGCGTGGTGCTCTCCCACGGCAACGGGCCCCAGGCTGGCATCCACCTCATCCGCAACGAGGCGGCGTCGACTCAGGTCCCGCCAGCGCCCCTCAACGTCATCGTGGCCGATACCCAGGGCTCGATGGGCTACATGATCGCCCAGTGCCTCTACAACGCCCTCCTCAAGGCGAAGATCCAGAAGGATGTCGTCGCGGTGATCACCCAGGTGGTCGTCGATCCGGCCGACCCTTCCATGTCCAACCCGACCAAGTACGTCGGGCCTTTCTATAAAGCCGAGCAGGTCGAGCGCCTGCGCGAGCGCGGCTGGCTGATTAAGGAAGATCCCGGCAGGGGCTTCCGCCGGGTCGTCGCCTCGCCCCTTCCCCTCGACGTGGTTGAGAAGGGCACGATCAAGGACCTCATCGACGACGGCAAGGTCGTGATCGCCGCGGGCGGCGGCGGCGTCCCGGTCATGCGCGAGGCCGACGGCACTCTTTCCGGCGTCGACGCCGTCATCGACAAGGACCGCGCCTCGGCCCTCTTGGCCAACCTCATCGGAGCCGACGAACTCCTCATCCTCACCGGGGTGGATCGGATAGCCGTCAATTATAAGAAGCCCGATGTGCGCTATTTCGATGCCCTGACCCTGGCCGACTGCGATCGCTACCTTTCCGAGGGGCAGTTTCCCAAAGGTTCTATGGGCCCCAAGATCGAGGCCGCCTGCGATTTCCTTCGCCGGGGCGGGCAAAGGGTCATCGTAACCAACCTCGAGAGCGCCGGAGCCGCGATAAACGGCAAGGCGGGCACCGTCATTACCGCCTAGGACTCCGGCCGAAACTTGACGGTAGTTCCGTAAACGTGCTACCTTTCCGCGAATCTTCCCTTAAGGAAAGCACATGAACAAGCTGAATTCAGCCCTCGCCCTGTCCCAAGCCTCCGGCAATGCGACCGGATCCATGGTTTCCACCCTCGTGACCTTCGGTCTCGTATTCGTCATTTTCTACTTCCTCATCATTCGGCCGCAGAACAAGAAGCAGAAAGCAGCCCAGAAAATGATCGAGGCCGTCAAGAAGGGCGACAAGGTCATTACCGCAGGTGGCGTCCATGCTACTGTATACACTGTAAAGGAAAAGACGGTCATTCTTAAGGTCGACGAGAACACCAAGATGGAGTTCTCCAAATCGGCCATCTCGTCCGTTGTAGTCGAGAAGTCAGCCGAGCTCGACAAGCCCGCCGAGAAGGAAGCCGAGAAACCCGCAGAGGACAAGAAGTAAGCATCCTGCCCAAGCACAGGGCCGGCTCGGCATAGCCGCCTAAGGGCGGCGCGCTCCGGGACGGCCTCATTTCCTCATCTGGAGCGACCGGAATGAGCAAGTTTCAAAGATTACTAGTTGTACTGGCGGTAATCGCCATCTCCTTCGCCTTCCTGTGGCCTACGGTGAGTTGGTACGGATTGACCCCCAAGGCCGATCAGGCCCTGGCCCTCGGTTCCCGCGAGCAGATCCGCGAGTATTCGCGGGCCATGGCGATCACCGACCTCACCGCCCTCAAGGCGAGCGCGGCTTCGGGCGATGAGTCCAAGCTCGATACGACCAAGTTCGCGACCGTGATCCAGGGCGCCTCCAAGGCCTACACCGTGTCAAAGAAGGCCAAGCCCTCCTCCTGGACAGCCAAGACCGCACTCGCGGCCTTCGCCAGCGAGAAGGCGGCCTACGACGCCGTCGAGAATATCTACCGCAGCCGGGTATTGGCCCTCAAGGCCAAGCAGAAGAAGGCGGTCAAGCTCGGCCTCGACCTCTCCGGCGGCATGAGCGCCATCATACAGGCCGACCTCGACGCGCTTTCCAAGAAGGTCGGCCATACCCTCTCCGCCGCCGAGCGTACCGACGCCATGAAGCGGGCGATCGAGAGCCTCAACTCGCGTATCGACAAGTTCGGCCTCTCCGAGCCCACGATCCGCCAGCAGGGCGATGACCAGATCTACATCGAGATGCCCGGCGCGGCCGACCCCGAGAAGATCAACGAGCTCCTCATGGGCCGCGGCAAGCTCGCCTTCCACATGGTGGACGACTCCGCCACCTCCAAGCTCGCCACCTACCTCGAGTCCAATCCCCTGGGCGTCGACGAGAAGACGATGACCGTCGCCGACAAGAGCATCGTTCCCGCCGGTTTCGTGATCCGCAAATATTATAAGAAGGATTCCTACGGCCTCGACGAGTTCACGGGGCGCTACATGGTCCTCAACGCCACGCCCGGCCTCGACGGCACGCATATCACCAACGCGAGCACCTCGTCGGACTCCATCACGGGCCAGCCCGAGACCATCTTCCAGCTAGACAAGGAAGGCGGGGAGATCTTCTACGCGATGACCAGCGCCCACGTCAAGGAGACCATGGCGGTCGTCCTCGACGACAAGGTCAAGGCCGGCGCGTCCATCTCCGAAGCCATCCGCGATTCGGTCCGCATGACCGGCTTCAGCGCCGAGGAGTCGGCGAACCTGGCCCTCGTGCTGCGCACCGCGGCTCTCCCCGTGGAGCTTTCCCCGGTCAACACGCAGGCGGTCGGCGCCTCCCTCGGCGAGGACGCGGTCAAGTCGGGCATCATGGCCATCACCGTCGGCTTCATCCTGGTAATCGCCTTCATGCTCCTCTACTACAAGGGCTCCGGCATCAACGCTGCCATCGCCCAGATCGTCAACCTGGTCATCATGGTCGGCGTCCTTTCCGCCTTCGGCCTCACCCTCTCCCTGTCCTCCATCGCCGGCTTCGTGCTCACGATCGGCATGTCGGTCGACGCGAACGTCCTCATCTTCGAGCGCATGAAAGAGGAGCTGCGGGCCGGCAAGGGCCGCGTGGCCGCGATCCGCGCCGGCTTCGACAAGGCCTTCTGGACGATCATGGACTCCAATTTGACCACCCTGATCGCCGCCCTGTTCCTCGCCCAGCTCGGCTCGGGCCCGATCCAAGGCTTCGCGATCTCGCTCTCGATCGGCACGATCAGCTCGCTCTTCACGGCCCTCTTCGTCTCGCACCTGATCTACGACTTCGAGACGGACGTCCTCAAGATGAAGCACGTGAGCATCTCCTGGAGGGTCAAATGACGCGGGTCATCCAATTCGACAAGGCTTTCAAGTATACCGTCGCCGTATCGGCGATCATCATCGCCGCGGGCCTCGTCGGCCTCGGCGTCATGGGCTTCAATACCGGCGTCGACTTCCAGGCCGGCCTAAACTCGGACGTCGCCTTCGTCCCGCCCTCGATGGGCGTCGCCTACAAGGGCGAGGGCACGATGACCCTCCAGGTCAGCAAGGCCGAGGCGACCTTCATCTCCCGCGCGCCCTCCGGCGAGTCCAAGTCCTACACCTACGAGTTCGCCCAATACGCGACGCTCAAGGCGATCGCCGACGCCTTCGTGGCCGTCCCCGGCGTCTCGGTCGAGCTCAAGGCCGACGGCGCCGTCGATTCCAAGCTCCTCCTCGGCGCCTCGCAGACGGATTCCCTCCTCGGCGAGGTCCCGACCGTGCTCCACTACGACGCTTTCGGCGCCTCCGCGGTCAAGGTATCGACCGAGAGCATCCGATCGGCGCTCAAGAGCTTCGGCGACGTCGCCATACAGCGCATCGGCGGCGAGAATTCCAGCGAATACATGATCCGGCTCCAGGACCCGGGCACCGATCCCCAGTTCGCCACGAAGGTCATCAAGGGCCTTACCACGGAACTCGGCAAGGTCTTCGGGGCCGAAAACGTCCTCGTCAAGAAGTCGGACCTCGTGGGCTCGCGTTTCTCCAAGACTCTGGTGACCCAGGCCTTTTTCGCCGTTCTCGCGGCCTTCGTCGGTATCCTCATCTACTGCGCCCTGCGCTTCAAGCCCAACTTCGCCCTCGGCGCCGTGCTCTCGGTAATCCACGACGCCCTCATCATGATCGCCTTCATGGTTTTCACGCGGATGGAGTTCAATACCTCGAGCATCGCGGCCATCCTGACGATAGTCGGCTACTCGATCAACGACACGATCGTCATCTACGACCGGATCCGCGAGAAGATCAAGTACAACCCGACCGCGCCTTTCCGCGAGAACATGAACCGCGGCGTCACCGAGACCCTGTCGAGGACCTTCATCACGGTCGCGACCGTCCTCCTCGCCGCCATCTCGCTCGCAGTCTTCACGACCGGCGACATCCACAACATGTCCGTCGCCATCATCGTAGGCCTCATCAGCGGCACCTATTCCTCGATCTTCATCGCCTCGGCCTTCGTCGACGGCTGGGAGATCCTGGCCCAGAAGCGCAAGGCCAAGAAGCAGCTCGCCGAAGCCGGCGTCGCCGCCGCGGCCCATGCAGCCCTCGCGGCCGCCAACCCGCCCAGGGGCAAGAAGTAGGATCGACCCTTTCGGGCTAGGGGCCGCGGACGCGAGTCCGCGGCCTTTCTTTTTTGCCGGGGCTTGCCATGGCCCATCGACATTGGCTATATTCACATTCGTTAATAATATGCTATCGCGAATGGCGCCGCCAATAACGGGGCCTTACATGGCGCAGTACCCAAGTGGGAAGGGAGAGGTCTGCAAAACCTTCATGAGTGCGTTCGACTCGCACCTGCGCCTGTTTATGGATGGAGCCGCCCGATCGGGCGGCTCCATTTTTATCCTTAAGCTAAGGGCTCAAAGCGGCACCGGGCATAAGCGGCGCCCTATAGCAACGGCACCGGTTCCGCTATATGGTAGCCCTGCGCGTAATCCACGCCGATCTCGATGCACTTGTCCTTGATCTCCTGGTTCTTCACGAATTCCGCGATGGTCTTCATCCCCATTACGTGCCCGATGGAGTTGATGGACTCGACCATCGTATAGCTCACGAGGGAGTCGTCGATCGTCTGCACGAAGGAGCCGTCGATCTTGAGGTAGTCCACGGGAAGGTTCTTGAGGTAGCTGAAGGAGCTGAAGCCCGAGCCGAAGTCGTCGAGGGCGAAGGTGAAGCCCACGTCCTTGAGGCTATGGATGAAGCGAGTGGCGGCGGCGTAGTTCTGGATGGCGGCCGTCTCGGTGATCTCGAAGCAGAAGCTCGAGCTGTCGAGCCCATTAGCCTTCACCTCGTTGATGATGAGGTCGACGAGGGCCTCATCGAGGAGGGAGGGCCCCGAGAGGTTGATCGAGATGAGGCTATTGCCGATCTCGGAGCCGCGGTCGCGCAGGACCCTGTAGGCGGCGATGGAGTTCTTGATGACCCAACGGTCGACGAGGGGCATGAGGTTGTAGCGCTCTGCGGCCGGGATGAAGTCGCCGGGTCGGGCTATGCTTCCGTCGTCGTTCACGAGCCTGAGGAGGATTTCCGACTTGGCCCGGCTGTCGCCATTCGCGGAGATGGGCGCGATCGTCTGCTGGTAGAGCAGGAATCGGCTCTCCTCGGTCGCCTTGTTGATCTTCGCGATCCATTCCATGTCGCCGCGTCGCTTCTGGAATTTCGAGTCCATGGGCTGGAAGACGTTGATCCGGTTTCCGCCTTCCTCCTTGGAGAGGTGGCAGGCGTCGTCAGCGGCGGCCAGGACGGTATGGGTGTCCTTGCTCTCCTGCGACAGGGCGACCACTCCGATGGAGAGGGTTACGGGGAAGACCGAGGACTGCCAGGCGAACTTGCGCGTCTCGACGGCGGTCTTGAGGCGCTTGGCGACGTTGATCGAGTCCTCGGGATCGCAGTCCCGCAGGATGATGGCGAACTCGTCCCCGCCGATGCGCGCCGATACGTCATTGCGCGAGATGTTGGCCTGGACGTGCGAGGCGATCTGCCGCAGGAGCTCGTCCCCTGCTATGGTGCCGCAGGTATCGTTGATGGCCTTGAAGCGGTCGATGTCGATTACGAGGAGGGCGTGCCGGGCCTCGGAGGTCCTGATGCTGGTCAGGAGCTCCCCGAGGGAGAACGAGAAATCCTCGCGGTTGGAGAGGCCGGTGAGGTTGTCGTGGCTGGCCTGGTAGTCGATGGTCTCCGACATCCGCTTGAACTCGGTGACGTCGCGGAGGGTGATGAGGAAGCCGTCGGCCTCGTTCTCCTTCTCGTGGATGCGCGTGATGGAGCCGTCGACCAGCAGGGTTTGGCCGACGGCGTTCTTGACGATGGCCTCGGTGAAGAAGAAGGGCTTCTCGTCCACGCCGGGAGGGGGGGACGAGAGGAGCTCGCGCTGGGTGCGCTGGTCCAGGAGTGAGAGTATCCCGGCCGCGTGCCTGCCCCTGGCCGCGGCCTCGCTGAAGCCGGTGATCCGCTCGGCCACGGCGTTCATGAAGGAGACGGCCATCTCCGTATCGGTCGCGATGATGCCGTCGTTGATGGTATGGAGGATGGCCGAGAAGAGGCGCTCCTGCTTCCGGAGCTTCTTGTCGATGCTATTCTTGTACAGCGCAATGTCGATGGTGGTATAGAGCTCGCGCTCCTTGAAGGGCTTGAGGATGTAGCCGAAGGGCTCGACTTCCTTGGCCCGCTCGAGAGTCTTCTCGTCGGTGTAGGCCGTGAGGAAGATCACCGGGATGCCGAGCTGGGCGCGGATCTGCTTGGCGGCCTCTATGCCGTCCATCGCGCCCGCGAGCATGATGTCCATGAGGATGATATCGGGAGAGCGCTCGGTCGCGAGCGTTATCGCCTCGGCTCCCTCGCTCGCCATGCCGACGACGGAATAGCCGAACCGTTCGAGGCGACGCTGCAGATCGAGGGCGATGATCTTTTCGTCTTCGACGATCAGTATGTTTTCGTTGTTCATGGCTTGTTGCTTAATAGAATTATAGGCGGGACGGGGAAAATCGCAAGCCGAGACGCTGCCATTCTCGCCTGGCCGCCAGCTCTTCCTGGGTTTTCTTCGGGCGATGCTTCGGTCAAGTCGGGCTCCTCGCTTATGTCTATTCTCTGATTGGAAATAGGCCCTTGCCGAGGGCTTCGCCCGCCGCCCGGACGGCCCGTCCTCCGCCGTAGAGGTAGAAGACCCAGGCTTCGGCCGGCAGGCCGAAGATGTCCTGGGCCGCCCTCTCGTAGGCGGCGAGCTGCAGCTCATGGCCGTTCGGGACCATGGCGGAGTCGGTTTTGTAGTCGACGACTATTGCCTTGCCGCCATCGACGAAGGCGAGGTCTATGCTCCCCTTCGCCACGCGGGGCGAGCCCCGGCCCTCGGGTTCCGGACCCGCGAGGGCGATGGCGACCTTGAGCTCGACGTAGCGTTCCCCTGCGGCGAGGGCGCGCCTGCCGAGCTCCGATGCGGTGAAGACCTCGGCGAGCCTGCCCGCTCTCCGGATCGCCGAGCCCAGCCGCTTCTCGTCGCCGAGCGCGTTCAGGAGCGCGGCGCGCAGGGCGGGGCGGAGCCTGGTCTCGGTCGGCTTGGCCGCATAACGCGATTCGAGGACGGCGTGGACGAGGCTGCCCCAGTTCTCGGCCGAGAGCCCTTCCGGGACGGCAAGCTTCGGGTCTATATGCAGGCTTTCGGGCATCGAGGGCGCGCCATGCCCCGAGGCGAACCCTGCAGCTTCCTCGGCGAGGGACGTGACCGAGCAGGTCGATTTGGCCGCCGCGCGCTCTATGACGCCGGGGCCCGGGGAAGGCGTGGGTCCGCCGCCCGGCCTCGACGCCCTTCCCGCGCCGTCGACCAGGCGGAAGTAGTCCAGGTCGGAGCGCTCGGGGATGCGGCCGACGAGGACGCCGGAGGGCAGGGCGGCGAGCTCGCCGAAGGGGGGCTGGACGCGGCCGAAGGGCTGACTCGCCTGGGCCGCGCCCTCGCTCCCGTCTACCGGCCGGGCGAGGGGCGATGGCGCGTCGAAGAGGCCGAGGGGCGCGGCCAGCAGGGAGCGAAAGCTCTTGCCCCTCGCGTCCGAGCTCCGGGGCTCGGTGGCCGTGACGATCAGGTGAGACTCGGCCCTCGTGAGGGCCACGTAGAGCAGGCGCTTGAGCTCGGCGGCGTCCATCGCCTCACGGCGCTCCTTGGACGCCTCGAAGAAGGCGTTTCGCGACCTCGAACCCAGGTCCTTGGGCGGCCTGAAGGTCGGGCCGATGCCCTCCTCCCAATACCAGGCCTCGCGGGAGGAGCGGTCCTGCCCCACGTTGTTGGCCTGGGGGACGATCACGACGGGGAACTCGAGGCCCTTGCTCTTGTGCACGGTCATGATCCTGACGCCGCGGGCGCTCTCGCGCGGCAGGTCGACCTCGAGCTTGTCAGGCTTGCCCACGAGGGCCTCGAGCTCGGCGACGAAGGACGCGAGCGGCCGGCCCCGCGCGTCGGCCGCGGCCGCGAGCGAATGGACGAGCTCGAAGTGCTCCTCGAAGGCCGAGGCCACGGGATCGCGGAGCAGGGCGGCCCGGTAGCCCGCCTCGTACCAGAGGAAGCGGAGGCAGGCGGCTATGGGCTCGCGGTCGGCCATCGCCTCGAGCCGGCCGAGGGTCTCGGCGCCGAGGGCGAGGCCGCGGCGGTCGCCCTCGGGAACCAGGCCCGCGCGCGCGCGGAGGCCGGCCGCCCCCTCGGGCGCGGCGGCAGCCGGCGGCTCGAGGAGCATGCGCGCGACGGCCTCGTCGGAGAGCCCGGCGAAGGGCGAGCGGAGGTAGGCCGCGAGGGCGTTGCGATCGTCGGGGTAGAGGGCGAGCCTGAGGGCGTAGTAGAGGTCGCAGGCGACCGCCTCCGAGAAGAGGCCGCAGGCGTTCTCGGAGCCGTAGGGGACGCCGAAGAGGCGGAAGTACTTCTCGAAATGCACTTGCCGCCCGGTGGACCGGAGGAGGAGGGCGAAGTCCTCGTAGCGGGCCGGCCGCGCCCGCCTCGCCTCGCGGTCGGCGACGAGGAGGGACTCGCCCTCGACGGCGTCGCGCACGATGCGCGCGACTTCCCAGGCCTCGCACTCGGCCGCCTCCCTGAGCGAGGCGGAGGGCTCGCCTGCCCCGATCGAGCCGCGCCCCTCGCGATAGGGCAGCTCGAGGTAGGCGAACCTTGGCTCGACGCCGGGCGTCGCCTCCCGCGACTCGAGAGGCTCGAAGGCCGCCTCGAAGTCCTCGCGGCCGCGCTCGCCGTCCCGGGGCGCCATCACGGAGGGGAAGATGGCGTTGAGCGACCTAATGACCCCGGGCTCGCTGCGGAAGTTGCGGGAAAGTCCGAGCGCGGCGGCCGGGCCGGCGGGCGATCCCTCGGAGAGCTCGCTCGCGAGGCGGCGGAATACCGAGACGTCGGCGCCGCGGAACAGGTAGATGGACTGCTTCTCGTCGCCGACGAAGAAGAGCTTGTCAGGCTCCAGGTCGCGCGGCGAGGGCTCGTCGCCCGGACTGTCAGGCCTGGCCGCCAAGAGGAAGAGGATGCGCTTCTGCAGCTCGTCGTCGTCCTGGAACTCGTCGATCATGATGTAGCGGTACAGCTCCTGGTAATGTCGCCTAACTTCAGGATCCAGCTTGAGGACGTCGAGGGCCAGTGTGGCGACGTCGCGGAAGGTGAGGGTCTTGGCCGACCTGCGCTCAGCCTCCCAGAGGAGCCGGAAATCGTCGAGGCGGCGGTAGAGTTCGAGGCGGGCCGGATGGGCCGCCTTCGTGGCCGCGATGTCGCGGTAGGAGGCGATCGCGGCCCGGATGCCCTCGACCGAGTCGGAGAGGAAGCGCGAGGCCTCGTCCTTGGAATTCGCGCCGGGCTTGCGCAGGGGCTCCAGGCCGCCCAGGAAGGCCGAGAAGCCGCCCTCGTCCTCGCCGGGATCCGCGGCCAGGGCGTCCATCCAGCGCTTGGAGGTCTCGGTAGTCTTGACTCCGGCGTACTCGAGGGCGGCTTCCCTCATCGCAAGAAGCCTTTCCCGGGCCTCGCACCGCATTTCCTCCAGACGCCCGGCCTGGACCGCGTGGAAGGCGGCGAAGCCCGGCGGGGAGGAGATGGTCATGCGGCGGAGGGCGAGCTCGGCGAGCACCTCGTCCCGGGCCCCGTCCAGGCCGAGGGCCGAGACGAGCTCGCGGAGCGACTCCTCCTCGCGGTGACCGAGGACGAAGGACAGGGCGAGCCGACTAGCGATCTCCCGCGCGCGGTCCTCGTCGATGGCGAAGTCGGGCGCGATCCCGTAGCGCGCCGAGCCGGAGCGGGCGATGCGCGCGGCGAAGGAATCGAAGGTGGATATCTGCGCCTGCGAGAAGTCCGAGAGGCAGGCCGCCAGGTGCCCCGCCAGGCCGGAACGGAGCTCGGCCTCGGACTCTCCGGCGAGGGACGCCGCCTCCGCGAGCGCGCCGTAGATGCGGGAGTACATCTCCGCCGCGGCCTTGCGCGTGAAGGTGAGCACGAGGACGTTGCGCGCGTGGGCGCGCTCGCCCGACGCGAGGCGGCCGGTCTCGAGGAGCCGGACGAAGCGCGCGGCGAGCACGGTCGTCTTCCCGGAGCCCGCGCCCGCCGCGACCACGGCGTTGGCCAGGGCCTCCGCGGCCGCGCGCTGCGGGCCCTCGAGCTCCTCGACCCTCTTATACCTGCGGCTTCCGCTCATGATCCCGCCTCCCCGGAGCGGAAGGCGTAGCGCTCGCGGCAGATGCCCCTCGCCCCGCATTCCCTGCACGTCAGCCGCTGCGCCTCCTTGGGCGCGAGGGGGAAGGCCCCCGCGGCGATGCCCTCGACCGTGCGCTCGAGCGCGGCGTCGAAGGCCGCGAGGAAGGGCTCGAGGCCCTCGCGGGGCACGTAGGCCTTGTCCTTCGCCGCGTCGCCGAAGGCGCAGGCCCCCTCGCCCGGGGCCCGGCGCTCGTGGCCCTCGATGGATACGTACCAGGCGGAGTCGATGGCCTCGCCGCCCGAGCCCGCGAGGCGGAGATAGCAGGGGATCTGGGCCTCGGCGATAGAGCCCGAGTCGCCCGGGACGACCTCGGCCCTGTCGGGGATCCTGCCCTTCTTGTAGTCGACGACGACGAGGCCGCGCTCCGAGCGCGATATGCGATCGATGCGTCCGCGCAGGGTGACGCCCCCGGCCGGCCCGGGGTACTCGAGCGAGAACGAGGCTTCGATGGGACCGATCTCGAGCCCGGGGAAGCGCTCGGCCTCCGCGTCGAGGAAGCGCGACAGGCAGGCCTCGAGCCTGCCGCGATAGGCCTCGAGGACTATCGCGACGAAGGGCCCGCGTTTCGTCGCGAGGGCCTCGAAGGCACGCGTGAGGCAGGGCCCGAGGAGCCCGCGGTAGGCCTCGACGCGCTCGGGCCTGTAGCTGCCGTCCTCCTCGCGGATGCGCTCGAAGAGGAGGGCGAGGGTCTCGTGATAGACGTCGCCCAGGAAGAAGGCGTCGACGAACTCGATGCCCGAGGGCTCGGGGCCGGCGTCGAGGAGGCGCAGGTAGAGATAGGCGTAGGGACAGGCGAGGTAGTAGTCGATGGCCGTGGAATCGATGCTGGGCCTGGCCTCGCCCTCGGCCCCGTCGCGCGGCCTGCGGCGCAGGAGGCCCGCGACCGCGGCCGCGGTCGGGGCAGCCAGGAAGGCTCCTTTGTCGGAGTCGGGGGGGCGGGCGGCCATGGAGGCTGCAGCCTCCATCGATGCCGCGAGTCCCGCGGCCTGCGGCCTGTGGAGCCGGACGGGCGCGGGGCCGCGGCCGGAGAGCCAGGCGGCCTCGTCCCGATAGAGGGCGTCGGCAGGCTCGGCCCGGTCCTCGCGCGACATCGAGACGAGGAAGCCGTGAGCCGCCACTTCTCCGTCCCAGCCCGCGACGGGGCAGGAGAAGGACACGGAGGCTCCCGAAAGGGCGTAGGCCTTGATGAAATCGGGGGCCGAGTCCCGGTCGGGGGAGCCGAGCCTCTTCCTGAGCGCCTCGCCGAGGAAATCGAATCCGCGCAGGGGCACCGCGAGGGCGTCCTGGGTCGCGCCCAGGATGAAGTGGCGCTCGGGATAGACGCCGGCGGCCACGCGCCAGTCGCAGACAGGCACTCCCGCCCCGCCGCCCGAGCTCACGTAGGGCTTGGCCTCGAGGGCCCGCATGAAGAGGCCGAAGGCGTCGGAGGTCGCGAGCCCGGCCTTGTCCCGGGCCTCCGCCTCGGCCCAGGCGAGGGACTCGAGCTCGACCACGCAGCGGGCGAGGGTGAGGTCGGCCGACATGTCCCAGTCCTCCGGGTTCGGCGAGAGGTACTCCCCGCGGAAGGCGTTATACGACTTCAGGAGGGAGGCGAAGTCCCTCGCTCCCGAGATGGCGGAGATCCTGGATTTAAGCCTTTTGTACGCGGACAGGAGGCTTCCCGATAGGCTGCGCTCCCAGACGTCGACCTCCCGCCCGTCCTTGGTCCAAGACGCGACCGCGTGGAGCCTGCGGCCGGCTGCCATGATGTTGCGGCCGGCATCGGGGTCCTTCCAGGGCCAGGCGGGGGAGAGCAGGAGATCGCGCATCGCGTCATAGGAAAAGCCGCTCGCGGCCACGTCGCGCAGGGCGGCGAAGAGGCGCCCGCCCGCGGTGGCGTCGAGGCCGAGGCCCGAGCGCATCGCGATGGGGATCGAGAGGAGCTCGGCCTCGCGCTCGACGTAGGGCCGGTAGCGTTCGAGCCCGGCCACCGTGATCGCGATGTCGGCCGCCTCGAGCCTCGGCCCGCCAGGAGCGCCGTCGAGGAGGCGGCCGATCTCCGAGAGAGTCTCGCGGAGCTCGGCGAGGGCCGTCTCGGGCCGGCGCAGCCTCGCGACGGGAGCCTCCGCGGGAAGGCCGACGAGCCTGACCGATGGGCAGAGGGAGAGCGCGGCTCGGTATTCCTCGAAGTCCTCGATGAGCTCCGGGAAGAAGATCAGGGTGCTGCCCCCGAGCTCGCGCAGGGCGCGGGGCTCGAAGGCCGGCTCGAAGCGGCCCACGGCCTTGAGAAAGGCCTCGTATCGCGCCCGGACCTGAAGCCAGTCGGCCGCCCGGGGCTCCGCGTCCGCGCCCGGGCCCGCCTCGCGAAGGACGTAGGGCAGTCGCCCGAGGGCGGGTAGCCGGCTCGCGACATAGCCGGCGAAGGGCTGCCAGGACGAGGCGTACTCGGGCGGGATCAGAGCGGCGAGGAAGGGATCCCGGGCGTTCTCGGCGAGGACTCCGGCCGCGAAGATGCGCCGCAGAGGATCGTCGACGGGAGGCCTGCCGTCGATCCTCGCGGCCTCTTCCTTCAGCCGGTCCCAGCCGAGGAAGCGGTCAGCCTCGAGGGAGCCGCGGCCGCCGAGGCGGAGGGCCCGCTCGAGCCAGCTTTCGGCGCAGATCTCGCTGGGGAAGACGAAGCGCACCGAACGATCGCCGAGCGCCGGGAAGAGGAGCTCCTCGATGCCGAGGCTGGGGGCGCTGGGCCTCATCGAGGAGCGTGGCGCTCCCAGGCGCCCTCGATAGCGCCTACGTAGAGGCGATGCAGATCCCCCGAGGGGTAGTGCTTCAGGATGGCGGGGTCGATGAAGCGCGAGGGATCGAGATCCTGGGAATAGAGCTTGCGGCAGGAGACGACGATCCGCGCCTCCTCGAATCCAACGCGCTCGGGCCCGATCCCCGCTGCTTGCGCCGCGCCGCCTGGGACGACGAAGGCCCGTGGCGTTATGCCCGCAGCCTCCGCCTTGTCCCTGTCCCGCCCGGAGATGGAGCCGCAGACATCGAGGGCTTTCTTCATGCCCTCGTCGAAGAAGGATAGGGTGAAGCCCTCCTCTCTCTCCATGAAGCCGAAGCTATGCCTCGAGGGGCGTACGAAGACGAAGGCGACGTCCCACTGCCAGAGATGACCGAAGCCGCCCCAGGAAGCGGTCATCGTATTCCAGCGCCCGGGCTCTCCAGGCGTGATGAGCATCCAGCGCTCGTCGAGGAGCCCGCTCAGGTTTTCGCTGAAGGATCGCCAATCGATGGCCTTGAATATTTGATCGCTCACTTCTTCCCTTTCTTCTTCGCCGGAGCTTTGGCTTTTGGTTTAGCGGCGTTTTTCGCCTTTGCCGGGGCCTTGGTCTTGGTAGCAGCCTTGGGCTTGGGCTTCGCGGCGGTTTTCACCTTGGCCTTAATCTTTGCAGGGGCCTTGGCCACTTTGGCCTTCGGCTTGGGCTTTGCATCGGCTTTCGCCTTGGCCGGGACCTTGGCCTTGGGCTTCACGGCGACCTTGGCCTTTACCGGCGCCGCCTCGGCGATCAGCAGCTCGAGCTTCTCCAGGTCGTAGCCGGACTTTTCCGCTGCGGCGAGGAGCAGTGTCGCGCAACGCGCCGCGCTTAGGTCGCCGTGGCCCAGGGAAGCGAAGAGGGCGCCGTATGCCGCCGCGTCCTCGAAGCGCTCCTTGTTGATCCAGGTGACGCCGCCGAAGAGGTTCGCTCCGAGCAGGGCGCGCAGCTCCTCGTCGGCGGAAGCGGAGGCGACGATCCTCGGGAGCCCCGGTTCCGCCTCGCCGAAAAGCCCTAGCCTGGGGAGGAGGGCCTTGGCGATGGCGAGGCCCTTGTACGCGTCGTCGCCGTGCATGCCGGAACCCCGGAGGGCCTCGCGCAGCTTGCGGTCCAGGCAATATCGGTCGACGATTCGCCTCGCGCCTTCCGCGGCGTCGGCGTCGACGGCTGCGCCGGCCCCGCAGAGGGGCTTGAGGCCGTCGAGCAGGGCGTAGCAGAGGGCGATCTCGCCCGATCCCGGAAGGGCCAGCGCCGAGGCGAGCAGCGCCGCCGCCGCCACGTCATCGGCCGCCTGCGCCTTTCCCCGGCCGGCCGCCGCGAGGGCCGCGCGCGACAGGCCCGCGAGCGAGGCCGCGAGGCGGGCCGCCGCGGCCTTGGCCGCCGCCGCGTCCCCCTTGGCGCGCGAGAGACCATCGGCCTTGCGGGAGGCCGCGGTGGGCTTGCCGCGGGGCGGGGGGTCTCCCCGGAGCCCTTCCTCGGCGGCCTCCTCGCGCAAGAGGTCCCGCGCCTTCGAGTAGAAAGCCAGGGCCGCGCCCGCCAGCCCCGGCGGGAGCCCCGGCCGCTTGGCCGCCGGGCGGGCGCTTAGGGCCGCGGCCCAGGCCAGCAGCTCGGGCGAGGCCAGGGCGGCGAGGAGGGCGTAGAGATCCTTGAGCGCGATGTCCTGCACGGCCGCGGAAAAGTCGGGCGTACCAGCCCCGCCTAACGCTTCGTGCACGGCCGAGTAGAGGCCTCGCGCGTCGTCCTCGACCTCGAAGAAGTCGAGGAACACCTGCGATTGGTAGCCGTCGAGTATCAGGCCGAGTCCCGAGTCGGCGATCTCGCGCGACCGGCGGATGAACCAGAGCTCGGAGCGCTGCTCGCGCATGACGCAGAAGCGCGGCCGTCCCTCGGCCCGCCCAGCGTCCTTGAGTAGCAGGGCCTCGGCCAGGCTCCTGCGCGCCGGCCGCTTCTGGCCGCCCGGCAGCTTCTCAGCGTAGGCGCAGGACTCGAGGACGCGGCCCTCGGCCCGGGCGAAGGCGTTGTTGTAGGCGACGAGGGCGCGCTCGTCGCCGTCGCCGTTCGCGTAGACGAAGGCGTTCTCGTTCACCGACCCGCCTGGGCCGACGAGGTCGAAGAGCAGGAAGCGCTCGACCCCGGAGAAGAGCCGGCGCCGCTTGAGGAGGGGGAATATCTCGCGCTCGTGGCGGGCGATGAGCCCGAGGTCGGGCGCCTCGTCGCGGTAGGCGCGGCGGTACTCCATCCCGTACTTCTCCTCGAAGCCTTCGAGCTGGCCGTGGCCGAACATGGGCAGGCCGGGGAGGGTGGCCATCAACGTGCAGGCGCCGAAGTACTTGTCGCCCTTGCCGAACTGGGCGACCGCCGTCTCCTCGTCGGGATTGTTCATGAAGTTGACGAAGCGCTTGAGGATGTCCTTGTCGAACTCCTGCGTGTTACGGATCGTCTCGCGGTATTTCGCGTTTTCTTCCTTCTTAATCATGTTCATGAAGGCCGAGTTGTAGACGCGGTGCATGCCGAGTGTGCGGACGAAGTAGCCCTCCATCATCCAGAAGGCCTCCGCGAGCAGCAGCGTGTCCGGCGCCTCGCGCGCGCAGAGGTCCACCACCTCGCGCCAGAATTCCTCGGGCATCGCCCGGTCGAAGTCCTCGCGGGAAAGCGCCCTCTCCGAGCGGGAGGGCACGTCGCCGCCCTGGCCCGGCTCGGGGTACCAGAGGCGACGGAAGCTCTTCTTGGCCATGATCATGGCGGCGTCGAAGCGGATGATCGGGAAGTTGCGCGCCACGTGGAGGATCCGCTCCATCACGGCCTCGCGGGCCTCCTTCTTGAGGAAGTCGATCTGCGCGGTGTCGCTCCAGGGCAGGCCCGTCCCGTCGTTGCCGTGGTAGACGTAGGACACGCTTCCCGAGCCGCGGTCCAGGCGCTTGAACACGACGGCCGCGTCCGTGCGGTCGTAGTAATGGTCCTCGAGCCAGATGCCCACTCGACCGTCCCCGGAGAGGTCCTGGCCATTGAAGCTGTAGCCCGGGAAGGGGCACTGGCCGGACTGGATGAAGAGCTCGGGCCGTTCGCGCACCCAGCTCGAGTCGATGCCCGCGTGGTTCGGCACCATGTCGGCGGCGAGGCGGAGGCCGCGCCAGGCGCAACGCTCGCGCAGGCGCTCGAGGGCGGGCCAGCCTCCGAGCTCCTCGGCGATCTCGTAGTCGAAGAGCGAGTAGGCCGAGGCCGCTGCCTCGGGGTTGCCGCAGCGGCGCTTGATCTCGGCGCTGGCCGGGCTCCGCTCCCAGAGGCCGATGAGCCAGAGGGCGTTGAAGCCGCGGGAGGCGAGGGCGTCGAGCTCCTCGTCGGGGATGGCGTCGAGGGTCCGGACCTCGCGGCCGTAGGAGCGCGAGAGCTGGTAGAGCCACACGAGGGCGCTCTTCGCCATCATCACGACGTTGGGCATCCAGTCCTTGTCCTGGCTGAAGCGCTCGTACTCGCGCTCCATGCCGGAATAGACGTAGGCGCGCGTCGGGCCGGGGCCGGGGAACCGGGGCTTCTCCTCCTCGCGGATGAGGTCCAGGGAGCCCAGCAGTCGCAGGAGCCTCTCCCCAAGGATGAGTCCCCAGCGGCTGCGGATGTAGTCGAGCTGGCCCGGCAGCGAGTAGGGGGCGGCGCGGGCTGGGCTGCGGAGCATCGTGATGAGGTCCTGGTCGTCGGGGCCGAAGGCGGGCATGGCCGCGAAGCTCGCGCCGATGACCCCGACGGCCTCCTCGTAGGCCTCGGCCTCCGGGGAGCCCGGCACGGCGAGGAGGGCCTCGTCGAAGAGGAAGCGGAAGGGCTCGAAGGCGGGGTTCTCGTTGGCGAGGCGGAGGAGGCCGAGCTCCTCGAGGGCGAGCTCGCGGTTGGGCGGGCCGCCCTTCTCGTCGGCGCCCCCGGCGAGCCATGCTGCCGCGCTCTGCCGGCCCTCGTAGACGGCCTGGGGCGGGAAGCGGTCGACGAAGGCGAGGAGGAGTCCGTCCAGGGCCTTCTTGCCGAGGGAACGCTCGAGGTCCGCGTAGGCTATCGCGAGGGCGCCGGGCTCGGCCTGCTCGCGGAAGAGCCTCGCGACGTCGTGGAGGATCTCGTCGATGAGGGCCATGGCGTTGAGCCTGCCGGCGCGGACGGCTCGCTCGGGCAGGATGGCCGCGTCGACCTTCTCGTTGATGCGGCGGGCGAGCTTGCGGGCGGCGCGGAAGTCCGGGAGGATCAGGTTGCCCGTGCTCCTGAAGAGCGAGCCTTCGATCCCCAGATCGTCGCGCGCCTGCCTCGAGACGTGGAACTCCATCATCCGATCGCCGGCCTGGGCCGCGAGGGGTCCGGGCCCCTCCAGGGCCTCGAGCCTCGCAACGAGAACCCTCATCTCGACCGGCATCGTAGCCACCTCCTCGCGTCAGCGATACAACTCGATACTAGCTTCGCCTTCGCCCCAGTACAAGCTTCGCTAGCGGGCGAATGCGCGATATGGAGCTTCCAAAAAAAACCCTGCATATGTATACTAACATAAAGACGGAGGCGGTGAAATTGTCAATCACGATCGAGCACGAGAAGCGCAAGCGCGAGATCCTGGAAAAGGCCCTCGACGTCTTCGTCGACGAGGGCTACGAGGACACCACCTTCCAGAAGATTGCCGAGCGTTGCGGCATCACGCGAACCATCCTTTACCTCTACTTCAAGAATAAGCGCGAAATCTTCTCGTTCAGCATCAAGCTCTTCATGGAAAAGCTGGAGCTCTCGATCCGCGAGATCGTGGCCGACGCCGCCAGGAGCCAGTCCGACAAGCTTTCGGCCATCCTGGGCATGGTGGTTGAGACCTGCTCGGCCCAGAGGCGCCTCCTGACCGTCATCCTCGATTACCTGGGACATATCCGCGCGGCGGGGGGCGACCCCGACGAGCGCGTCCGCCGCCGCACGATCCGCATGCGCCACATCCTCGCGGGCGTGCTCATCGAGGGCCAGAAGAAGGGCGACTTCCCGCCCTTCTCGGTCAAGGTGGCCGGGGACCTCATCTATTCCCTCATCGAGGCCGCCATCTTCCGCATCGCGGTGCTTGGCCACGAGGACGTCTCGGTACTCGTCGAGGCCGCGGCCCTCCTCGGCACTTCCCTCAGGTCGAGCGAGCCGCGACCCCGCGGCCGCCCCTCCCAGGGCCCGTCCCGCCCCGCCGCCTCCCGCGAGGGCCGGGCTTCCTGATGGGCGGCGGCCGCGAGCCGGTCGCCGGCGGGGCCGAGGCGCGGCGCAAGCCCGCCTGGCTCCGCGTCGGCCTGCCCTCCGGGGCCAACAGCCGCCTCGTCTCCGAGACCCTCGCGCGGCGGGGCCTCGCTACCGTCTGCGATTCGGCGCGCTGTCCCAACAAGGCCGAGTGCTGGGGCCAGGCCACGGCCACCTTCATGGTACTCGGGCGCAGGTGCACGCGCTACTGCCGCTTCTGCGCCGTCGAGCACGGCCGCGAGGGCGAGGCGCTCCGGCCCGAGGAGCCCGAGGAGCTCGCCGGCGCCGCGCGCGAGCTCGGCCTGGCCTATGTCGTCGTCACCAGCGTCGACCGCGACGACCTGCCCGACCGGGGGGCCGCCCACTTCGCCGCCTGCGCGCGGGCGCTCAAGGCCCTCGTCCCCGCCCCCCGCGTCGAGCTCCTCGTGCCGGACTACCGCGAGGGCGAGCTCGAGCCGGTCCTCGACGCACGCCCCGACGTGCTGGCGCATAACGTGGAGACCGTCCCGCGCCTGCAGTCCCTGCGCGACGCCCGGGCCTCCTACGCCGCCAGCCTCCATACCCTCGCCCTCGCGGCCGCGCGGGCCCGGGGCGGCTCGCCCGTCGTCAAGTCGAGCCTCATGCTGGGGCTCGGCGAGTCCCGCGACGAGCTCCTGCGCGCGATGGACGAGCTGCGCGCCGTCGGCTGCTCGAGCCTCGTGCTGGGCCAATACCTGCAGCCCACGAGGCTCCAGGCCGAGGTCGCGCGCTACGTGCCGCCCGAGGACTTCGCCCTCTACGCCGAGGAGGCCCGCTCGCGCGGCTTCGCCTCCGTCGTGTCCGCACCCCTGGCGCGCACCAGCTACCACGCGCGCTCCTCGTTCGAAAATGACCGGCCGCAAGGACTATAAGGTGCCGGGAGGCAAGCTCCTGCGCGTCGAGCTCGAGCTCGAGCGCGGGATCGTGATCCGCGCCGCGGTGAGGGGCGACTTCTTCGCGCATCCCGAGGAAGCCTTTGAGGAAGCCGAGGGCGGACTGTCCGGGCTCCCCGTCGAGGGCCTGGAGGCGGCGGCCCTGGCCCTTTTCGGCAAGGCCCCTTTGCGCGTCTTCGGCGCCTCGCCCGCCGACATAGCCTCGGCCCTGATGGCGGCCGCCCATGAAGCTCAGGCTGATCGATAGCGTCTCGGGTTCCGGGGCACTCCCGCTCTCGGGGGCCCTCAACATGGGCATCGACGAAGCCCTCGTCGGCTCGGTGTCGCGGGGCGAGGCGCCGCCGACCCTCAGGCTGTACCGCTGGGCCCCTCCCTGCGTGACGGTGGGCTATTTCCAGTCCCTCGAGGCCGAGGTGGACCTCGAAGCCTGCCGCAGCTCGGGCGTCGACGCGGTCCGCAGGCTCACCGGCGGCGGCGCCGTCTTCCACGACGCCGAGCTCACCTACTCGATAGTCCTGCCCATCGGCCATCCCCTCGCTCCCGACGGTATCCTCGAGTCCTACCGCCTGATCTGCGCCGGCCTCGTCGCCGGCCTGCGGGAGCTCGGGGCCGAGGCGAGCTTCGAGCCTATCAACGACATAGCCGTAGGCGGCAGGAAGATCTCCGGCAACGCCCAGACGAGGCGCCAAGGCTGCCTTTTGCAGCACGGCACCGTCCTCATGGACCTCGAGCTCGAGCTGATGTTCTCGTTGCTCAAGGTGCCGGCGGAAAAGCTGAAGGGGAAGCTGATCGAGGACTCCAAGGCGAGGGTGACCTGTCTTCGAGAGGTCTTGGGGCGGCAGCTAGCCTATGAGGACGCGGCGCTGGCCCTGAGGAAGGGCTTCGCCGAAGCCTGCGGCGCGGAGTTCGAGGAAGCCCCCCTCTCCGCGGCCGAGGACCTGGAGGCGCGACGGCTCGCGGCGGAGCGCTTTTCCACGCCCGAGTGGAACGAACGCCGATAAAGCCCCGGCCCTCGCCTACGTCCTTATTCCGTCGTCTTAGTATCCTGGGCGCTCGCGATGAGGCCCATGCTCATGCTCTCCGCGACGAGCCTCGCCAAGCTGGGCGATACCGGCTGGGCCTTGGCCATGACCTTGGCGGCGAAGAGTGTCGAGATATTGTCCTCGTAGGCGAGGATGCGGGAGACGTAATTCAAGGTTTTCTTGGGCGTAGCCCCACGCTCGACGCGGCCGTTCCCGGCGTTGTACATGGCCAGGGCGGCCACCTCGTTGCCTGCCTGGGATAGACAGCCTTTCAAGTGAGCTATGCCATAACGCGCATTCGTATCGATGTCGTAGAAATCGGGGACTTTCAGTCCTGGATATGACTTGGAGTTGAGCTGAAAGAGTCCGCGATCCACGGAATCCCCGTTTTTGTTGAATGCATCGACCTTGAAATCGCTCTCTTCCAGAGCCAGGGCAAAGGCTAGGGAAGGGCGTACACCGTACTTGGCGGCATTGTCCAAGATGACCCGAGCCACATTTTCGGAATGGGTCAAGGAGGCGAAGAACTGGAGCGTAAGTTCTTTTGTCGAGGAATCCTGGTAGTATGGGGCAATGGGGTCTGTTCTATCGAGATTTTCTAAATACCCAGCTAATTCCTTTTCTTCTAATGAACTAAGCTCGGCGAGAGTCGCATTGACAGACTGTTTATTTGCCGTCTTCGCGCAGGAAACGCTGAGGCAGCAAAATAAGAATACTGATAATAGAGGAAATCCGGTAAAACGATATCTCATGCGTATAAGTATCTCCCTTAATAGAATATTCTTAGTCGACAGAATGAGACGGCTATTTTACAGTTATCTCCAAAAGCGTCAAGTAGGAGCCCTGCCTTGTTCAAGTCGGGCATCGAAGGCATAGTTCTTACTATGGATTCCAAGCCCATTCGCGTAATCGTCACCGGCGGCACCTTCGATAAAGCCTACGACGAGATCAAGGGCGAGCTCACCTTCAAGGCGAGCCATCTTCCCGAGATCCTCAGACTGGCCAGGGTCGGCGTTCCCGTCGCCATAGAGCAGAATCAGCTCATCGACAGCCTGCAGATGCAGGACGCGAACCGTCGCTCGGTGCTCGACTCCTGCGAACGCGCTGACGAGGATCGCATCGTCATCACCCATGGCACCGATACTATGGCCGAGACTGCCCGCCTGATCGGGCCAGCGCGCCTGGAAAAGACTATCGTCCTCACGGGGGCCATGGTCCCCTACCAAATCCAGGGATCCGACGCCCTTTTCAATTTTGGGACCGCCTTTTCGGCCGTGCAACTACTGGCCTACGGCGTGTACCTGGTCATGAACGGTCGCGTCTTTCCCTGGGACCATGTCCGAAAGGATCGCTCGCGGGGGGTCTTTGAGGAGATGTAGGGGGCTGTTGAATAGGCTCGGTTGGACTTTTCCAATATCCTGCTAGTTACCGGGTTTCATATATTGGGGAAATTCCTAGGAAGAAATCTCGAAATTGCTATCGACGAGCGTTTAATATACAGTAGGAAGTGTCCGAAACTTATACCGGAGTACCAATGTCGTCCAAGAAACGGGATTACAGGGACATAGTCTTACAAATCGACTCCGAGCTCAGTAAGGTTCAGGATGCCGATATCCTGCTCGAGCATATCCTCATAGAAGCGCGGCATGTGCTAAATGCCGATGCGGGAACTATTTACGTCCGTGAGGGCGATCAGCTTGTTTTTAAATACAGCCAGAACACTACACTAGAGAAGCGTCTTCCGCCTGGGCAGAAGCTACCATATAGCAACATGCGGATGCCGATAGACGATTCCCGCCTCGCGGGCTACGCGGCCAAGAACCGAGTGCCCGTCCGCATCGACGATGCCTACTCGATTCCCGCCGATAAGCCGTACAAGTTCAACCCCTCCTTCGATAAGCAGAATAACTGGAAGACTCGCTCGATCCTCGCTTATCCCCTCATTACCTCCACGGGCAACCTGCTCGGGGTCATCCAGGTCCTCAATGCGATGAACGAGGATGGCGACGCGATTCCCTTCACCGCCGGGGACGAGAAGATCTTCGAGCATTTCGCGTCGAGCGCGACCGACGCCCTCGAGCGCGCCTTCATGACCCGCGCGATCATCCTGCGCATGAACCGCATGGCCGAGATGCGCGATCCCAAGGAGACGGGGGCGCACGTCAACCGGGTGGCCGGCTATGCCGCCGAGATCTACGATCGCTGGGCCTTCAACCGCGGCATCGGCGACAAGGAGCGCGAGCGGACCAAGGATACGCTCAAGATGGCGGCCATGCTCCACGACGTGGGCAAGGTGGCCATCTCGGACCTCATTCTCAAGAAGCCCGCCCGCTTCACCCCCGAGGAGTACAAGGTCATGCAGGCCCATACCTGCTTCGGCGCGCGGCTTTTCGTCGATCCCCAATCCGAGCTGGACATCATCTCCGCGGAGGTGGCCCTACGCCACCACGAGAACTGGGACGGCACGGGCTATCCCGGCATGGTCGACATCTGGTCCGACGACCCCTACGCCGCCCCCCTCGAGTGCGGCCCCGACGGCGGGCCGCGCAAGCTCAAGGGCGAGGAGATCCCCTTGGGCGGCCGTATCGTCGCCGTGGCCGACGTCTACGACGCCCTGATCTCCAAGCGCGTGTACAAGGAGCCCTGGGACTCGGGCAAGGTCCTCGACGAGATCCGGGCCATGTCAGGCACCAAGTTCGACCCCGAGATCGTCACGGCCTTCTTCGAGGTCCTGCCGCGCATCGAGGAGATCCGCAGCCGCTACCCCGACCTGGAGGCCGAGGAAAAGCGCCCCCCCCTGGAGATCAAAGCCTGCGGCTAGGATCTAGGCAGGCCAGGCTCGCGCCTATCGGTAATTGACCCTGCCGTACCCTTCCCTTTACACTCGCGCTCATGATCACGATCCACGAACTTCGCAAGAAATACATAGATTTCTTCGTCACAAAGGGCCATGCCGAGATTTCCGGCAAGTCCCTGATCCCTGAGAACGATCCGACCGTCCTCTTCACCACGGCGGGCATGCAGCCCCTGGTGCCCTACCTCCTGGGCGAGCCCCATCCCGCGGGCAAGCGCCTCGTGGACTTCCAGAAATGCGTCCGTACCGGGGACATCGACGAGGTCGGCGACGAGAGCCACCTCACCTGCTTCGAGATGCTGGGCAACTGGTCGCTAGGCGATTACTTCAAGAAAGAATCCATAGCCTTTTCCTGGGAATTCCTCACCTCGCCCAAATGGCTAGCTCTCGATCCCTCGATGATCTCGGTGACGGTCTTCCAGGGCGACGAGAACGCCCCCCGCGACGAGACTTCCGCGGCCGCCTGGGCGGCCCTCGGCGTGCCCAAGGACCGGATAGCCTACTTGCCCGCCTGCGACAATTGGTGGGCCGCGGGCCCGACGGGCCCCTGCGGCCCCGATTCCGAGATCTTCTACTGGGTGGGCGAGGGGACTCCGCCCGCGCTCTCCAACAAGGGCGTGGATCCCAAGCGCTGGATGGAGATCTGGAACAACGTCTTCATGGAGTTCAACAGGGTCGACGAGAAGACCCTCGTCAAGCTCCCGGCCCAGAACGTCGATACGGGCATGGGCCTCGAGCGCACGGTCTGCATACTCCAGGGCAAGAAATCGGTCTACGATACGGAGGCCTTCGGCCCGATCATCGAGGCCATCGAGGCCGTGGCGGGCTACGCGTACCGCTCCGATCCCGAGAAGGACCGCTCGGTCCGCATCATCTCCGACCACGTCCGCACGGCGACCTTCATCCTCGGCGACCCCAAGGCGGTGATGCCGTCCAACGTGGGCGCGGGCTACGTCCTGCGGCGTATCATCCGCCGCGCCGTGCGCCACGGCCGCAAGCTCGGCATCGAGGGCTCCTTCCTGGCCAAGCCCGCCGCCGCCGTCATCGACAACTTCGCGGGCCCCTTCCCCGAGCTCGCCGCCAATCGCGACCGCGTGCTCGACGAGCTCATCAAGGAGGAGGAGAAATTCCTCGAGACCTTGGTGAAGGGCGAGCGCGAGTTCGAGAAGATGCTGCCGAACCTCCTCAAGAACCCGCAGAAGGTCATGTCCGGCCGCCTGGCCTTCAAGCTCTACGACACCTATGGCTTCCCCATCGAGCTCACCGAGGAGCTCGCGTCGGAGAACGGGATGAAGGTGAACCGCCCCGAGTTCGACGAGGCCTACAAGAAGCACCAGGAGCTCTCCCGCGCCGGTTCCGAGCAGCTTTTCAAGGGCGGGCTCGCGGACCATTCCGAGGTCTCGACCAAGTACCACAGCGCCACCCATCTCCTGCAGCAGGCCCTCACGATCGTGCTCGGGCCGCACATCGCGCAGAAGGGCTCCAACATCACGGCCGAGCGCATGCGCTTCGACTTCGCCCACCCCGCTCCCATGACCAAGGAAGAGCTCCAGAGAGTGGAGGCCATCGTGAACGAGCAGATCGCCCGCGACCTGCCCGTGACGATGGAGATCATGAAGCTCGACGACGCCAAGGCCGCCGGGGCCAGGGCCCTCTTCGGCGAGAAATACGAGGAGGACGTCAAGGTCTACACGATGGGCGATTTCTCCAAGGAAGTCTGCGGCGGCCCCCACGTGGAGCGGACCGGCATGATCGGCAAGTTCCGCATCCAGAAGGAGCAGTCGAGCTCGGCCGGCGTCCGCCGCATCTACGCCGTGCTGGAGTAGGGCCTCGGGGCGGCCCGGGCTCAGCGCGCGGCTTTGCGCAGGCGCTTCTCCTCGTACATGCGGCTGTCGGCCAGGTCCACGAGGGCCTGGGGCGTCCTGTCCCCGGGCCCCGAGCCGAGCTCGGTCAAGGTGGCGATACCCCGGCTGATCGAGATGGGGTAGTCGGAGCTCGCCTGCCGCGCCTGGGCCAGGGCCGCCTCGATGCGCTCGTCGATCATGCTCGCGCCTTTCGAGTCGCAGTCCGGCAGGACGACGAGGAACTCGTCCCCGCCGAGCCGTCCCACGGAATCGCTGTCGCGCACCGACTTCATGATGGCCTGGCAGACGATCTTGATGTACTCGTCGCCCGCGGCGTGGCCCTTGGTGTCGTTGACGGTCTTGAGGCCATCCAGGTCGCAGAAGATCACGGCGATGCTCTCGGCCTTCCTGACGGCCAGATTGAACTGCTTCTCGAGGACGATGAGGGCGGTCCTCCGGTTCACGACGCCGGTCAGGGAATCGGTCGAGGACAGGGCCTGGAGCTCGGCCTGGACGCGCTTGAGGGTGGAGAGCGAGCCGACGATCCTGGCGTAGCGGACGAGGAGCTCGAGCGAGCCGCCGTCGATGCCGCGCTTCGTGATGAGGTTATCGACCCATATTTCGCCTATCACCTTGCGCCCGTCCCATATGAGGGCGAGGGCCTTCTCCGCGCTGCCGACCACTTCGTGCTTCTCGTTGAAGCAAGGGCTTTCGCCCATGTAATACACGGGCTCGCGGCCCTCGTAGAAACCCTCGGGGAAAGCCTCGTCGGAGCGGCGGAAGTGGACGCCGCGCTCGTCCCGGATGCGACCGGACTCGTCGGTGCCGAAGCTGCCGTAGAGGATGGCGGGATCGGCGGGATCGACGAACCAAATGCCGATCCTGTCGTAGCCGAGGACCCGATGGCCCAAGCCCACGGCGCGGCGGCAAAGGTCGTCGACATCGTCGGCCATGGACAGCTCGAGAGAAAGATCGTGTAACGCGGCCATCTTGAGGGCGAAGGCGTTGCGCGCGGCGTCGTAGAGCCGCTGCTTCGTTTCCATTTCCGGCAAGTATAGCGCGTAATAACCCCCCGAACTAGCGCGACGGGATAAATCTATCCTCCCAGAATGGGCGATTTATGGCTCGTCCCGGGATTGTTGCTAAAGGAATCGCGATATTTCATCAAAACACCGCGAAATTACCCCTTTTACCTTTTCCAAATGGGATATATCTTACCCATATGCAAAATGGTCTTACTGGCGACGGCTTTCAGCCTACGGTCATCGGCCAGGGCCGATCCTTCGCCGTGATTCGTCTTTCCGACGCCCAAGTCCTTCAGGCTGCGCCAGGGATGGATATACTGCGCGGCGCCTGGGACGGCGAGCCCGCCCTCGCGGTGCTATGTCCCGCGGCCGTAGACGACGACCGCGTTTCCTATGAATACGACTTAAAGTCCCTCCACGAGATATCCTTCGAGCTTTCCCTTTGCCAAAGCGTCGACGATCTCTGCCGCGAGTCCGTGCGGCTCGGCCTCGATCGCCTGAGCTTCGATCGCCTCGGCCTTTGGCTCGTCGACCGCAACGATCCGCGCTGGAAGCTCGGCACCTGGGGGACCGACGAGTCCGGGCGCCTGCGCGACGAGCGCGGGGCGAGGGTTCCGCGGACCCGCACCGGAATCCCGCAGTCCTTCTACGAGGGAAGGGTGCCCCTCCTCTTCGGACAGGACGAGCCCTGCATGGACGACAAAGGCTTGGTCGTGGGGAAGGGGAACAAGCTCGTAGCTCCCCTGTGGGACGGGCATACGATGATCGGCGAGCTCAGCGTCGACGATCTCCTCAGTCATAGGGGCTTCTCTCCGGAGAAGCGCGAGACCTTCGTCATCTTCTCGCGCGTGGTCGCCAACCTCATCAGCCTTAAGCAGGCCGAGGCCGAGCTAAAGCACCTTGCGTCGACGGACTCGCTCACCGGCACCGTCAACCGCCGTACGGCTCTCATCATCCTCGAGAAGCATATAGCCCAATGCCTGCGCTCGGGCTCGCCCCTCACGATCTGCCTGGCCGACATCGACGGGCTCAAGATCGTCAACGACGCCTACGGCCATTCCAAGGGCGACGAATACATCTGCGCGGTCAGCTCGACCCTCGTCGGCGCGGTCCGGGGGGCCGACACGGTGGGCCGGATAGGCGGCGACGAGTTCCTGATCATCTTCCCCGATTGCCGGGGAGACGTGGTCGAGGGGATCCTGGACCGCGTGAACGCCGACCTCGCGTCGAGCGTCGAGGGGCGGTCCTACCTGCCCAGGCTGTCGTGGGGCATCGCGTCCCTGGGCGAGTTGCCCGATGCCAGTGGCTGCGACAACCCCGACCTCCAGCGCAGCATCGACATCCTGCTGGAGCTTGCCGACCAGCGCATGTACGACAACAAGCGCACGAAGGGCGCCGCGCGGCCGCTGAATTCGAGCGCATCCCATAAAGTCATGTGAATAGGCCGCTTGTGCCGGTTTTAGGGCAATCGGCGCAAAGCTTGCGTAGCCAGTTGGCCGTCCTCGCGCACTCGCCTGACGATGTACGGGCCCTTGGCGTCCAGCCTTTCCCACCAGGCTTCCTTCGCGAACCACTCGATCCCCGATAGAAGCTCGTCCTCGTCCTTGGGCCGCCATTGCAGGAAGGCGTAGCTGCCTATCGCGAGGGAGGCCACGCTGGGCTTCGCTTCGCCGGCGGCCGCGGGGTCCGCGCCGCCCTTGGGGCTGCGCCTCCCGTAGAAGCGAGGCCGCGGCAGGGGGGCGTCGACCCTGGGCCCTTCGTCGGGATCGAAGGCGACGAGCTCCTCGGGATCGAACAGGAAGAGCTCTTCTTCTCCCTCGGCCATGTCCATTCCCAGCCCGACTTCGGTGAAGCCGCCCGCGGGCGAGGGCAGGAGGGCCTTGCCCTTCAGGGGGGCTCCCGCGAGCGGAGGGTTCTCCATGCCCGGGTAGGCGAGCGGAGAGCGGAGATCGAGGGTTAGGAGATCGAATGCGGCCATGGCGCCATCCTGCCCTCCGCCCGCCTCGTTTGGCAAGGAGGCGCCATGGGCGATTTAGGCGAGGCCCCGATGGCATGTAGCGCGAGCCTGTGGTATCGTATTCCGCGATGGCACTCTTGGATTCCATAGACTCTCCGGAGGACCTGAAGAAGCTCGAGCCCGCCGAGCTGCGGGCCCTCGCCACGGAGCTCCGCCAAAGGATCGTCGCGGTCGTCGGGCGCAATGGCGGCCACCTCTCCTCGAACCTGGGGGTGGTGGAGCTCACCATCGCGCTCCATCGCGCCTTCGAATCGCCCCTCGACGCGATCGTCTGGGACGTCGGCCACCAATGCTACGCTCACAAGCTCCTCACCGGCCGTCGCGGCGAGTTCGACCAGATACGCCGCTTGGGGGGCATCTCCGGCTTTCCCAAGCGATCCGAGAGTCCCCACGACGCCTTCGATACCGGCCACGCCTCCACTTCGATCTCCGCGGCCCTCGGCATACTCGAGGGTCGGCGCGTCGTGGCGGAGGCTGGCGAGGCCTTGGGAGGCGTGGCCGTCGCCGTGATAGGCGACGGCGCCCTCACTGGGGGCCTGGCCTTCGAGGCCCTGAGCCACGCGGGCCAGCTCGGCCTCCCTCTCGTCGTCGTCCTCAACGACAACAAGATGTCGATTTCGCCCAACGTCGGCGGCCTCTCGATCTACTTGTCCAGGCTCTCGGCCACGGTTCGCTACCAGGGGATCCGCTCCAGGATCGACCGCACGGTCAAGGGCTTCCCGCTCGTCGGCGGCGTGCTCTTCAACCTAATGTACCGGGGCAAGCGGGCGGTGAAGGCCCTGCTGTTCAAGGAGAACTTTTTTTCCGACCTTGGTTTCGAGTACGCGGGGCCGATCGACGGCCACAACATCGCCGCGATGACCCAGGTCTTCCGCGAGGCCCGCGCCCTCGGGAAGCCCGTGGTCGTCCACGTGATCACGCGCAAGGGCAAGGGCTACGATCTCGCCGAGGAAAACCCCAGCCGCTATCACGGCGTCGCGCCCTCGAGCGCACATCCCTCCCATTGCCTCGACGCCGCCGAGGACGGGCTCTCGCCCGCGACCTTCACCGAGGCATTCTCCCTCGCGATAGTCAGGCGCGGCTGCTTCGACGATCGCCTCGTGGCGATCAGCGCCGCGATGACCACCGGTGTCGGCCTCGAGGCCTTCAAGGCCTCCTGGCCCGGCCGCTTCCACGACGTGGGCATAGCCGAGGAGCACGCGGTCACCTTCGCGGCCGGCCTCGCGGCCTCGGGCGCGCGCCCAGTCGTCGCCCTCTACTCCACCTTCGCCCAGCGCGCCGTGGACCAGGTGCTGCACGACGTGGCCTTGCCCTGCCTCCCCGTCGTCCTCGCCCTCGACCGCTCCGGGGCCGTCGGCGAGGACGGGGAGACCCATCAGGGCATCTACGACATCGCCCTGTTCCGCTCCTTCCCGAACCTCTCCATCCTTGCCCCCGCCAGCGCCGTCGATCTCGCCCTCTGCCTCGAGTGGGCCCTCGACTCCGGGAAGCCGGCCATCGTGCGTTATCCCAAGGCGCCCTGTCCCCGCGAGGAAGCCGCCTACGCCGAGCCCCTCGCCCTCGGCCGCGGCGCCTTCGTCCGCCGCTCGGGGGCCGACACCCTCCTCGCGGCCCTGGGGGGCCTCGTCGCCCCGGCCGTCGAGGCCGCCGACCTGCTCGCCCGCGAGGGCGCGGGGCCCTGCGACGCCGCCGACGTCTACTCGCTGCGCTTCGTGTCGCCCCTCGACGAGGAGGCCTTCCTGGAGGTCGCCTCCTCCTACCGCCGCGTCATCGTGCTCGAGGACGGGGTCGCGCGCGGGGGCTTCGGCGAATACCTGGTTTCGCTCATCGCGTTACGCCTACCGCGCGTGTCCGCCTCCTCGGCCGGCTTCCCGGCAGAGCCCCTTCCCCAAGGCAGCCGCGACGAGCTGCTCGCCCTCGCGGGCCTCGACGCGGGCGGCATCGCGGCCCGCGTCCGGAGGGCGGGTTCCGAGGGGGAGGGCGCCCGGATCTTCCTGTTCCGCGCCTCGGGGGAGCCTTCGTGAGGCCCCTCGCCTTGCCGCGAGGGCGCTGCCTCGACCTCGGGCGCGGCCCCCTCGTCATGGGCATCCTCAACGTCACGCCCGATTCCTTCTACCCCGCCTCGCGCCGGGGCGGGGCCCTCGAGGCGGCGGAGGCGGCCCTCGCCATGGAGGCCGAGGGCGCCGCGCTGGTCGACGTCGGCGGCGAGTCCACCCGCCCCGGCTCCGCGGCCGTCGGCGAGGCGGAGGAGCTCGAGCGCGTGGTCCCGGCCGTCGAGGCCATCCGCGCGCGGAGCTCCATCCCGATCTCCGTCGATACTCGCAAGGCCGCCGTCGCTCGGGCCGCCCTCGACGCCGGGGCGGACATGGTGAACGACGTCACGGCCCTCCGCGGCGACCCCGAGATGGCGGCCGCGGCCGCCGAGCGCGGGGCGGCCGTGGTCCTCATGCACATGCGCGGCGAGCCCTCGACCATGCAGGGCTCGCCCTCCTACGCCGATTGCGCGCTCGAGGTCCGGGCCTTCCTGGCCGAGTCGGCGCGCCTCGCCCTGGCGGCCGGGGTGACGGCTGACCGCATCGTCCTCGACCCCGGCATCGGCTTCGGCAAACGCCTAGAGGACAACATCGATCTGCTCTCGAGGCTCGGCGTCATCGCGGGCCTCGGGTACCCGCTGCTGGTCGGGCTCTCGCGCAAGGCCTTCGTGGGCGCGATCACGGGCAGGGCGGTCGGGGACAGGCTGGCGGGCAGCCTCGGCGCCGCCTGCGCGGCCTGGGCTAGGGGCGCGCGGATCATCCGCGCCCACGACGTGGCCGCCACGGTCGAGGCCCTGGCCGCCTTCGCCTCGGTCATCCCGGACGGCGGCGGCGCCTGCAGCGCCGCGGAGGGGGCGCCATCGTGAGCTCGGCTTCCATCGGGCAGTTCTTCGTGAATTACGTGAGGCCGGCCCTCGACATACTCCTCCTGGCCTTCCTGGTCTACAAGGCCTACGAGATCCTGGTGAAGACGCAGGCGGTACAGCTCGTGAAGGGCGCCCTGCTCCTCGTCGCCCTCTACGCGGCCGCCTACGTCCTCCAGCTCACCACCGTGACCTGGATCCTCAGCGTGATCGCCCCCGGCCTCGTCATAGCGATCGCGATCGTGTTCCAGCCCGAGCTGCGGAAGATCTTCATGCGCCTCGGGCAGGGCTCGATCTTCAAGGGGACGTCCCGGCCGCGCGTCACGCAGATCGAGGCCGTGCTCAACGCGGCCGAGAGGCTCTCCGCCATGCGCCGCGGGGCCCTCATCGTGTTCGCGCGCAACGTCGGCCTCAAGAACATCGTCGACACGGGCACGAGGCTGGACAGCCTTCTCTCGTCGAGCCTCATCGTGACGATCTTCAGCTTCGACACGCCCCTTCACGACGGCGCCCTCATCGTGCAGGACGGCCGCGTCGCCGCGGCGGGATGCTTCCTCCCGCTCTCCGAGCAGCAGGATATCCGCAAGAGCTTCGGCACGAGGCACCGGGCCGCCCTCGGCCTTTCCGAGGAAGCCGACGCGGTAATCCTCGTGGTCTCCGAGGAGACGGGGGCCCTGTCCCTCGCCTACGAGTCCAAGCTCTACTACGGGCTCGCGCCGGAGCAGGTGAGGCGGCGCCTGGGCGAGCTCCTCGAGTTCCCCGAGGCCGAGCCGGAAGACTCGGAGGAGGCGCCCCTTGCCGAATAAAGGCCTCGCGAAGCGGCTGCTCTCCAACTGGCCGGCCAAGGTCTTAAGCCTGGCCGCCGCCCTCCTGCTCTTCTTTTTCTATAGGCTCAACCGCCTTGAGGACCGCTACGTGTCCGTGCCCCTTTCGGTGTCAATGAACGACGAGTACGTCCCCTCGAGCCAGTACCCGCGCTCCGTGCGGGCGACCCTCAAGGGCGAGTCGAGCGCCCTCAGCTCCATCCAGGAGGACGACATCCATGCCAGCCTCGACCTCTCCGGCTATCGGGCGGAAGGGCAGTACCGGGCGCCGGTGCAGATCGAGCGCAAGGGCACGGCCCTCGGCGTAGACCCGCTCGAGATCCGGACCGACCCCTCCGACGTCTCGATCACGATGGAAAAGCGCATAACGCGCGTCGTCCCCGTCACGCCCTCGTTCAAGGGATTCCTCGAGCCCGGCTATGAGCTCCTGTCCTTCGAGCTCTCGCCCTCGGAGGTCGAGATCTCCGGGCCGGCCAGCTCGGTCAACCGCGCGGGGGACGTCCAAACCGACTTCATCGAGTTGGCGGGCCGGGATTCCGACTTCATCGTGAAGGTCCGCATCGTCAAGAAGGACGGCCTCGTGTCGATCTCGGGCGCGGATAGCGTGGAATTCCGGGCCGTCGTGCAGCGTTCCCTCGCCATACGGGGCTTCGAGGACGTCCCCATAGTCGGCGAGGGCCTCGACCCTGGCCTCGCGCTCGCCTCGACCCTGCCCTTGGGCAGCCTGCGGATCCGCTCGTCGACCACCGACATCACCGGCTTCTCGCCCTCGGCGGGCATACTCTATGTCGACCTCTCGGGGGTCCGTAAGGCCGGGAACTACCAGCTCAAGGTTCTCTCCCGCACTCCCGACGGCTTCACCATCGAGCGTTTCGAGCCCCAGTCGGTGCAGGTCGAGGTCGGGCAGGCGGGCCTCCAGGCGCCGTCCGGGAGCGGGCGATGATCCTCGGCGTGGGCATCGACATAGTCCGCGTGGATCGGATCCGGCGCTGGGAGGAAGTGCCAGGCCTGGTCGGGCGCTACTTCCATCCCGAGGAGCTCGCCGACTCGAGGGCGAGGGGCGCCGGCGGGAGGAGTCTCTCGCTCGCGGCGCGCTTCGCGGCCAAGGAGGCCTTCGGCAAGGCCCTAGGCACAGGCCTCGCCGGGATCCGCCTCGGCGATATCCAGGTGGCGAACGACGCGAACGGAAGGCCGGATATCGTGCTGCACGGGACCGCCCTCGCCAGGCTGCGCGAGTCCGGCGGCTCGCGCGTGCACCTGTCCCTTACGCACGATAGCGAGAACGCGGTCGCGGTCGCGATCATCGAAGGATGAGATCGCGAGCGATCATCGAAGGATGAGATCGCGAGCGATCATATAGGGGTGACGGTATGGTAAGGTACGCGCAGAAGCCCGAGTCCGAGAAGGAGAAGAAGGTCACCTTCATCTCGAAGGAGCCCATCGTCTGCCCGGTCTGCGAGTCCTCGTTCAACCGCGAGGAGCTCTTCTCCGGCCGCGTGAACGCCGGCGACCTCACCGACGAGCTGCACAGGACCTATCTCCCGACGCACAACTACGGCGAGGTCTTCCCCCTCATCTATGAGCTCACGGTCTGCCCCTCCTGCTGGTACTCGGCCTTCAAGCCGGACTTCCTGGGCATACCCTCCAAGGTCGCCGCCGCCCTCAAGGACGCCACCGCCTCCCGCGTGGAGGCGGCCCAACGGGTCTTCGAGGGCGCCGACTTCAGCTCGCCCCGCGGCCTCGTCGAGGGAGCGACCTCGTACTACCTGGCCATGCTCTCCTACGAACAGCTCCCGAAGGAGTATAGCCCGGCGATCAAGCAGGGCCTGAGCGCGCTCCGTGCCGCGTGGCTCTGCGGCTACCTGGATAAGAAGAGCCCGGGGGAGAATTTCGCCTACGCCGGGCGCGTGCTCTACGGCAAGGCCCGCTTCCTCTACCGCCTCGCGGTCGAGCTCGAGCAGAAGGGCAAGGAGCAGCTCACCACCGTGAAGTGGCTCGGCCCCGACACCGACAAGAACTACGGCTTCGAGGGCGTCCTTTACCTCTCGGCCATCCTCGAGCTCAAGTACGGGCCTATGGAGGACGAGGCCAAGCGCCTCGAGACCCTCGACGGGTGCAAGCGGACCATAGCGAAGATGTTCGGAATCGGGCGCAAGAGCAAGTCCAAGCCCGGGCCCCTGGTCGACAAGGTCCGCGACCTCTACGACCAGCTGAAGAAGGAGCTGCACCAGGACGAGGAAGAGGATGAGGAGTAACCCGCATGCGGGTTAGGCGAAACATACGCCTTGTCCTCTCCTACGATGGCACGGACTTCGGGGGCTGGCAGCGCCAGGACAACGCACGCTCGGTCCAGGGCGCGCTCGAGGAGGCCCTCGCCAAGATACACGGCCATCCCGTGCCGACCCTGGGCGCGGGCAGGACCGACTCGGGCGTCCACGCGATGGGGCAGGTCGCCAACTTCTACACGGACATAGAGGCCATCCCGGCGGAACGCTTCCTGCCCGCGCTCAACAGGCTCCTGCCGCGCGACCTCCGCGTGCTCTCGGCCTCGGACGCCGACTTCGACTTCCACTCGCGCTACGACGCGCGACTGCGGCGTTACCGCTATTTCGCCCTCTGCGGCGCATCCGCCGATCCCATGCGCCTACGTTACGCGCACCAGCTGCCCCGCCGACCCTGCCTGGACTCGCTCAACGCGTGCGCCGCCCTCATACTGGGCGAGACCGACTTTACGACCTTTTCCTCGGCCCAAGACCAATCGGCCA
>DBTW01000023.1:9629-15824 GCA_002307245.1 Spirochaetaceae bacterium UBA1306 | reverse complement strand
ATGGTCCGCTCGCTCGTGGGCTCGATGCTCCATTACGAGGCCCGGGCCGCCTCCGAGTCCGACGCGATCCCGGAGCGCGCGGCGAGGGCGAGGGCGATGATGTCCGAGGCCCTGGCGGCCAGGGACCGGAGCCTAGCGGGGCCTACGGCCCCAGCGAGGGGCCTCTTCCTTTGGAACGTCGAGTATTACGGGAGCCCCACCCGGCCGGGCCGGGGGGACTATTGGGCCCGGGGAAAGGAAGGCGAGGCGGCGGAGGAGCCCCAAGGCCCGGCTGGGCCTAGTCCTTGATCGCGCCGAGCCCGATGAGGGCGTCGTTGGTCTCGCGGAAGCGCTTCACGACGATGGGCAGGAGCTCGAGGGCCGCCTCGGGATGGGCTTTGAGGAAGGCGTTGAATTCCCAGGATGCGAGGACGAGGCAGGTTGTCTCGCCGTCGGCGGCGACGCTGGCCGAGCGCGGCGCGCCGTCGAATACGGCCATCTCCCCGAGGATGTCCCCGGGCCCGTTTGCCGCGATCTCGACGCTCTTGCCGGACGAGTCGCTTTTCTCCACCCGTACCTTGCCCGAGAGGATGATGAAGAGGCCTATGCCGCTCTCGCCCTGGCGCATGAGGTATTCCCCGGCCTTGAAAGTCCTCTCCGTGGCTATGCTCGCCAAACCCTTGATGAACTTGGGGTTGAGATGCTCGAAAAGTCCTACCTTGGCGAGGGACTGCTCCTTATCCATATAAACTCCTTGCGTAAACTAAGGCCGTCGGGCCTTTTCGACGTTATTTACGCTAAAGATAGGGGAGGCCCGAGTCCGCGTCAAGGCAGGCGGGGCGCGGACGCTATCCGATCGCCTCGGTGCCCCGTTCTCCCGTGCGGATCCGCACCACTTCGGCTAGGTCGTAGACGAAGATCTTCCCGTCGCCGAGCTCTCCCGTCCTGGCGCCCTTCTGTATGGCCTCGATCGTCGGCTCGACGAAGGCCTCGTTTACCGCTATCTCGAGG
This sequence comes from Spirochaetaceae bacterium UBA1306, assembly GCA_002307245.1. Taxonomy (GTDB): domain Bacteria; phylum Spirochaetota; class Spirochaetia; order Treponematales; family Rectinemataceae; genus UBA1306. Next base: position 14,834 of record DBTW01000023.1, on the reverse strand, counting down.
CGTAGCTTGCGTAGGAGGTTGCCCGTTTCCTTGTTTCCCCGGTAGACCTCGACCTGCCCCCCCTGACGGCCGTGGCCGAGGACCTCCGAAACCGTGATGAGGTTCACGTTGGCCGCATAGAGGGCTTCCTTCACTTCCTCGAGCCTGTACGGCTGTATTATCGCGACTACCATCTTCATGCTCGGCTCCTTAATCGATGACCGTATAGGCCCGCTCGTGGTGCTGGGAGATGTCGAGGCCCATGGCCTCGTCCTTCGCGTCGACCCTGAGGCCCATGATGACGTCGATGATCTTGAGGAGGGCGAAAGTACCGAAGAAGGCGATGGCGATGCTCATCCCCGAGCCGAGGAGCTGGAGGAGGAACTGGCGCTGGTTCCCGTAAAGGGCTCCGGCATAGGTCCCGCCGAAGGCCTTCCAGACGGCGGGATCGGCGAACACGCCGGTGAGGAGCGCCCCGACGAGCCCCCCGATGCCGTGGCAGCCAAAGGCGTCCAGCGCATCGTCGTAGCCGAAGCGCTCCTTGACGAAGGTAACCATCACGAAGCAGATCGCGCTCGATATCGCGCCTATGGCGAGGGCGCCCCCGGCGTTCACGTAGCCGGCAGCCGGCGTGATGGCCACGAGCCCCACGACCGCCCCCGTGGCGGCGCCGAGTATGGTCGGACGCTTGTTCACGAGCTTGTCGAGGATGGGCCAGACGAGGCCGGCGGCGGCGGCCGCCACGTTGGTCGACATCAAAGCGCTCGCGGCGATGCCGTCGGCCGCCAGGGCGGACCCGGCGTTGAAGCCGAACCAGCCGAACCAGAGCATGGCCGCGCCGATCAGGGTATATGGAAGGTTGTGCGGCGGTAGGGCCTTGAGGTTGTTGCGCCGGCCGATCACGAGGGCCGCCGCGAGAGCCGCGAAGCCAGCGTTGATGTGGACTACCGTGCCGCCGGCGAAGTCGAGGACCCCGAGCTTGTAGAGCCAACCGTTCGCCGACCAGACCATGTGCGCGAGCGGGCTGTAGATCAGGATCTCCCATAGGCAGGTGAATACCAGGAACGAGGAGAACTTCATCCTCTCGGCGAAGGCTCCGACGATGAGGGCCGGCGTGATCACCGCGAACATGCACTGGAACATCGCGAAGGCGAGGTGCGGCACGCGGCCCGCGGAGTCGGATACGTAATAGGGGGACAGCCGATCGGGCGTAATGCCGCGGAAGAAAGCCCATTTGAAGTTGCCGAGCACGCCTGGGATGAGCTCGCCATCGCTGAAGGCCAGGCTGTAGCCTATCGAGACCCAGATCACGGAGACTAGGGCGAGCGTAATGAAGCATTGCATCAACACGCTGAGCACGTTCTTCTTCCTGACGAGGCCGCCGTAGAACAAGCCGAGGGCCGGCACGGTCATGAACATGACCAGGGCCGTTGCAATCAGCACCCAGGCAGTGTTCCCGCCGCTCAAGCTCGGGATGACTGTCATTTTTCCCCCTTAATTTGGAAAGAGACCCGAGTTTCACTGTGCATGAATCGTGCCAGTTTGATGCTCGCCAATTAGGGGGAAGTGATACTTGAGCAAGCTAATGTATGGTTATATTTATAAAAAATGTATCTAAATTATATTTCCTTTAATTTTCTGTCAGTGTCCCAAGTTGCGGGCAAGCGACATTAGCGTAGGGCTCAAGAACTCGAAACTACACTAACGTCGCTATTCCGCGTTTCCTCAAGACATCGCTTTTTCAAAGCGTTTTGCTATCTCTTTCCAGTCGATTACCTTGAAAAATGCCTCAAGGTAATCGGCTCGGCGATTCTGGTACTTCAAGTAATAGGCATGCTCCCATACATCGATTCCGAGGAGGGGAATGCGGTTCTCCGATAGGGGGCTGTCCTGATTCGGCGTCGACTCCACGACGAGTTTTTTATCCATGCCGAGCGAAAGCCAAGCCCATCCCGAACCGAATCGCCCTAGGGCCGATTTCGTCAGTTCTCCTTTAAATGACTCGAATCCGCCTAACTCGCGCTCGATGGCTGAAGCTAGGGATCCCGAAGGCGAGCCTCCAGTCCCTGGCGCCATGCTCTCCCAGAGGAGCGTATGGTTGTAATGGCCGCCACCATTATTCCTCGCGGCGGTTTTGACCGCCTCAGGTAGTTTCGACCAATCGCGGACAATGGCGTCCGGGCCCCAGGATGCGTATTCCGTGCCGTCGAGGGCTTTGTTCAGGTTGGCGACATAGGCCCCATGATGCTTGTCGTGGTGGATGCGCATGGTTTCGGCATCGATATGGGGTTCCAGGGCTTCGAAGGAATATCGTAAATCCGGTACTGTGAATGACATATCGTGACTCCTTTGGCGATACTCCAATATTAGGAATATCATATATTATGAATCTAATAATATAATCGCGAAGAGGGAAGGCCCTTCGCCTCTGCCGCTCGGACGCTTTCATGCTATAAATCAAGCGGATGAAGAATGCGAAGAAACCCGCCCCTAGGGCGACCGTTCTCGATCGGAGCTGGAAGACCGTGGTCGGGCCGGAGGGTGCCGCTCGCGCCGATACCTACATCGCTGAGGCCGGCGTGCTCAGTCGATCGCAGATCAAGGCGAGGAGCGGGCTCATTCGCGTGAACGGGCAGCCGGCCAAGGCTTCGCGCCCGCTTAGGGAAGGCGATACGCTCGAGCTCCTTTGGGCGGCCGAGGCGCCCCTGAGCTTCGAGGCCGAGGAGCTACCCCTCTCGATCCTATACGAGGACGAGCGGGTCATCGTCGTCGACAAGGCCCAGGGTATGGTGACCCATCCCGGAGCCGGGAATAGGCGCGGCACCCTGGCTAACGCCGTGCTCTGGATCGCGTCGCGCGACCGGGCGGGCGGCGAGCTCGGGTCGGGGGTGAACCGCGCTCGACCTGCGCGCGGCGGGATCGTCCATCGCCTGGACAAGGATACGTCCGGGGTCATCGCGGCGGCCAAGGATCTCGAGGCCCAGGTCTTCCTCGCCGAGCAGTTCAAGGAGCGGAAGACCCGCAAGGAATACCTCGCGATCGTTAAGGGCGCGCCCCTACTCCCGAGTGGCCGCATCTCAGATAGGCTTGGCCGGGACAAGCGCGACCGAAAGCGCTTCGCGAGCCTGCCCGAGGGGGGCAAGCCCGCCGTCACCGATTATAGGGTCCTCGTATCCTGGGCCCAAACCGAGGCGAGGGGCGGAACGAAGGCCGAGCGCTTTTCCCTAGTATCGCTCAGGCCCAAGACCGGGCGCACCCATCAGCTGCGCGTCCATATGGCGGGCCTCGGATGCCCCATTCTCGGCGATCCCATCTACGGGCGCAAGGACGGCCGCTTTCCCGAGGCCACGCTCATGCTCCACGCCCACAGGCTACGGATTCTCCTCCCCGGAGAGGCCGAGCCCAGGCTCTTCGTGGCGCCCGTCCCGGAGCGCTTCCGCGCCCTCGTCCTTTCTCTCGACGCCGCCTTCGGCAAGGGACGCCGCGAGGGCGCCGACTAATCGCGCCCAGGCGAGACCGCGCTGTCTACCGGACAAAAAAAACGAGCCGCGCGGCGGCCGCGCGGCTCGGTTCCCCGCGGAGGGCGGGAAACTGTCGTAAGCGAAGAGCGAGCGGCACTCGTCTATTCGCGAACGACTGGTCTCAATAGTTCCGTGGGCGGAAGTTGTCCCGCCTCGGCTTGTCCTCGGCCTCGTTCACGCGGAGCTGCCGGCCCATGAACTCAAAACCGTTGAGAGCCTCGATCGCGGAGCGAGCCTCCTCCTCGGTGTTCATCTCGACGAACCCGAAGCCCTTGGCCTTACCCGTGTAGCGGTCGACGATGATGTTGACCGACGCGACTTCGCCATACTGGGTGAAGAGATCCCGGAGAGCGTTCTCAGTGGTGGCGTAATTCATGTTGCCGACGTAAACCTTCTTGGACATGCGAAAAAACCCTCATAGGGCCCCGGTCGTTTGGGCGATCGGAGCCGGATCCGCCCGCCTATGGCGAGCGCGCCCGCGTGCCCGAGCTAGGCTCGGGACGGACGTACGGCGGCTTTCTGGAAGGCCGTTCTGGGATCTCTTGTGTCTTTAGGGAGATAAAAACGGGCGAGGCGTGGGAGAGCATAATGCTTTCTTTACCATCGAAGCTTGGACAACGGTTTTCCTTAAATCCGGCCGCCGGACTTAAGAGCCGCCGCGTTCGAGTATTAACAGCGATGCGGACCCGGTTTTCTACCATAAAACTGGAGAAGGCGAACTCATCCCTCCGAAAGTGCGCGGAAACCCATCCGGGAATCCTAATGGACTATACAGTGGTAAATTGCGCGCCGTCAATCGCATTTCTCATGAAATAAAGCTTCCCATGCTGCGCCTTCTCTGCGAGCATATCGCCGTTCCAGGAGGCTTATTTTTCATAAAATCAGTGTATACTTATGTTTATCAATTACAGAGTATTTCCTCTCGGTCCTACTAATCTATTTCATTTTCATTAAATAAAATATTCTGAATGAAGCTACAGGCTGCTCAAATCCTTGACAAAAACAGGCTCTTCCGTATAATCGAAACCTACAGCAATGTAGAAGTAGGAGGGACCATGAATCCATTATGGTTTATCGCCCTTCCCGTTGCTGGTGCGATTCTTGGATGGACGATCCGCTGGCTCTATGCCAGATTTCAACTCGCCGCCGCCGAGCAAAAGGCGGAGCGGATTAAAAGGGACGCGGTCAAAGAGGCCGAATCTCAGAAGAAAGAAATCCTGGTCGAGGCGAAAGATCAGATCCTTCGAGAACGCAACCAGCAAGAACGGGAGATACGCGAGCGCAGGGCCGAGCTACAGCGTTACGAGCGCCGGGTTCAGCAGAAAGAAGAGACTCTCGACAAGAAGATAGAGACTCTAGACCGCCAGGAGCAGGCTCTCCAAGTCAGGCTCAAGTCCGCTTCCGAGAAGGAAGAGGCCCTGGCAGGGCAGGAGGAGCGCTATCGCCTGGAGTTGGAGCGCATTTCCGGCCTCTCCGCCGAAGAGGCCAAGAAGCTCATCATCCAGGGCCTGGAGAACGAGGCCAAACGCGATGCCCAGATCATCATCAACAAGATCGAGCAGGAAGCCCAGCTCGTAGCCGAGAAGAAGGCCCGGGACATTCTCGTCTCGACCATCCAGCGCATCGCGACCGAGGTCACCACCGAAGTCACGGTCACCTCGGTCAGCCTGCCCTCCGACGAGATGAAGGGCCGCATCATCGGCCG
>DBTW01000023.1:2716-9367 GCA_002307245.1 Spirochaetaceae bacterium UBA1306 | reverse complement strand
TCATCGGCCGCGAAGGCCGCAACATTCGCACCCTGGAGACCCTCACGGGGGTGGACGTCATCATCGACGACACGCCCGAGGCGGTCGTCATCTCCTGTTTCGACCCGGTGCGCCGCGAGATCGCCCGCGTATCGCTAGAACGCCTCATCGCGGACGGCCGCATCCACCCCGCTCGCATCGAGGAGATCGTCCAGAAGGTCACGCGGGAGATCGCCCAGAAGATCTACGAGGAAGGCGAGAAGGTCGTCTTCGACATCGGGCTCCACAACATGGCGCCGGAGCTCATCAAGGCCCTCGGCCGCCTCCACTACCGTACGAGCTACGGCCAGAACGTCCTGGCCCACTCGAAGGAAGTGGCGGTGATAGCCGGCATGCTCGCCGCCGAGATCGGCGCGAACCGGGAGATCGCCAAGCGCGGCGCCCTCCTGCACGATATCGGCAAGGGCATCGAGACCGACGGCGACCAGAATCACGCCGAGATCGGCATGGAGCTCGTGCGCAAGCTGGGCGAGGACCCGCGCATCATCAATGCCATCGGGGCCCACCATAACGACGTGGAGCCCTCGAGCGTGGAGAGCGTGCTCGTGCAGATCGCGGACGCCATCTCCGCCGCCCGGCCCGGCGCCCGGCGCGAGACCCTGGACAACTACATCAAGCGGCTCGAGAACCTCGAGAACATCGCCGAGAGCTTCTCGGGCGTCGACAAGGCCTACGCCATCCAGGCTGGCCGCGAGCTCCGGATCATCGTCAACTGCGACCAGGTCACGGACGACGGCGCCAAGGAGCTCTGCAAGAGCATCGCCAAGAAGATCGAGAGCGACCTGCGCTATCCGGGGCGGATCAAGGTCACGATCATCCGCGAGACTCGCATTGTAGAATACGCGCGCTAGGATGTTGAGCGCGTATCTCGCGAGGCTTGGCCGAGCGTCATACGCGCTTAGCCGGTAAAACATAAGCTGAAATAGAGGCCGCCTGGGAAACCGGGCGGCCTTTTTTATGCCTCTACGGCCCTGCGCGGAGTCGAAGACGGAGCCAGGCGTTACGGGCTCCCTGCCAGGACATCCCTCAGCGCCACGCGAAGATAGCGAAGAGCTCGCTGCGGGCCTTGACGCCAGCCTTATCGAAGATGCGGGCTAGGTGGGTTTTCACGGTGTTCTCCGAGACGAAGAGGGCCTCGGCAATCTCCTTGTTGCGCTTACCTTCGAGAAGAAGGAGGGTAACCTCGACCTCGCGGGGCGAGAGGCCCAGCTCCTCGCACTTCGCGCGGGTACGCTCTAGGCCGCTCGGCTCGGCGAGGGCGGGGGAGGGCTGCTCGAGCTTGGGGGCGTCGATGAAGAAGAGGACGCTGAAGGCGTTCAGGCTCAGGATGGCGAGGACGTAGGAGGCGATGTCGAGGGGGAAGCTCGAGGAGAGGCCGAGGCCGAAGAGGGGGTACAGAAAAGAGAGGGCCGAGAAGGCTCCCCGGTAGATACGGTCGTTGCTAAAGAGGAGGACGCCCAGGGCAATGCTCAAGAAGACGGCGAAGCCCAGGCTCAAGAGCCTTGCGTAAGGGTAGGACTTGAGCACGGCCCGGCCGAAGATGACGACGGCCAGGGCGAAGAGGACGAGGCCGTTGAGCATGAAGACGGGGTTGGCGTTGGCGACGAGCTTGAGCGGAAGGACGAGGGCGAGGAGGGCCAGGGCCGCGGCTGGCAGCGAGATGATGGCTGCGTTCTTGGGCGATACTCCGCCGAAGAGGGATGCGGCGACGCGGAAGAACCACAGGGGCGTGAGGTAGACGAGGGAGAAGGAGACGCGGACGTAGGCATCCCAGCTCAAGTCGGGGAAGATGCGGAAGGCGGGGAAGTCGGGCGAGAGGAGGAAGAGCCCCGCCGCACCCGAGACGCACATGAGTCCGTACCACAGCGAGCTCTGGCTCCTGCGCACGAGGGCGCTCATGCAGGCGATGCCGCTCAGGGAAACCATGATGCCGATGGTCACGAGCTCGCTCACGAAGCTCCAGGTATCGTAGCGCCGGAGGTAGCCTTGGTCGCCGAGGAGGATGCCCCGGTAGGGCCCGCCCCGCAGGTGGACGAAATTGGCTACCTCGAGCTTGAGCTCGACCTCGGTCCTGCCGGCCGGTATTGAGGCCATGCTCGCGTTGTAGGCCGACCTCGTCTCGGCCTCGCTCCTGCCGGGCGAGCCGCCCGAGAGGAGGACCGAGCCATCGACCCAGAGGCGATAGCTCGTGTCGATGTAGGAGGTCGAGAGGGCGTAGCTCCGCTTCGGGTCGAGGTCTCGGACGCGGAGGCGGTAGGCGGCGTAGCCGTAAGGCTTGGCCCACTTCTCGGGCAGGACGGCGAAGCGCCGCCGTTCGCCGCCGGAGGCCTGGCTTTCCTCGAGGACTTCCCACTCGCCCGCCAGCACGATGGCGCCGTCGCCGACGGAGTATGCGTCGATCGACCCCGAGCGCGCTTCGCCTTCAAGCCGTTTGCCGGGGAAGAGGAAGACGAGGAGGATGAGGGCGAGGGCGACGAGGAGGACGGCGAGGCCGAAGCGGCGCCGCCTCCGCGGCTCGAGGCCTTTCGCAGCCACCGATCCTTCGTGAGAAAGAGAGGGGGAGACAGGGGCGGGGGACGTGGCTTTGCGGCCTTTCGTGTCGGCGCTCATCTTGATAGATGAGCAGTATACTAGGAATATTTACACCAGAATAGATGAAGAATGCGGCCCCAGGCTGAGTCTCCCGGGGCCGCTGGATTTTATTGGATGAGGAGGAAGAGCGATCGTCCATCCGTGGCGATATGTCGGTAGTTCACTGTCCCGCTCGTCAAAATCGTGATGGTGCTTACTACGCCCGTGGCGATATCGATCTTGTTGAGACTATTCGTGCGGCATGCCGGCCCGAGGAACCAATAGAGGGACGTTCCGTCCGTCGTCAAGCCGCCTGTATCGTTCCACCATGCGGTATTCGAGCCTTGCTTGATCATCGGCAAGGTCCTCGCCTCGTTGCCGCCGCCGAGATCCATCGAGTAGGCGAAAGCCGTTTGATCGTAATTATAGTATTCCAAATTGGTCCAGAAGAGCTTCACGCCGTCCGTCGTAAGCCCCTGGCTGATGTAATTGCCGCCTGAGCTCCCTGCCTTCCACGTCCAGTCGGCGGGATCCAGATGGCGAATCGCGAGGTTCGCCAGATCCACCCGATGCAGACAGGTGTCGGCCACGTAGAGGTAGCCGCCGTCGGTCGTAATCCATTCGGGCGATCCGGACAGATCTGAGCCATTGAACTCGAGCAGCATCTTGGTCGATGCGGCGTAGCTGAAGCGATAGATCCTATAGTCGGATTTTACTACCGCGTAGATATACCTGCCGTCGGTGGTTAGTCCGGAAAGATCTTGGAAGGTCATGTCGGCGCTCTGCCCCGGGTGGTCCTCGTCGGTACCCGATCCAGCTCCGGCGAAAACGGCTATCGCTTTCGAGGAGATTACCTGGCGCTGGATATAATTTTCCTGGTCGCTTACATAGAGATTAAGGCCGTCGCAGGCGATCCCATCGGCGTAATTGCCGCTTACGCCCAGGACGCCGCAGGATATCGCGACCGGCGTTTCGTCGAGGCTCTGCCCCGTCTTCTGCACGCTGCCGCCCATGAGGCGGGCGCCCTGGGCGGTCAGGGTTATCTTGTCGACCGTCGGGTCGGACAGGCCGGTCGTGGTCTCGGCCACGGCCTTGATTCTGCCCTGCGAGTCGTAGGCGTAGGCCTGGACGAGCTGTGTGCCGATCGCGTTCAGCTCGGCTCCGCCGACGAAGCCATAGTCGCGGCGCGTGAGCGTCGCGCTGCCGTGGAAGGCGAGACTAGTCGGATCCCAGAGATTGACGGTGACCGTGGCGATGGAGCTGTCGCTCGTGGAGAAGTCGATTAGCGGGGCGGCGTTCTCGGTGTCGATGATCGAGGCTGACTCGCCTAAGTCGTTGAAGGCGACGGCGCGGAGGCTCCGATGCACGCCTCGGGGCAGGGTCATGTCGAGCTTGAACGAGCCGGCGGCCAGGGTGGCGGCGGTCTTCCAGGTCGCCTCGCCGTCGTCCGAGTACTCGACGCGATAGCCGGTCTCGTTGTCCGCGGTGTCGCTCCAGGCGAAGGTGATGGGGCGCCCGCTCCAGGTCAGCGCGCCTTCCGCGAGGATGCCGATTTCACCGGGTGCCGCGGGCAGGTAGTTGAGGTCCCCTGGCCCGAGCTCGATCTCCGCGGTGCTCGCGAGATTGGCTCGCACCAGGACCCACTCGGAGCGGGTCGCTATGGCGGCGCCCGTGGCGTCCTCGAGTTTGAGGACGAGGAGGTAGTTGCCGGCCGCGACGCTGGGATTCGAGTAGCTGACGGCCAAGCCTGAGGACGGGATCGCGGTGGGCGTCAGGAGCTGTGGCGAGCCAGAGCCCAAGGTGGCCTGTACCGAGGCGACCAGGTTGTCGCTCGCGGGCCATAGCACGGTCACCTTGACTGAGCCCGAGCCCGACTGGAGGGCGGCAAGGCTGAAGGAAAGGCTGGTCGCCGCGCTTATGGCCTTGCCCGCGATGCTGCCCTCGAGGACGAGCGTATCGGAAGCGTCGTAGGCCTCGAGGAGGAAATCCCAGCTGCCGACCCGGACGCTGACCGAGGCGCCTGTCAGGGAGGTCCAGGAGCCCAGACTTTCCCTGGCCCCGCCGTCGCGGCTGCCGAAGAGCTGGTAGTGGTCGATGCTCGGGCTCTGCGGGAGGACTATCCTCGCGGCTTCCTGGGCGAGGCCGATATCGAGAGCGACCTTGGCTTCGCCATTCGAGGCCGGGGCGTCTCTCTTCCCTGGCGCGGCTGCGCCCCCGAGAGGGCTGCCGCAGGAGGCGAGGAATACTAGGGCGATAGTCGCGAGGGCTGCCAGGGCAGTCGAGAATCTATGCCGCGTTAGGCGCATTTCATTTCTCCTTAATTCGTGACTCTGAAGGTCAGGCTGGCGGAGTACTGCATGCTCGCGCTGTCGACGGCGAGGACCATGAGGCTGTGGGGGCCCGGGACGAGGCCCGCGGTCCCGAGGGCGAGACTCGCGTTCGTCTGGCCGCTCTGTACCGAGCCGTCGAGGTACCAGGCGAAGCCGCCGAGCCCCGTGGTGGAGACGCTCACGCTCAAGGTCTCTCCCTTGACGACCTCGAGGCTGCCCGTGAAGTCGACCGCGCCGCTTCCCATGGGGACGAGGCTCATGCTAATGGCCCCGCTCGCCTTCCAGATCGCGTATAGGCTGAGATTCGAGGCGCCCTGGGTGTAGCTGGCCTGGTCGGCGTAGGCGATCGGGCCGCCCGAGCTCGTGGCCCAGCCAGCGAAGACGCAACCGTAGCGCCCGAAGTCGTTGGCTTTGAGCTTGGTAGCGACCCCGTAGGCGTAGCTCCTCGTGTCCTTGGTGCCGGAGCCGTCGTCGGCTAGGAAGGTCACCGTGTAGAGATGGGGGGTCCAGATCGCGTAGAGGGTCGCGTCCACCGAGCCCATGATGTAGTCGCCCCCGTCGTCGTAGGCTTTTGCCCCGCCCTTCTCGGTAGCCCAGCCCGCGAAGTCCGATCCCAGCTTGGCGAACTCGCAGGCTTTGAGCCAGGCACCCGTCCCGACGGCGATGCTCTGTGGGCTCATGTCCCCCGTTCCGCCGTTCGAGTCGAAGCTGACCGAGTAGGTATTGATCGCCCATATGGCGAAGAGGCCCAAGTCCTTGTCGCCCATGGTGACCTCCGCGCCGTCCGCATAGGCGAGGGTCGAGCCGTTCGAGACGGTTGACCAGCCGACAAAATGGTGGTCCGCGTATTCGAAGGTGTTGAGCTCGAGTTTGACCGTCGAACCGTAGGCGACTTTTTGGATCTTCTCCGTGCCGGAACCATGCCCGGCGCTGAAGTCGATCCAGTATATGTGCGGGGTCCAAACCGCGTAGAGGGTGGCGTCGGCCGCCCCAATCGCGTAGCTTTGGCCATTCTCGTAGGCCATCGGGCCGCCACGGCTCGTCGACCAGCCTTTGAATTCGTTGCCCTTCAAGGAAAACGCGTTGAGTTCGAGCTGCGCCCTGACGCCATAGGTGAAGCTCATGTCCGTCATGGCGCCTGAGCCGCCGTTGGGATCGAATTTGAGCGCGTAAGTTTTGGCCGACCAGAGGGCGTAGAGGGTTATGTCGGATCCGCCCATGGAAACGCTCGCGCCGTCCGCGTAGGCGACTTCGCCGCCAGGGCTGGACGCCCAGCCCGCGAAGTCGTAGCCCGGGCGGGCGAAGGCATTTGCGTCGAGCGCGGCGGAGCTGCCCTTGGTGATCAGCTGGGCTTGCATGCTGCCCGCGGCGTCGGCCGCGTTCTTGTCGAAGCTGACCGAATGCTCGGCCGGGCCGGCTCTGACTACCGAGATCGTGTAGGTCTTGGTCGTGGTCCCATCCTCGGCCGTGACGACGAGCTTGACGACTGTCGTCCCGACGCTCAGGCCGATGGCCTTCCCCGAGTCCCCGCCCAGGCTGGCCTTCGCGTCGGCGGTCTCGCCGCCTACCGTGATGTACTCGACCTCATTGCCCACGACGACCCCATACTCGGTGATCGAAGGACTGAAGTCGGGGCTCAAGCTACCATGGTTTAGGCTGATCGAGGCGAGGCTCGCCTCGTTCGAGGCAGGCGTCGGCGCCGGCGCCGGCG
>DBTW01000023.1:0-2430 GCA_002307245.1 Spirochaetaceae bacterium UBA1306 | reverse complement strand
GAGCAACTTGAGAGCCCGACTACGGCGAGAAGAGCGGCGAGCAGGATCGAGGCGCCGAAGCTCAACTTTGTTTCTACGGATGATGGACGGAATGCCATTTATACCTCCCGGCCGCGATGCGGCCCGAGGGAAGATGTTACCTTCCGCCTATCTTCCTTTCTGTCACCCATTCGGGTGATTCCCCGGTTTTCGGGCTCGAGGCTAATGGATTCATATATCGACGCACTTCACCCCTGCGCATTGCCGGGCATCCGTGCTATCCTCGCCTCGGAGGTGCGGCTTGGCTGACGGGACTGTTCGGGCCCTCATGATAGGCGATGTGATAGGGCAGCCGGGGCTCAAGGCCCTCTTCGCGGGCTTAGGCCCCCTCGTCCGATCCTCTGGAGCCGATATCGTGGTCGCCAACGGCGAGAACGCGATGGGCGGCTTCGGGATCGGCAAGGAAGAATGCGACAAGCTTTTCTCCTTGGGCGTTCACGTCATCACGACGGGGAATCACGTATGGGAGAGGCCTGGCTCGGCCGAGCTCCTTGCCGCGACCCCTCGTCTGCTGCGTCCCGCCAACTACCCCCCCGGGGCGCCGGGCTTGGGCTGGGTTCTTTACGAGGCGGGCGGCGTCGCCTGGGCTGTCCTGAACCTGCAGGGCCGTGAGGGCATGGCGCCCATCGACTGCCCCTTCCGGGTCGCCGATGCAGCCCTGGAGTCGATAGCCACCGAGGCGCCGGGGGCAATAGTCCTTGTGGACTTCCACGCCGAGTCCGTCGAGGAGAAGGAAGCCCTGGCCTACTACCTGGACGGCCGCGCGGCGGTCGTCGCAGGCACGCATACCCATGTGCAGACGGCCGACGAGCGGATCCTGCCCAAGGGCTCGGGCTATATCACCGACCTCGGCATGAGCGGGCCCGAGGACTCGGTAATCGGCGTCAAGGCGGAGATCTGCGTACGGCGCGGGCTCACCCAAATGCCGATCAAGATGGAATCGGCCGAGGGCGAGGCCTCGATCCGCGGCGCTCTCTTCGCTATCGACCTCGGGACGAGGCATTGCCTGTCCGTGGAGCGCGTCAGGGCTTAGCAGAAACCGGAGTTAGCGGTAGGGCCAGCCGGACCGCGTCGTTGACAAGCCATGGTCGTCGCATAAGCTTATATCTGTAAGCTTGCGACGGAGGTGGGCAATGGCTTGGAAAATCAAGCTTGGAACGCGTATAGCCTTGCTTTTCAGTCTATTCGTCGCCCTGTTGATGGTCGCGGTAGGCGGGCTGACCTCCTTGCAGGTTCAAGCCGCCGTAGATAAGCAGGTAGGCAGCGATTACCTTCAAATCACTAGCGGCCGCGCGGCGGAGATGGGCCAGTTCCTGGACAAGCTCTTCTACCAGCTGCGGATGATCTCGATTCGCAATCAAGTGCGGACCGGCGATGACAAGACGGTCGAGGGCGTAGTCCTCGGCCTTAAGGCCGATATTTCCCCTGAAGTCATAGGCGCCTTCTTCGCGAAGCCGAGTGGCGACTATTTCACTTCTGATGGGCAAAGGGGCAACATAGCCGATCGCGACTACTTCGACGCCATCGTCAAGCGCGGCCAGGATTACTTCATAGGCACGCCCGTGATCTCGAAGGCCCTCGGCGTGCCGATCATCGTCCTCGCGAAGGCTGTCAAGGACGACCGCGAGGCGATACGGGGATTCGTCGCCTTCCAGATGAAGCTCGACAAGCTATCCGAGATCGCCGCGGCGATCAAGGTCGGCCGGACCGGCTACGGCTGGTTCGTCGACCAGACTGGACTGGTGATCGCGCACCCGAGCGCTGCTACCGTCATGACGCTCAAGCTCGGCGAAGGCGACTCCAAGGGATATCCCGGCCTCACGGCCCTCGGCGAGCAGATGAAGAGGAACTCGACCGGCGTGGGCGATTACGGCAAACCCGACGGCACGGTCATGACGACCTATTACTCCAAGGTCGCGAACAGCCCGGGCTGGATTTTCGGCCTCTCCTTGCCCAGGAGCGAAGTGCGCGAGACCTCGACGATGCTCGTTAGGCTGCAGGTAATCGTCCTGCTCGTCGCCATCGCGATCGCCGTGCTCTTCTCGCTCATTATAGCCGCTTCCATCGTGAAGCCCATCGCCCTCGTGACGGAAGGCGCCGGCAATTTCTCGCGAGGAGATCTCACCGACCGCCTCGACAAGGCGAGAGTGACGCGAATCCTCGGGCGCGGGGACGAAGTCGCCAAGCTGACGCGGTCTCTCCTCGACTTGCGCGACCGCTTCGTGGACGTCGTGGGCAATATCAAGAAATCGACTATGGAACTGTCCTCGGGGGCCGATCAGCTCTCCGGTACGGCGCAGGGGCTTTCCCAGGGAGCGAACGAGCAGGCGGCGAGCCTAGAGGAGCTGTCGGCCTCGGTCGAGGAGCTGGGCTCGCCGATAAGGCAGAGAC
>DBTW01000005.1:4401-11433 GCA_002307245.1 Spirochaetaceae bacterium UBA1306 | reverse complement strand
TGAAGAGTATGGCCCTCCCCTCGTCGCGAAGCGCCCGGATGATCTTGAAGAGGTCCTCCGTCTCGCGCATGGAGAGGGCGCTCGTGGGCTCGTCCATGATGACGAGGGAGGCGTCCTCCGAGAGGGCCCGGGCGATGCCGACGAGGTGCCGCTCGGCGACCGAGAGCTCCCGGACGAGGCTGTCGACGGACACGGAGAGCTCGACGCGGTCGAGGAGCTCGCGGGCCTTGGTCCGCATGAGCCGCCAGTCGAGGAGGCCGGAGCGGCCCTTCCTCAGGTGGCCCGAGAAGATGTTCTCCGCGACCGTGAGGTCGGGAAACATGGAGGCTTCCTGGTGGATGACCGCGATGCCCGCTTCCTGCGCGTCGACCGGGCCGCGGAACTGGCGGTCCTTTCCCTCGAAGCCGATCCTGCCCGAGCTGGGCGTATAGACTCCGGTGAGTACCTTGACGAGGGTCGATTTGCCCGCGCCGTTCTCGCCGATGAGGGCGTGCACTTCGCCCGAGCGCATGGAGAAATCCACGTCCTCCAGCGCCTTGATGCCTGGGAAGAACTTGCTTATGCCCCGCATCTCGAGAATCGTTTGTCCCGTCATGTCTCTCCCTACCGCGAATTACTAGAGTTCAAACATTTTCTGAAATACTCGACACGGAGATAACAGAGAGCACGGAGATCACGGAGATCACGGAGGGAAAGCTCGACGAAGAAGATTTCGGAAGGAAGCGAATAGTGAAAATGCGCTACGCATATCATAATCCCCCTCTCCCCGCTTCTTCCTCCGTGCTCTCCTCTTCTCTCCGCGCTCTCCGTGTCCTCCTTTCAGAGACGGCCTAACGGCAGTCCTTAGAACATCTTCGCGTACTGCTCGATGTTGCTCTTCTCGAAGACGAAGGGGACGCCCATGACCGCGCTGCCGTTGGCGCCTATCTTGATATCGCCCATGCGGCCTGCCTTGACGACGTCGCCGTCCTTGCCGGTGACCTGCTTCTTGATGAGGGCGTTGGTGATCATGACTGAGGTGTAGCCGAGGTCGATGGGGTTCCAGAGGGCGAACTTGGCGCAGGCGCCGTTCTCGACGTAGAACTTCATCTCGGAGGGCAGGCCGAGGCCGGTGAGCTGAACCTTGCCGATGAGCTTCTTATCCGTGATGGCCTTGCCGGCGGCGGCGATGCCGACGGTGGTCGGGGCGATGATGCCCTTGAGCTTCGGATAGGCCTCGAAGAGGCCGATAGCCTCGCGGTAGGACTTGTCGGCGAGGTCGTCGCCGTAGACGGTTGCGACGAGCTTGATCTTGGAATAGGCGGGGTTGGCGGCGAGCTCGGCCTTCATGACCTCGATCCACGCGTTCTGGTTCGTGGCCTGGCTGGTCGCGGAGAGGATAGCGATCTCGCCCTCGCCGCCGATGAGGCCGGAAATGAGCTCGACCTGCTGCTTGCCGATGAGCGGGGTCTCGGAGGGGACGAGGTCGACCATGCGGCCGTCCTTGCTGATGCCGGAGTCGAAGGACATGACCTTGATGCCCTTGCTCATGGCCTTCTTGGTGATCGGGATCAGGGCGTCGGCGTCGTTGGCGGAGATGCAGATGCCCTGCACCTTCTGGGCGATGAGGGAATCGATGATCTCGATCTGGCCCTCGGCCGTCGGGGTGGACGGGCCCTGGTAGATGATCTCGGCGTTGCCGAGCTCCTTGGCCGCTTCCTGGCCGCCGTCGCGGCAGGCGTCGAAGAAGCCGTTGCCTAGGCTCTTCACGACAATGGCGATCTTGGAGACCTTGGGCGCAGCAGGGGCGCAGGAACCGAGGGCGAGGGTGCCGACGGCGATGAGCGCGGTGACCGCGACCAGGAAAACGATCCTGTTAGCCTTCTTCATTGAGAATCCTCCTTGAGATATAGCGATATGCTAATGCTAAACCCATTCCGCAAAGCGCGACACGGGCCGGTTCTACGCTTTGAGGGGGACGATTCTACGATTGGCGGATCGCTCGTGAGAGGGAAACCGATCCCCCCGCAGCGCGCTTTGGGCGTGCAGCGCTTCATTGCTTCCCGCGAAGGTGCTCGGAGGGCAGGCTGCCCATGATCGCCTTGAACTTATGCGCGAAATGCCGGGCGTCGGCGTAGCCGACAGCCTGAGCCGCCTCGGAAACCGAGGCGCCCTCGCGGAGGAGCCGCGCGGCCTCCTCTATCCGAAGGCGGGCGAGGTAATCGCTGATCGTCGCCCCGGTCCTTCGATGGAAGAGCGCCGACAGGTAGTTGGGCGAGAGCCCGACGAGCCCGGCCGCGTCGGAAACCGAGACGTTGGCGTTGTAGTTGCGCTTCAAGTACTCGATGACCGGCCCGAGCACTGCGTCATCCTCCGGCCCGCCGCTCTTGAGGCCCAGGCGCCCGAGGCAGGAGCCGAGCTCCTCGAGGCCAACTGGCTTTAGAAGGTATTCGGTGACCCCGAGGCGGATGGCCAGGCGCGCGTACTCGAACTCGGCATGGCTCGATACGATCACCCAACGCGTCGAGGGGCAGGAGCTAGAGGCTTCCTCGATGGCGGCCAGGCCGTCGATTTGGGGCATGCGGACGTCCACGAAGGCGCAGTCGGGCCTGAGGGAGGATGCCAGCTCCACGAGCTCCCTTCCACCTGCGGCCTCCGCGATCGCATCGGGGGCGAAGCCGAGCTCCTCGAGGAGGGAGCGCAGGACGAACCTCGCCGGCCTTTCGTCATCGGCTATGAGAAGCCTCATCCTTGTGACTCCTCATAGGCCGCCGAAGGGCGTGGCATTGCGCCCTTCGGCGCGGAAAGGCAGAGGAGCTTCATGCCTGGACCTCCAGCTCGGCTATGGGGATCGAGATCCGCGAGACGAAACCCCTTCCCCTTCCCCCCTCAAGCTCGAGGGAGGCGCGAGAATACAGGAGCGCGAGGCGCTCGCGCACGTTGCCGATCCCGATCCGGCTGCGCTCGTTAATCGAGAGCGGATCGCAGCCGACCCCGTCGTCCGCGACCTCGATGACGAGCTTGCCCTCGATCACGCGGGCGGACATGGTCGCCTTGCAAGGCCGGTCCGAGGGCTCGATGCCGTGAATGAGGGCGTTCTCGAGCAGGGGCTGGGCGAGGAGCTTGGGTATGCACAGGCTCGCCGCCTCGTCACCGAGCTCGAGCTCGTAGGAGAAGCGGTCCTCGAAGCGGAGCTTCTGGAGGCGGCAGTAGCGCTCGAGGAAATCGAACTCCTCGGCCACCGATGCTGACTGGCCGTGCTCGAGCGTATAACGCATCATGTCCCGCAGCGCGAGGAGGGAGGACTCGAGGACGGCCCTGTCCTCCATCCGGTTGAGGGCCATGAACCCATTTAGCACGTTATAGAGGAAGTGCGGCTGGAGCTGGGACTGAAGGGCCCGGTACTCGGCGTCGCTGCGAGCCCTCAAGGCCGCGTTGGCGATGGCATTGTCGATGACCTGTGCTGCGTAGTCGGCGAAAGACTCCAGCTGTGCGAGCTCGAGGTCGGTGAACTCCCGGCTCCTGCGCGCGAAGACGCAGAGGCCCTCGAGGCGGCGCCGGGCGACTAATGGTACGGCCACGGCCGAGCGCAAGAGGGGATCGAAGCCTAGGTCGCTCGCGGAGGCGCCGCCAGAGGCGCCGCCGCGGAGGAAGACGCTGCGCGCTAGCGGGCCGTCAGGGAGATCGCCGGAGGGCGACTCCGAACAGCTGGCGACTAGGAGGTCCCAGGAGGCTACAGGCGAGAAGCCCGACCAGGTGCTCCTCGCCACCAGCCCGCCCTCGAGTAGGCAGATCGCCGCGCCCTCGGCTCCCTTCTCGCGCAAGAGGGCGTCCGTGACGATGGCTAGTATGCGATCGAGGTCGGGAGCCTCGGGCACGGCGCTGTTCACGTCGCCCAGGATGGTCGTGAGGGAATCGACGTTGGCCTTGAGCCGGGCCGCAAAGAGATTGACGCGCTCCGCGAGGAGGCCGAGCTCGTCATGGCCATCGGGGGCGAGGCGCATCGAGAAGTCGCCCTCGGACATCCGCTCCACCGCACCGTCGACCAGGGCCACGTTGGCGAGTATCGACTTCGTCGTGGCCAGGACCCCGGCGACCGCGAAGGCCGTGACCAGGGCGCTCACTATGAGGTAGACGAGGACGGCCCGCCTTTGCTCGCGCTCGGCGCTCTGCTCGAGGACGCCGACGAAGCGGTCGAGGTAGCTCTCGAAGATGTTGCCGAGGTAGAAGGAAGAGGCCCGCATATGGTCGAATACGGCGTAGAGGGATTCGTCCTTCGATAGCTGGAGGCGGCTATACAGTTCCTCGCTGCCCTTGTACTTCTCGCGAAGGAGGGTGAAGTCGGCGTCCAGGCCCTTGAACTCGGCGAAGGCACGTTCGCTCAAGGTGCCGGCGACCTCGTATGCGGCCTTGAGCTCCTCGTCGGCGAGTAGCCTGCGCAGCGTGGAGTCGGCCATGAAGGCCGAGTACGATGAGCGGAACTGCTCGACCGACTGCTTCCACTCGCGCTGGGTCGAGACGCTCGTCGGTGCGAGGATGATGCCCTGGAGGGTCGAGTAGATCCGGGGGCTGAAGAGGTCGAACACGAGGTCGGTCATGAGCCCGTGCGACTTCCGCGACTGGGCTATGAGCCTCACGCCGCCGTCGATGGCGCCTCGGATGGCGGCGACCTCCCGATACGTGCGTATCGAGAGGACGGTATTGCCGAGGAATCCGCCGGCGACGAGGAATACTAGGGCGAGAAGCTTGGTCCTGATCCGCACGGTTTCGGATTATAACATAGCTTTCGGTCGAATTAGCGCGCCGCGACCAGGATGCCTCCGGCCAGGCCCCCGATGCCCAGGGCCAGGCCGACGACGGCCGCGCCCCTCCAGAGCCTGAGATCGAGCTCGTTACGGGAGGCTAGGGCCCTCGCCTGCTTGAGCGATGCCTCGGAGAGCTCCAGCGACTTCGCGCAGCGCTCGAGCGAGGACGACAACTCGTCGGCTCGCGTCTCCGACTCGCTCAGCTTTGACGACAGCTCGGTCAAGCTCGAGCGCGCATCCTTGAGCGAGGCCTCGAGACTCCTCGAGTCCGCGCTCGAGGCTTCTGCCGAGCTCTCGAGCAGACTCAAGAGCTCCTCGAGCCTCTCCCAGGTCGCGCTCCGATCTCTCGAGCTCGAGGGCGAGGCTCCCGGGGAGGCAGCGGTCAAGGACGAGGGCGAGGCCTGCGCCCAGGATAAGGCCGGCAATAAAAACGCAAGCAAGGCGAGCGATACTAGCCATCGCATAATCCCTCCGTCGAGTATGACGATAGGAGTATCACATCGTTTTCGGGCCCTTGCAAGCCGCGATGGCGGCTTGATAGTCCGAGGGGGTATCTATGTCGCGCAACGCTCTCTCGCCCGTCTCGACGAGGATCGATGGCCGGTCGGCGAGGAAGGGCCGAAGCTTCTCCCCGGGTCCGATGGCCGCGATGGCGGTGATCCAGGCGCTTGGCATGAGGACGGGATGGCCGCTCTCGCCATCATGCGAGGCGAAGAACGCCGTCTCTCCCCAGCCGGGCCGGGCGGCAGCGCCGGCCCTGGCGGCGGCGAGGGCGAGGTAGTCGGCGCTCTCCACGAAGGGCATGTCGGCGTGGGCGACGAAGAAGGCATCGCCGGAGGTCAGTTCCAGGGCAGCCTGTATCGAGCCGACCATCCCCTCCTCCCAGCGAGGGTTGTGAGCGAACACGAGAAGCCCGGACCCGCGCAAAGCTGCATAGTAGGGCTTCTCGAAGAGGGAGGCGACCTCTTCTCCTCGATGGCCGAGCACGATGAGGACGCGGCAGCCGGCTCCGAGGGCGGCTCGAGCAGCGGTCTCGACGAGGGTCAGCTTGCCGGTAGGCAAGTCGCCAGCCCCCGCGGGCGTGAAGGGCAGGAGGGGCTTCGAGGCGGCCACGCCGCCCATGGCGCCCATCCGCGTCGAGCCCCCGGCGGCGAGGAGGATGCAATCAAGCATGGACTTGAGTATAGCACAGCCCAGGAGACGCCCTCGTACTTCACGCCAGGATAGGATCTTCCGCGAGTAGCGGCCGATTATAGTATAGTGTTATGAAGCTTGTGGAAAAAAACAGTAAATTGCTTTAGTTAAAATAATTAGCCGTATGCATTTCTGGGATTTTTGTGAGCGCAGGTATTTTCTTACAAACTATCACTCATCATGCATCCGAACCTCAAGACTTTGTAAAACTACGGTCTCCTTCCGTCTTTACAGGAAGGACCGTAGTCACCTTATTCACCTCCCGATTACTGTCCGAAATCCTGGGCTTATAGTATTCGGAAACTCCCCATGGAATATGGCATCTTTCGCGGAGTCAGGCTTTTCTCCTGTACCAATACCGATACTCCTCGCGGAAGCCCAGCTTGTCGTAGAGCCTCTCGGCCGGCGCGTTGCCCGCAACCACCTGGAGGTAGGCTCGCCTTGCGCCGGAATCGACCGCCGCCTCGAGGAGGACTCGCATGATAGCCTCGCCGAGGCCCTGTCCCCGCAGCTCGCGCCGCACGACTATGTCGTAGAAGCCGACCCAGCGGCGCTCCATCGGGCTGTAGCCGCAGGCGACGATCTCGCCGTCTCGCCTGACGCTGGCGACGGCCAGCTTCGGAGGGACATTGGCGAGAAGGGCGGCGACGAGGTCGCGCCTCTCCGCGTTGCCCGAGCAAGAGCAGTAGCCGTCGATCCAGGCGGGACTGAAGCCGCCTTCGATGGAGGCGACAGCCTCAGCACTGGTCGCGCGCGCCTCGGCGGCCCGCCAGGGCTTCTCGCCCAGCTCGAGCTTCCTGACGAAGGTCCCGTCGAGCCTTTCGTAGCCTCGAGCCTCGAGCTCGGCGTCTAGCGGCTCATGCTCGGGGAAGCTCAGGACCTTGAACACCGTCGGAAGCCCCCGAGCCGCATAGGCCTTTTCGCAAGCTTCGATCTTCTCGCCGAGGCCGAGCCGCTCGCTCCCGGGGTAGAGGGCGTTCACCGAGTTCGACCTTTTCGTGTAACCCTCGGCGAAACGCAGGACCCAGCCGTCATACAGCTCCGTCTGAAGAGC
>DBTW01000005.1:2044-4044 GCA_002307245.1 Spirochaetaceae bacterium UBA1306 | reverse complement strand
CGGCGCCTTCCGCCGCGATTGTCCTGCCCAGGTCCGATTCCAAAGCCGAGAGCCCCGTCTCGTACTCTGCCTCATCGAGGAGGCGGAACATCGAATAGCCCTTCTCGCGGACCAATTTCAAGAAGGCTTCATCGACGATGCCTTGGCCCTCGCCTTCGATGATCTCATGATCCGTGAAATTGAAGCCCGCCATAGAAGCGCGTTGCGCGATTTCATCGATATCGGGATACCGAGCCTTCTCGTTCGAATCGAGGCTCGAAAAGTAGGCGTTGTACCAGCGCGCCCCTATCTGACTATGGGACTCGGTGACGACGCAGATTCTTCCTCCCGGCGCGAGCTTCGAGAAGAAGCCCTCGAAGAGGAGGTCGAGGTCGGGAACGTGGTGTATCACGTCGGTCATGTAGACTAGATCGAAAGGCCGTCGGCGAAGGGAAGACCGCCGTGGTCGCCATCGACGAATCGCGAGGCCGGGATTCTTCGCGGCCGCCTTGGCCCTCATGCCCGCAGAGGGCTCAAGGCCGAAGAGCTCGCAGTCCGGGAGGCTCCCTGAGCCGATGAGGCTCGTCAGGCTCCATAAATAATTGCCCGTGCCGCAGCCGAAATCGAGGACCCTGGCCCTTCGTCCGCCGCAGCGGACGCTCCCGTCGCGATGGGCGAAGGCGCCCTTCGCCGCCATCCGCCCGATAACCGCCTCGTCGATCCCTTTCGTGTAGTCGTAGCTAATCGAAGCCTTATCGTAGTCGATCACGATCCATGCTCCTTTATCGAAAAAAAGGGCACCGCCCTGCGCCACCTTGCGGTGGCGATGGACGGCGCCCTCTTCGGCGCTCTTCAGCGGCTATAGGCCGCGATTGGCGCTACTTCAGGCTCGTCCTTTTATCCGCGACGAAGGCGCGGAGGCGCTCGATCTCGCTACGCGCGCGGCTCGGAGCGGGGCCGCCGACGAGGTCGCGGCGGGCGATGCACTCGTCCAGGGAGAGGTAGCGCGTGAGCTCGCCCGAGTCGACGCCCCTCCAGGCTTCGTGGAGGGCGGAGAGGCCCTCGTTGCCCAGGTCGGCGATGACGGCACCGACGGCGGGCGATCGACCGAGCTTGGCCGGCCCCGCCGCGGCGGCGCGCGCCTCCACGAGCTTGCGCCCGGCCGCGTAGGCGGTGCGGAAAGGCACGCCCTTCAGCACCAGGAATTCCGCGGCGTCCGCCGCCCATAGGCAGCCGTCCTCGGCCGCCTCGCGCATGCGGTCCGCCTTGGGCTCGAGGGCCTGGACCAGGCGGGCGAAGGCCGAGGCGCAGGAGCTCGCCGTGTCGCCCGCGTCGAAGACCAGGGCCTTGTCCTCCTGCAGGTCGCGGTCGTAGGCCAGGGGCAGGCCCTTCTGCATCACCAACAGGGCGACGAGGTCGCCGTAGGCGCGGCCCGACTTGCCCCGGATGAGCTCGGCCGGGTCGGGGTTGCGCTTCTGCGGCATCACCGAGCTTCCCGTGGAGCAACTCTGGTCGACCGCGACGAAGGCGAACTCGGCCGAGGCCCAGAGCACGATCTCCTCGCAGTAGCGCGAGAGGTGCATGAGCAGGGTCGCCGCGGCCGAGGCGAACTCGACGCAGGCGTCGCGGTCGGCCACCGCGTCCATCGAATTGCGCGAGGGCCGCGCGAAGCCCAGGTACGAGGCCGTGGCCTCGCGGTCGACGGGCAACCCGGTGCCGGCCAGGGCGCAGGCGCCCAGGGGGCTTTCGTCCGCGCGCGCGTCGGCGTCCTCGAAGCGGCCGTAGTCGCGCTCGAGGGCGGCGCACCAGGCGAGGAGGTGGTGCGCGAAGGTCACAGGCTGGGCCCGCTGCATGTGCGTGTAGCCGGGCATGAGGCTGCCTACGTTCCTGGAGGCGAGCTCGCAGAGCGCGTCCAAGGCGTCGAGGATAGCGCCGCGAGCCTCGCTCGAGGCCTTGCGCAGCCAGAGCCGCAGGTCGAGCGCGACCTGGTCGTTGCGGCTGCGGCCCGCGTGGAGGCTGCG